>JBBIQY010000040.1:0-33658 GCA_037442085.1 Anaerolineae bacterium
GGCACCGAGCGGCTTCGGTGTTGCTGAAGACCTTCTGCGTGGCAATCAGAAAATGAATGTAGTCGAGTTCGTCACACTTGGGCGGGTTCATACCCGCAGTGTACCCGACTTATGGCAAGTGCGTAACTCCTAATTGTGTAATTCGGCCTGTAGGCGCGGGTCTGAGAGCCGCGCCTACGAAATTACACACAAATCGGCAAACCGCCTTCACCAGCCGCGCGCCCGTGCTCTCGCTGCGCCCCGACTTCCAGCTCTGCGACACGGACGAGGCCGGCCTGCGCCTGGTTGCGACCGAACTGGAGATATGCCCCGCCGCGCAGGGCTTCGTCCACGCCATGCAGGTCGGCTACGGCCTCGAGCCGGACCTGGCGCGCGCCTTCGCGCAACTGTTTGCAACCGGGAGCACGCTGGCCGGGCGCGAACTGCTCTTCGTCGGCGCTCAGCAGTGGAGTGAGTTCCTCATCGAGCAGCTGGCCTTCTGCCGCGCCCTGGCCGAGCACGGCGTGCGCGCCCGCGTGCTCTATGATCTGCCGCTGCAAACCTTGGCGCGCGAGTTCCGCGCCGGCCAGCGCTGGCAGCCCCCCATGTTCGGCGTGCGCGCCAAGCCTTCGGCCTGGGACGACGACCTGCTCGCCCGCCTGCGCACACATGGCCTGCTTCGGTTCTGGCGTGACGACTGGCCCGAGGACGCGAAGGACACCGTTATCTTTCGCTTCGGCTATCTGGAGAACTTCGCGCCGGAGCGCCTGGCCGCCTTCCAACGCTGGGAGTCGCAGGGCGCCGTCTTCCTCAACCCGCCGGCCTTTTACCTCGACAGCAAAGCGGCGCTGGTGGCGGCGCGCCTGCCCGGCGTGCGCGCTCGGCTCGACGCCGGCACGCTGGCCGTCCTCGACCGCTGTCTGCCGGAGACCGTCCTGCTCACGCCACGGGACATCGCACGCTTCGAGGCCGACCGCGACCACTGGGTGCTCAAATTCTCCGGCTACGACGGACAGCAACAGGCCTGGGGTGGGCGTAGCCTGCAAATCGGCGCGGCACACAGCCAGGCAAGCTGGGCGGAGGTGCTGCGGCGTTACGCCGCATTGCCCTTCCCCACCGTGGCCCAACGCCTCGTGCCCAGCCGGCGCACCGACATCGCCTATTTCGATTCAGACCGCGCGCTGCAGCCGAGGAGGCTCAGCCAGGGCTTCACCCGGCTGCGCGCCTTCCTGTTCCGAGGCGAGGCCGCGCACCACAGGGCGCACGCCGGTTCGCACATCACCGTTACCGGTGGTACCATGCAGGTCTCGGAGGCGACCGACTCCGTTCAGGGCCGTATGCCGAAAATTGTGTAATTCGGCCTGTAGGCGCGGGTCTGAGAGCCGCGCCTACGAAATTACACACAAATCGGCAAACCGCCTCAGGCACCCATCCAATCCCTATGACCGACGCCGACTACAACCGCCGGGTGGCCACCGCCCTCGACGCGGCTTATGCGCGCGCACACAAGCAGCCGGCCCACCGCTTTGACATGTATGCCGACCGGCTGATCATCTTCTCCGACCAGCATCGCGGCGCGCGCAATGGCGCCGACGATTTCCTGCGCAGTGAACGCGCCTACAACGCGGCGCTGGCCTACTACGATCGCCTCGGCTACACGCTGGTGGTGCTGGGCGACGTGGAAGAGTTGTGGGAGGAATTCCCCGGTGCGGTGACGCGCGCATACGCGCACTCGCTCACGCTGGAGGGTCGCTTCCACAAGGCGGGCCGTTACCTGCGTGTGTGGGGCAATCACGACGATGACTGGAACAACCCGGACGTGGTGGCCCGTTACCTGACGCCGTTTTTCGGCGAGGCGCTGCCCGTGGCGGAGAGCGTGCGCCTGATGGTGAGCGACGGCCTGGAGGAGTTGGGCACACTCTTCCTGCTGCACGGCCACCAGGGCGACGCCACCAGCGACCACCTCGCCTGGCTCTCGCGCTGGGTGGTGCGCTGGGTATGGCGGCCCGTCCAGCGCCTGTTGCGCATCTCGCTCAACACCCCGGCCAAGGACTGGCAACTGCGCGAGAAGCACAACATCGCCCTGTATTCCTGGGCGGAGCGGCAGAGCGGCCTGGTGCTCATCGCCGGGCACACACATCGCCCGGTCTTCAAGTCGCAGACGCGCTCCGAGCAACTGGAGCGCGAGCTGGAGCGGCTCAACGCCGCCACACGGGCCACGGATCACCACCGCGCCGATAAACGCGAGCGGGCGGCGGTGGCCCGCCTGGCCGCCGAGCTGGAGTGGACGCGCGCGCAGGACTCCAACGCGCCCGGCCCGGAGGGCGAGGCGCGACCGATGGCGAAGCCCTGCTACTTCAACACCGGCTGTTGCTGCTACCTCGATGGCGACATCACCGGCCTCGAGCTGGCCGAGGGCGAAATCCGCCTGGTGCGCTGGCCCGACGACTCCGGCCGGCCGCGCCCCAAAATTCTGGCGGCCGCCCCGCTCAAAGATGTGTTGGCGGCGTGTTCGACCACAACGGCCATAGATCAACCCACATAACTGCGCCGTTCCTTCACGCTCCAGTCCGCAGTACAATCAGGGCATCGCGTGGAAAGGAGGCCGCCATGCCCCTGCAAATCGCCAGCACCGCTTTCACCGAGGGGGCGCCCATTCCGGCCAAGTACACCTGCGACGGTCGAGACGTTTCTCCGCCGCTGATGTGGAGCGGCGCGCCAGAGGGCATGCGCAGTTTTGCCCTCATCGCCGACGACCCCGACGCCCCCGCTGGGACGTGGGTGCACTGGGTGCTCTACAACCTCCCGGCAAGCACAACCGAACTGCCCGAGGGCGTGCCACCCGCCGAAACCGTGGCCGGGGGCGGGCGACAGGGCCGCAACGACTTCGGCCGCCTTGGTTACGGGGGCCCCTGCCCGCCGCGCGGCCGGCCGCATCGTTACTTCTTCAAACTGTATGCGCTCGATACGGAACTCAACCTCCCGGCGCGTGCCACCAAGCAGGAGGTCGAGCGCGCGATGCGCGGCCACATCCTGGCCGACGGACAGTTGATGGGGACCTATCAGCGAAAGTAGCGCCCCAATGGCACTTTGCAGTCTGCGCTTCCTCGGCCTCGTCCTGCTGGCAGCCGCCTGCGCCGCGCCGCCGACTGCCACCGTCGCGCCCGATACCCCTTCCCTGCCGACGGCAACCGCCACCACCGCAATCGAGGCAGCCGCGCCGGCCGCCCCCACACCGACCGACGACCCGTTTGCCGAAGAGCGCTTTCTCATGGTAGCCACGACCATCGAGGCGCGCGGCGTCACCAACCCCGACGTGCTGGGCGCGATGCGCGACGTGCCGCGCCACGCCTTCGTCCCCGCAGAGTATCTGAACCGGGCTTATGGCGATCACCCCCTGCCCATCGGCTATGGGCAGACGATCTCGCAACCGTACATTGTCGCCTGGATGACCGAACTGCTCGAACTCAAAGCGGGTGACAAGGTATTGGAGATCGGCACCGGCTCCGGCTATCAGGCCGCCGTGCTCGCTCAGCTCGGCTATGTGGACGTGTACAGCATCGAGATCATCCCCGAACTGGCCGAGAGCGCCGCCGCCCGGTTGCAGTCGCTGGGCTACCTCCGGGTCCAGGTCAGGCAGGGCGACGGCTACTACGGCTGGCCGGAACAGGCGCCGTTCGATGCCATCATCGTCACCGCCGCGCCCGATCACCTGCCGGCGCCCCTTGCCGCGCAGCTCGCCGAAGGCGGCCGCCTCGTCATCCCCATCGGCCCGCCGGGCGGCTACCAGAGTTTGTGGAAGTTCGTGAACGAGGGCGGGGAACTGAAGGCGTACGACCTCGGGGGGGTGGCCTTCGTGCCGCTCACTGGGGAGGGGACGGGGATCGAGCCGGGCAAGCGATCACCGTGAGCCAGGCGCCGGCGTAACAGGACGCGCCGACGAACAGCGCCCAGCTGAATCCGAACGACAACGCCAGCAACGCGGCGATAACCGACGATACGACCGACATCGCGCCGTTCACCGCCCAGGCATAAGGCACAGCCGCCGAGGCGTCGGGAAGCTGGCGCCTCTCTCCCTCCCGCTCCAGCAGCCAGGCAATCCCCTTCGGAAACGGAAGGCCCATGAACACCCCCAGCGGCGCGAGGAGCACAACGCTCAGTCCAAGCCGTAGCGGAAAGGCAAGCCCGAGGGTGAGATCGAAAATGCGCGGCAGGAAAAACGGCAGGCCGAAGGCGAGCGCAACCAGTCCCCCCAGCGCGGGCTGGTGCGGGAGGCGCGTCGAGAGCCGGCTGCCGATCCCCGAAAAAAACAGCAGGGTGAACAGCACCGCCGTCACCGCATAGGCCGGCTGGCCAAGGTAGAGGATGAATTGCTGGATCAGAGGAATTTCCACGAGCAGAAACGCCAGACCGATCAGGCCGAAGTAGATCAGCGCCGGGAGCGAAGGGGCGCCGCCAGCGCCGGTCGCAGGGCGGGGCGGCAATAGTCGTCTCGCCACCACCGGCAACAGCATCAGCCCCGTCGCCAGCGCGAGCGCCAGCGCCAACAGCGCCAGCAGCACGAAGTAGCCCGCGCCGCCGAACGGCTGCCACGTCCAGCCCAGCTCGGCCAGCACCTGCCCGGCCTGTGACCATTTGAAAAAGTGACCGAAGAACGGGTGGTCATCGGTGGGCGGTGTCACCTCGAAGGGATAGCTCGCATACCAGGCCTGGCGCGGCTCAGCGTTGAGCAATGCGGTGAAGGTCTGATAGTAAACCGGCTCGGGCTGGACGTTGTAACGGTTCGACTCGTCGGCGCGCAGGCCGGGGGCGTAGATGAGGTCGAAGGCGCGGTCGGCGGCGAAGGCGCGGATCGCGCCAAGTTCTGCAGCGGTGAAGGGCTGAGTTTTGACGAGCAGGGTGGCGGTGTTGTAGCCGCGCAGGGCGACGATCCGTTCGGCCGGGTCGAGGCCGTTTCGCTCCAGCGCCGTCACGGCCAACGCGAACGCGCGCAATTCCTCGCTGGGCGGGTTTTGCAGCCAGCGGGTGACGACGAAAAGGCCCTCCGGTTTCAAGCGTGCGAGCGCATCTCGAAACGATCCGACGGTGTAACGATAGTCTTCGGCCAGGCTATACGCGCCAGAACGAATGGGGTGATAGGAAGTGGCAAGCGATAGCACCACCACCTCATACTGTTCGGTCGAGCGCTGGAGGTAGCTGCGGTCGGATTCGATCACGGTCCGCACGCGCGGATCATCATACACATGCCGGGCGGCCTGCACGATAAGAGGATTGGCCTCCACCGCCGTGACGCGGCGCGCGCCGAGGGCCAGGGCGGTGGTCACGTCCAGCCCGCCGCGCGGTTCGAGGATCAGGGCGTCGGCAGCGGGCCGTAGTCGAAAGGCGATGGCGGCGGGGAGGTACTCGGCGAACAGCGGATCGGCCCCAGGCAGGACGATGGGACTCAGTTCGTCGGCGTCCACGAACAGGCCGTGTTCGGGCGGGGGCGGGCGCAGGTAGCGATAGCTCAGCCCGGGCAGCGAGCGGATGCCCCGGCTCGCTACCACATCCACGCGTGAGAAGGCGTTCCACTCCTGAAAGATGAGCGTGGCCTGCGGAAATTGCAGGGCGTAGGAGAGGCTCTTGTACGGTGAGAGACGCAGCGCCAGCGCTTGCGCAGTCGGCCAGCCGGCCAGCCGCGCGCCGAGATCGTAGCAGCAGAACAGGAGCACACCCAGGGCCAGCGCTCCGGCAAGCCGGGCCGACCTGGCAGGAACGGCCGGGTCGAGAGGGATCAGCGCTGCCGATGCCGCCAGCGCGGCGCTCAACGTCACCACGCCCTCGCCGCCAAGCCAGGCAGGGGCCGCCAGCGCAAGCGCGCACCCCGCCGCCGAGCCGAGCAGGTTGACGCCGTAGGTCCGGCCCGCCTCGCCCGGCGCGGCTGTGAGCAGAACTCCGACGGCGAGGCCGCTGAAGAAAAAGGGCAAGGTGAGAGCCAGGTAATGCGCGACAAGAAGGACGGCCTGCCGCGGATCCCAGGCGATGCTGAACGAATCGAACGGCAGCCCGTTGATGAACAGGTACGACCCCAACATACCCAGGCCGCAGGCCAACCCGAACCGGCTCAGGGCTTCGTCGGCCCGTTGCCGCTGCGCCCACGCCGGGACGAGCGCCAGCGCCGTGCCGCTTGCGCCAAATCCCAGCAGGGCCAGGCTGACGATCATGAACGCGAAATGATAGAACTGGGCGACGGCGAACAGACGGGTGAGATTGATCTCGAAGACGAGGGTGGCCGTGGAGAGGAGGAACAGGCTCAAGTGGAGGCGCACAGCTCAGCCTGCCCGCCGCGCTGCGATTTTCGGCTTGCGCCCGACGTCAGGGGCGAGCGTACGGCAATTATAGACGCGGATTCAACACCAAGATTGAGGCCGGCGGCGCTCCCTGCGAGAAAACAGTCGCGCTGCTCGACACTATTCCGGGCTTGGCGCGGACAGCGGCTGAGATTATCACATCGGAGATTGGCCCCAACCTGAGCCGCTTCTCGGCAGCGGCACAGCTGGCCAGCGGGGCGGGCGCCGCCCCGAGTAACAACGAAAGCGCGGGCAAAACCCGCATGCGGTTGGCGAGACCTCAGAACGCCTTCCCAGCCGACATATAATAATCAACAGTCATGGCCACACCCGCCGAGCAGATCGCTCAACTGGAAGCCGCCATCGCCGGTCTGGAGGCGCAACGCGCCGCCCTGGGCGAGGCCGTGGCCGCCGCCGCCCTCGCGCCGCTGCACCGACAGCTCGCCGAACTGCGCCGGTCTCTCAGCAGCGAGTCCGGCTTGGCCTCCCCGTCTTTCGAGGGCGAGCGCAAAGTCGTCACCATCATGTTTGCCGACATCTCCGGTTTCACGGCCATGTCGGAGAAAATGGACCCCGAGCAGGTACGCGGCCTGATGAATGCGTGCTTCGACGATCTGGTGCCGGCCATCCACAAATACGATGGCACGGTCAACAAATTCATCGGCGATGAGATCATGGCCCTCTTCGGCGCGCCGGCGGCCCACGAAAACGACGCTGAGCGCGCCCTGCGCGCCGCGCTGGAGATGACGGCCCGCCTGCGCGACTTCAACGCCCGCCATGGCACCGACCTCGGCCTGCACTTCGGCATCAACACCGGGCTGGTCATCGCCGGCGCCATCGGTGCGCAACAGCAGCAGCAATATGATGTGATGGGCGACGCAGTCAACGTCGCCTCGCGGCTGGAAGGAGAGTCCGAACGCGGCGAGATCTTCGTCGGGCCGGACACCTACCGGCTGACCTCGGCACTTTTCGAATTCGAGCCGCTCCCACCGGTGCGCGTGAAGGGCAAGAGCGAGCCGATGCCCATCTACAAGCTGCTGCGCGAGAAGGCGCGGCCTGGCCAGGTGCGCGGGTTGCCGGGGCTGGAGGCCGGCATGGTGGGCCGGAATGCCGAACTGGCCGCCCTGCTCCGGGCAGGTGAGGCCCTCGCAGCGGGCCGCGGAGGCGCGTTCGCCATCCTGGGGGAGGCAGGCCTGGGCAAAAGCCGCCTCATCACGGAATGGAAAAGCGCTGCCGAGAAGTCGCCGACTTCCAGCACTCGCCTTCTCAGCTTTGTCGAAGGCCGCTGCCTGTCTTATGGTCGGGGCCTCGTCTACCATCTCGTGGTTGATCTGCTGAAGTCGCTGCTGAACATGCCGACCGCTGCCGAGGCGGCGGAGCTGGATGCCGCGCTACGCGCACTGACCGAGTCGCTGGGAGTGGAAGGATATGCCTTTCTGGCGCACCTGCTCTCGTTGCCGCTCTCCGATGAGGCGCAGCAACAGATGGCCGCGCTCGATCCACAGGCGCTGCAGGCGCGCACTCTCGTCGCGCTGGGCGTGTTGCTGGGCGCGCGAGCGAGCCGCGGCCCGCTCGTCTGCATCCTGGATGACCTCCAGTGGGCCGACCCCGCCTCGATTGAACTTCTCATCGAGCTGTTGCCGCTGACACGCCTCTCGCCCGTGCTGTTCTGTGCCCTCAGCCGGCCCGACCGCGATCAGCCCGGCTGGCGCTGGGTCACGGCGGCTCGGGAGTCGCTGGGCGAACGTTACACCGAGATAACGCTCGGCCCGCTCAGCGAGAGGGAGAGTCGGCAACTGGTGGCCAACCTGCTGGAGATCGAGTCCCTGCCGGCCCATGTCCAGCAGGCTATTCTGCAGCGCGCCGAGGGCAACCCCTTCTTCGTCGAGGAGGTTATTCGCATGTTGATTGACCGCGGCAGCCTCGCGCGGCGCGACGGGCGCTGGGTGGCGTTGAAGACCGTCGAAAACGTGGACGTCCCCGACACTTTGCACGGGCTGCTGATGGCACGCATTGACCACCTACCCGAGGAAGCGCGACACGCCCTGCGCGTGGCCGCTGTCATCGGACGGCGGTTCTCCGCGAAAATCCTTGAGCAGGTCGCTGGCCAATGACGCTTTACGACCAGCTCACCTGGCTCGAGAATGTGGGCCTCATCCAGCTGGCACAGGCCGAGCCGGAGCGGGAGTATCTCTTTCGCCATGCGCTGCTGCACGAAGCCGTCTACCGCTCCCTGCTGAAAGCCGACCGGCGCGCGCTGCATCACGCTGTGGCCCGCGCGCTGGAGCGTCATCATGCCCGGCACCTCGACGAGGTCTTCGGCCTGCTCGCCTACCACTATCAACAGGCTGAGGCCGGAGACAAGGCGCTGGAATACTCGCTCAAGGCGGCGGAGCAGGCCCGCGCCCGCTTCGCTAACGAAGACGCTCTGCGCCACTACTCAGACGCGCTGCGGCTTGCGCCGGACGCGGTGACGCGTTTCAGCGTGCTGGCGGCATGCGAGTCCCTCTATGATCTGCGCGGCGAGCGTGACAATCAGGCGCGGGCCGTGGCGGCCATGGCCGAGCAGGCCGAGGCGCTCGAGGACGACGCCCGGCGCGCCGAGGCTAGGCTGCGGCAGGCAGGCTTGGCGCTGGCGACCGGAGATTATGGCCTGGCCCGCGCTGCCGCGCAGCAGGCCGTTTCGCTGGCAGAGTCCGCCCAGCGCACCGATTTGGCGGCGGCGGGCGAAACGCACCTCGGCATGGCCCTGGCCGAGCAGGGCGATTACGCCTCTGCACGAGAACGCCTCGCCCGCGCTCTGACGCTCGCCCGCGCCAACGACCTTCCCAAACTGGAAGCGGACTGCCTGCGCCAGCTGGGGGCCGTCGCCTATTACCAGAGCGACTTTGCCACAGCCCGCGCACACTTCGAGCAATCCCTTGCCCTCTATCGCCAGGCAGGCGATCTGCGCGGTGAAGGCCGAGCGTTGAACAACCTCGCTGGCGTCGCCTATAGTCTGGGCGATTTCACTTCTGCACAGGCCGATTTGCATGAAGCGATGTTGTTGTATCAAAAGACAGGCGATCGGCGCGGCGAGGGCACTGCCCTGAACAACCTTGGCCTGTTAGCAGATATGCGTGGCGACCATCTGCGGGCGGAGCATTACTATCGTGAGTACCTGCGCGTGAGCAGTGAAATCGGCGACCGCTCCAGCGAGGGGCTGGCCTTCACCAATCTCGGCACGGTGCACTTGAAACTGGGGCGGCTGGCGGAGGCTGAGGCCCAGCTGACGCGCGCGCTGGCCGTGTGTCGCGAGATCGGTGAGCGACAGGGCGAAGGCCTCGTGCTCGCCCAACAATCCCTGCTGGCGCACCTCCGGCAGGATGATGAGGCGGCGCTCGACCACGCCCGGCACGCGCTCGAACTGGCATGCGCGCTGGGCGACGAGAGCCTGCAAGCCCACGCACTCACTCATCTGGGGCACGCGTTCGCGGGGCTGAAGCGCCTGACCGAGGCGGCTGAAGCCTATGAGCAAGCGCTCGCCCTGCGCCGCAAACTCGAACAACCCAACGATGCGCTGGAGCCGCTGGCCGGCCTGGCGCAGCTGGCGCTGGCCACCGGCGCCTTGGATCGCGCCCACCAGCAGGCGGAGATCATTCTGAATCATTTGACCACCCGCCCGTTGGAAGGGACGGTGGAACAGCCTTCCCGCGTGCATCTCACCTGCTATCAGGTGTTGCGCGCCGTGGAGGATCCACGCGCGGCAGCGATTCTGCAACAGGCCTGCGAACAGCTTCGTGCGCGGGCAGCCGCACTGGATGAGCCCAGCCGGCGCCTGTTCCTCGACCTGCCGGCCCACCGCGCGCTGCTGGCCGAGCAGGACGCGACGCAATCGCCGCGCGCGTGAACGCTATCCGTGATTGATCAGATTCATCTACTGCCGTCGCCCCGCTCGCCCATCGCGTACAACATCACGCCGGTCGCTACGGCCAGGTTGAGCGAGGTAACGCGGCCCACCATCGGCAGGCGGACCAGCACGTTGCAGGCGGCTTCTTGCGCAGGCGTCAGGCCCTCGCGCTCGCTGCCCATCAGCAGGATGAGCGGACGCGTGTAGTCGGCGGTGCGGTAATCCACTGCCGCCTTCTCCGAGGTCCCAACCAGGCGATAGCGCCGCGCCCGCACCCACGCCACAAACTCCGTAAACGTCGCCGCCACCACCGGCATCCAGAACAGCGCGCCCAGGCTGGCGCGCACGGCGTTCGGGTGGCCGGGGTCGGCGCCGCCGTCGAGCAGGATCAGACCGCTCGCGCCCACCGCATCAATGGTGCGCATCACCGCGCCGATGTTGCCGGGGTCCTGCGGGCTGACGAGGGCGACCAGCCAGGGATGAGAGGCGGGGGCCAGGGCGTCCAGGGTCAGGTGCGGACGTTTGACGACGGCCAGGAGCCCCTGGGGATTGTCTTTGTCTGCCAGGGAGCGGAAGATGTCGGGCGCGAGGGCATAGACGCGCGCGCCGGCGCGGCGCTGCTTCTCCAGCAGGTCATGGGCGAACTCGCTCTTGAGCAAATCGGGCGCGTAACAGAAGTAGGCGATGTGGGCGCCGGCGGCCACTGCCTCGCCGACGTGCCGGATGCCTTCGACGATGAACAGCCCGGTCTCATCGCGCACCTTGCGCTGATGCAGTTGGCGCACCTGCCTAACGTCCGGGTTGCGCGGGTTGGTGAGAAAGGGAGAGTGGGGATTTGAGGTTCGGGATTTCGGCATCGCCGGTTGATTTTACCCGCTGAGGGTCTGTACGAAGTCGTCACTTTGCGGTTCAATAGCCGCATGACCCTCATCGTCCACCTCCTCGAAACCTTCGAGCCATCCGTCATCGCAGCCCTGCGCACACAACTCAGCCCGGACATCCGGCTCACCAGCGGTCCGGAGGTCGCGCCAGACGCACACCTGCTTGTAGCCGGCTCAGTCGAGCGTGCACACCTCACGGCCAGCCCACAACTGCGCGCCGTCATCGTGCCCTATACCGGCATCGCGCCCGGCCTGCGCCAGGTGATGTTGGAGTTCCCACACCTCGCGCTGCACAACAGCCGCTGGCCGGCCATCCCCACCGCCGAGGGCGCGCTGGCTCTGCTGCTGGCCGCGACCAAGTTCGTGCTGCCCGCCGATCGCGCGTTTCGCCGGCATAACTGGGAGATGCGTTATCGGCCCAGCTCGTCCATTCTGCTGTCCGGCAAGACGGTGCTGGTGCTGGGCTTCGGCGCGATTGGGAAGTTGGTCGGCCAGATGTGCCACGCGCTGGGGATGCGCGTCCTGGGCGTCAAACGCACCAGCAGCCCGGCGAACATTTCGTATCCGGCCGAAGTGTTCCCCGTGAGCGAACTCAAAAGCGTATTGCCGCGCGCCAGCCTCCTGATCTGCACGCTGCCGCTGACGGCAGAGACTAAAGGCCTGATTGACGCGGAGGCGCTGAGGCTGCTGGCGCGGCCCGCCTTCCTGGTGAACGTGGGGCGCGGGCCGGTCATTGACGAGGCCGCCCTTTTCCAGGCGCTTACGGACGGGACGCTGACTGCCGCCGGCCTCGATGTGTGGTACACCTACCCGAAGGATCCCTCCGAGTATGCGCACACGCCGCCGTCACAGTTCCCGTTTCACGAGCTGGAGAACGTCGTGCTCAGCCCGCACCGCATTGATCTGGTGCGCGAGCACGATGAGCGGCTGGTGGATGAACTGGCGCAGACGCTCAACGCCGCGGCGCGCGGCGAGCCGTTGCCGAACCGGGTGGATGTGCAGGCGGGGTATTGAGAGGTCGGGTGACTGTCACCGGGCAATTGCGGCTCGAACACTTCCAAGTCTCGGCTGCCGAGTGACAGTCACCTTTGTTGCTACGGCCTCAGCGTCAGCGTCTCCCGCGCGGCAGCGCGCACAGCGGCCTCGGTGAACGGCAGGGGCACAAACTCGATCCTGCGCCACTTCTCGGCGAAGTCAATGTAATGCGCGTGGTACGGGTGGCCGGATTGGCCGGTGGTGTGGATGACGCGCGTCCGGTCGAAGTCGGTCACATCCACGATCAGGCGCATGGACGGGACGGAGATGACGGCGAACGGGTCGGGCCGCTGGATGTTATAACCGGTGGCGTTGACGATGGACGTGCCACCGGCGGTCTCGAACGGGCCGCGATTGAACAGCGCGCGGATGGGCGCGGGCCAGGCTGTGCTGCCGAACACGCGGTTGTTGAAGGTGGAGGTGTGCAGCCGTCCCCACGTCCAGCTGCTCGGCGATGCGCCGAGCCGCTCCTTGAGATAGGCGACGCCCTCCGCCAGCGACCGGCGCAGGATGTCGTCGCGGCTCTCGCTGGCGGGGGTCGAAAGATCATCCCACCAGGCGCTGTACGGCTCGACCACCAGCCGGCGGAAGCGCACCCAAGTCTCATCGCCGGCGCCGGGCCGGAGGTCTTCCGGCAGGTCGTCATAGAAGGTGTTGCGCGTCAGCGCTGCCTGGAACGCGGCATAGATGGCCGCCGGCTGCGAGTCCAGCCGCATCTGAAAATCCCAGCCGCGCAGGGCCGCCTGCGCACGCGCCAGCTCGGGGTCGTCGAAGTTCAGGTTGAAGAGGAAGGGCAACAGCTCTTGCGCGCCCAGGTTCTTGTTGTCGCCCTGAATGCTCGCCATATCCTCGATCGAGATTTTTGGATCGGCCTGGATCAGCTCATTGATGCGCTGGCCGCGATAGCCCATATCGAAGCCGGTGGCCGTGATCAGGTAGGGATACTCCGGCCCGACCACCGGCTGGTTGGCGGAGGCAATGTAGCCCTGCGGCGGGTTGTAGGCAACGGGCAGCTCATCGAAGGGGATGTAGCCCGTCCACTGATAATCATCCGTCCAACCGGGCACGGGCTGTGCGCCATCGCCCTGCCGGCGAATGGGCACGTTGCCGGGCATCTGGTAACCGATGTTGCCGTCCACATCGGCATAGACGAAGTTCTGCGACGGGACCGACCAATCGCGCAGGGCCTCACGGAACTCCTCCCAGTTGCGGGCGCGATTGAGGCGCATGACGGAGCGGAAGATCTGCCCCGGCTCCAGCGCCGTCCAGCGCAGCGCGAGGGCATAGCGCTCGTTCAACGTCACCTCGCCGACGGTGACACCGTTCTTGATCAGGTCGCCCGAGTCGTACACGTCGTCGAGGATCGGGCCGTTGCGCGTGTAACGCACCGTCACCGTTACCGACTCGCCGTTGAGCACGTTGATGGTTTCTTCAACCAGCGTCATGTCCACCCACTGGCCATTGACCTCGTACTGGTTGGGATTGGCCGGGTTGATCTTCTCGATGAACAGATCCTGCACATCGGGGTTGACGTTGGTGACGCCCCAGGCAATGCGATCGTTGTGGCCGATGACGATCCCGGGGTCGCCGGCCAGCGAGTAGCCGGCGACGTTATAAGGGCAGTCCGGCGTGATCGTCCGGCAATGCAGCCCCACCAGGTACCAGATGGCCGGCATCTGAATGCCGAGGTGCGGATCGTTGGCGAGCAGAGGGCGGCCGGTCTCGCTGCGCGCGCCGCCGATCACCCAGTTGTTCGAGCCAAGGCCGCGACGCTCGTCGCCGAAGCCGGAGCCGAAAAGGGCGCGCACCTCGGCGATGCGGGCGCGCAGGTTGTCGAGCTTCAGGCCGCTGATCGCCGGTGAAGGCAGGATCACCGGATGATTGCCGGGCGGAGCCACCAGGAACTCTGCGGCCCTTTCCGCGCCCAGCCACTGAGAGAGATTGGCGCGGTAAATCTCGTCGTCCATATTGCCGCCCAAATCCCAGGCCATGGCCTTGGCCCAGGCCAGCGAGTCGACGGGGGACCACGGCTCCGGTTTTCGAGTCGGGTCGAAGCCGTTGAGCGCCAGCGCCGAGTATTCGAGCCCGAGGTCGGCGTAGGAGCGTGCCCCGATGTAGGCGTTGACGCCGGCGGCGTACGCCTCCAGCACGGCCTTCATCTCGGCGTCGGACCGGGCATATTCCTGCTCGGCCACGCGCCGCCAGCCGATGGTGCGCAGGAACTTATCGGTTCCCACCTGGCTCTGACCCACCAGCTCGGAGAGGCGGCCCGCGGTGGTGTGTCGCCAGAAGTCCATCTGCCAGAAACGGTCCTGCGCGTGGACGAAGCCCTGGGCGAACATCAGATCGTGTGTGTTGTCGGCGTAAATGTGGGGAATGCCGTTGGCGTCGCGGATGATCTCGACCGGGCTGCGCAACCCGACGGCTCGGATCGTCCCTGTCGTCTGCGGCCAACTGCGCGTGACGGTGTAGCCGGCAAACAAGCCGACCACGATTACGATCAGCAGGAGCACGCTGCCCAGCACACCGAGAATGCGGCCCAGGAGCTTCATCTTGTCCTCGCGCGTAGAGATGGGTGGAGGTGTGTTTTACCACCGCCCGAGGTTTGCGTCAAACGTCATGGAAACCACATCCGCCACGCCGAGGCCCGGCGCCAGTCGGCTTCGTTGCCGTTGCAGCGATTTCGTTCCCGGCAATACGGGTAAAATCAGCGCCGCCCATGGCCCGCCCCATGTCTTTGCTCATCCTCCTGCTCGCCCTTTGGCTGCGCCTCGTCAACCTCTATGCCGCGCCGGTTTTCGTGGACGAAGGCACGCACCTAAACTGGGCGCGGCAGTTCGCTGCCGGCGAGACCGATTACCCGATCTTGATGGACGGGCGCTTGCTGGCGGTCGCGGCGTTCGCGCTGTTCGATCCGTTCGGGCCCGAGCCGCTGTGGCTAACGCGCGCGGCGACGGCGCTGTGGTCGCTGATCAACGTCGCCGTCTGCCTGGCGCTGGCACGGGCGCTGGCCGGGCCGTGGGCCGGCAACATCGCCGGTTTGCTCTACGCCGTGCTGCCCTACGCGCTCTTCCACGAGCGGCAGGCGCTGGCCGACCCTCTCTCCACCGCCTTCGGTTCGCTGGCAGTGTTTGCGACGTGGCGGCTGGCGCGCACGCAAAACAAATGGTGGAGCGTGCCGTTGGGCCTGAGCCTGACCGGCGCGACGCTGGCGAAGATGCAGGGCGTCTTTTACCTGGCCATCCCCGCTCTCCTCTGGGCGCTCTGGCCGAGGTCGTGGAGAGAGCGCCGGCGGTTGGCCGCGCACCTGGGGCTGGCCGGTATGGCAGCGGCGGTCAGCGCCGGGCTGTGGCTGCTGGCGCTCGGGCCGCGCGTCGGCGCACCGGGCGGCGTGCTGCTCGGCGCGACGGCCACATTGATGCAGTGCCCGCCCGCGCTGTGCCGGGGCGATGTCGCAGAGCAGGTGCGCCTGCTGCCCGGCGCGCTCTCCAGCCTGGCCGACATGATTCCACCTTACTTCGGCTGGCCGCTCACTGCGTTGGCGCTGATCGCGTTAGTTCTGGAATTGCGTGACGCAGTACAGTCGCGCCGAGAGCGGCTAAGTGAGCGCGTGCGGTTGAGCGTGAGTCTCGGCGCAGCCACGCTGCTCATGCTGAGCGCCCTGCTTGCGGCGCTGCGGGCCGAACTGCTGCCGCGCTACGCCGGCTTCCTCGCGCCCGCCGTCTGCGTGCTGGCCGCTCTCGCCTTCGACCGCTACCGCCACGCCCATGGCAACAACTTGATCCCAAATGCCGCTGTCGGCCTGCTCATCGTGCTGACACTGACGAACAGCTACACCCTCGTTACCGCGCCCACGCGCGCGGCTCTGCCGCCGATAGACGAACGCCAATACCTTACCGGCCCCTATTCGGGGGTCGGCTTCCGCGAGCTGATGCACACGATCCGCGATTATGAGGCCGACCCACAGCGCCCGCCGCTCGTTGTTATGGGAACGGCCTGGCAGACGTTATTAGCCAACAGCTATGTGGAAGCGCGTGTCTGGAGGGCGCAGGCCGCCCTCGACCTGACGTGGGCCGACGCACAAAACGCCTTCGCCGCGGGGCGCACGGTCTACGTGCTCGACGAAGCGCCGCCCAACGCCGACCCTAACGCGCCCGACGTGGCCGGCTTTGTCGCACGCGATTTCGCGGCGCGCAATCCGGGGGCGCGCCCGGGGGAAGCCAAACCGTTGCGCCTGCGCCGCTACACGACCCAGGCGGCGGGCGCGCCCACGCTCTTCGGCGCGCTCTTCCCGGCGCCGGAAGGTTTACTCGATCACTATGACCAACTGCTGGCCGAGACCACGCCGCAGATGCTGCTGGTCGCCTACCCTCAGCACCAGGCAAGCTTCATAATCGGACGCCCGGGCGCCGTCAACCAAGCTGTCGTCTTTACACCACACCCCTGGCAAATGAATCTCCTGGTGGAGACCTTACCGCCGCTGTTGCCGGATTACGCGATGGTGCGCACGGTGTTCCTGGACGAGACGCGCTTCGATCCGCAGCGTGCGTTCGAGGGTTGGCTGGCAGCGAGCCTCTTTCACGAGGCCGAGCGGCACTTCGGCCCGCTGCGTGTGGTGGATTGGGCCACCCCGGCGGGCCGCCTGCTCGAGACCTGGCAGCCGAACGCGCGCTTCGATGAGCTGGGCGTGCTGGAGCGCGTGGACGTGTTCGAGCCGACGCCGGCCTCCGGCGAGCGGCTGCTGGTGCGCGCCACCTATCGCGCCACCGCGCCGACCGCAGCGCCTTACAAAATCTTCGTTCATCTCTATCAGGGCGATCGGATTTTCGCCCAGCACGACGCTCAGCCCGTCGGCGAGCTGCGGCCCACCACCGGCTGGCGGCCGGATGAGCTCATCGTGGATCAACTCAGCCTGCGCCTTCCGCCCGGCCCGCCCTCCGGCGCGTACCAACTGCGCCTCGGCTTCTACGCCGTGGACACCCAGCAACGCCTGCCCGTCGTCCTCGCCGATGGCCAGACGGCAGAGTTTGTGGTGTTGGGGAATGTGGGCGGCGACTGAAGTTGCCGCAACCACACCGCAGCCGCCTGCGCGGGCTATCGCCGCTGCAGGGCGGCTTCGAGGTGGCAGGCTGCGCCCTGATCCTTCGGCTTCGCTCAGGAGAGCGCCGCTCGTTGAGCGGCGTGCGGTCGAAGGGCGGTCAAAAATCTGGAATGCACCCCCCTCCGGTTGGCAAGTTTACCCTGCGTTGAGTAAACTTAAGGAGCAGCCTGACGCCGGGGCGTCCCTGCACGATTTTTGCGCCTTCGCTCCCCGACGTCCGTCGCCGCCTGAAAGAAAGTCTGTCTATGGATCAACCCAACCTTGACCCGAACCTGGGTCAAATCCAAAAGATCAGCATTGATTACCAGATGCGCAGCGCCTACCTGGATTACGCCATGAGCGTGATCGTGGCGCGCGCCCTGCCCGACGCCCGCGACGGCCTGAAGCCCGTCCAGCGTCGCATCCTGTACGCCATGCACGACATGGGCCTGCGGCCCACCTCGGCCTACAAGAAGTCGGCCCGCATCGTCGGCGAAGTGCTGGGCAAGTACCACCCACACGGCGACGCCGCCGTGTACGACGCGATGGCCCGCATGGCGCAGGATTTCTCGATGCGCTACCTGCTGGTGGACGGGCAGGGCAATTTCGGCTCGGTGGATGGCGACTCGCCCGCCGCCATGCGCTACACCGAAGCGCGCCTGGGGCGCATGGCCGAGGAGCTGCTGGCCGACATCGAGAAGAACACCGTCAACTTCACCGACAACTTCGACGGCAGTTTGCAGGAGCCGAGCGTGCTGCCGGCGCGCCTGCCCAACCTGTTGCTCAACGGCGCCACCGGCATCGCTGTCGGCATGGCCACTAACATCCCGCCGCACAACCTGCGCGAGCTGGCCGCCGCCATCAACTACCTGATTGATCGCTACGACGAGATTGACGAAGTCGGCGTCGAGGAGCTGATGCAGTTCGTGAAGGGGCCGGACTTCCCCACCGGCGGCATCATCGTCGGGCGCGAGGGCATCCAGTCGGCCTACGGCGAGGGCAAAGGCCGCATCGTCGTGCGCGGCGTCGCCCACATCGAAGACATGAGCGGCAACCGCCAGCGCATCGTCATCACCGAACTGCCGTATCTGGTCAACAAGTCGGCCCTCATCGAGCGCATCGCCGAGCTGGTGCGCGAGGAGCGGCTGGACGCCATCAGCGACCTGCGCGATGAGAGCGACCGGCGCGGCATCAGCATCGTCATCGAGTTGAAGCGCGGCGCGCAGGCGCGCAAGGTGCTCAACCAGCTCTACAAGTACACGGCCCTGCAATCCACCTTTGGCGTACAGATGCTGGCGCTGGTAAGCGATGAGACGGGCCGGGCCGAACCGCGCCTGCTCCGCCTCAAGCCTGCGCTGCAGGCCTACATCGAGCACCGCCGCGAGGTGATCACCCGGCGCACCGAATTCGAGCTGGACAAGGCCCGCCGGCGCGCGCACATCCTGGAGGGCCTGCTCATCGCCCTCGCCAACCTGGATGACGTGATCCGAACAATCCGCGAGTCGGCGGATGCCGAGGTTGCCCGGGAGCGGCTGATCGCGCGCTTCAAGTTGAGCGACGTGCAGGCTCAGGCCATCCTCGACATGCAACTGCGCCGCCTGGCCGCCCTCGAACGCCAGAAGATCGAGGACGAGCACAAGCAGACGCTGGAGCAGATCGCCTACCTGGAAGACCTGCTGGCCAACCCGCGTAAGATTCTGGCCCTCATCAAGACGGACTTGAACGAGCTGGCCGAGAAATACGGCGACGACCGCCGCACGCAGATCGCCGCCGAGGCCAGCGAGGAGATGACGGAAGAAGACTTGGTCGAGAACAAGCCGGTGCTCATCTCCATCACCCAACGCGGCTACATCAAGCGCACGCCGCAGGAGAAGTACCGCGCCCAGTCGCGCGGCGGCACGGGCAGCCGCGGGCAGGAGCTGCGCGAGGAAGACGCCGTACAATACATCTTCCTGGCCCACACCCTCGACACGATCCTGTTCTTCTCGGACAAGGGCAAGGTCTATTCCGAGAAGGCCTATCAGATCCCGGAGGCCGACCGCGCCGACCGGGGCCTGGCACTGGCCAACATCATCAACCTCCCGCCGGGCGAGAGCATCACCGCCGTGCTGCCGGTGCGTGACTTCGCCGACGCCGATTACTGCACCATGGTCACCCGCCACGGGCGCATCAAGCGCATCGCGCTGAGCGAATTCGCCGCGGTGCGGCCCTCCGGCATCATCGCCACCAGCCTGGACGAGGGCGACGTGCTCGGCTGGGTGCGGCTGACGACGGGCCACGACGAGATCATCGTGGTGACCGAAAAGGGCCAGGCATTGCGCTACGCGGAGACCGAGGTGCGCGCCATGGGCCGCACCGCCGCCGGCGTCACCGCCATCCGCCTGGAAGAGGGCGACTTCGTGGCCAGCATGGAGGTGGTGGAGGCCGGCTGCGAATTACTCGTGGTCACCGCACACGGCTACGGCAAGCGCACGCCGTTCGAGGATTACCCGGCCAAGGGCCGCGCCACCGGCGGCGTGCAAACAATTTCGCAGAAGAGTCTGGAGACCACGGGCCGTATCGTCTCGGCGCGCGCGGTGCACGCGGACGACGACATCACCCTGATCACTACGAACGGTCAGGCGCTGCGGCTCAAAGTGGCCGAGGTGCGCCAGAGCGGACGCAGCACGATGGGCACGCGGCTTATTCATTTGCGCGAGGGCGACAGCGTGGCCTCGGTGGCGCGCCTGGCGGCGAAGGACATCGCCCTCCCCGGCGAGGAGAAGGCGAACGGTAAGGGCAGGAATGGCCGAGCGGAAATGCAGGCGCCCCAGGAAGAGCCGGCGGCAGCGGTCAGCAGCAACGGGAAGACGGAGTAGCGCGCGAATGCCTCTTCAGTGGTCCGATCAGGCGCTCGCTTATTCCGGCCTGCTTGACTCAGCATGAACCTTCCTCGCCCGCCTGGCCCGCTGGTGGCCTACCTCCCCAACGCCGCGCCCGAGCTGCTGGCCGAGTGCCTCGTCGCGTTTGCCAACAGCGACGGCGGCTCGGTCATCATCGGGCTCGACGAGAAGGGCCGCCTGCTCAATGGCGTTTACCCCGAAGAGCTGGAGAACGCGCTGCGCGCCGCCGAACGATTGTGCCGGCCACCTGTCGTCGCCGGCTGGGAGCAGATCGAGACGAGCCGTGGCACGGCTTATGCCATCAACGTCCCGCGCTCGCCCGAACTGCACTCGCTGGCTGACGGGCGCGTGCTCATCCGCGTCGGCGCAGAGAACCGCCCGCTCGGCGGCGAGGAGATCCGGCAACTGGCCGCCACCAAGTCCGCCGGCGACTTCGAGGCCGAGGCCCTCCCCGGCGCACAGCGCAGTGATCTGGATGACGAGGTCATCGCCGAGTACATCGAGAAGCGCCAGCAGCGCCAGCGACGCGTCATCGAAGAGACGCCGGACGAGTTGTTACAAGAAATCGGTGCGCTGACGCGCGACGGTGTGCCCACCCACAGCGGCCTGCTGCTGTTCGGCAGGAACCCACAGGCCTTCATCCCGCACGCCGGGCTGGTCTTCGTCAGGTTTCCGGGGACGACGCCCGGCGGCGAGGGCGGACTGGCAGGGTATGGCCGGCGTGAAGAGTTCAACGGCCCGCTGGCGCGCGTCATCGAGGGCGCCTGGCAAACGGTCTGGGGGGAGATGGCGGTGGGCGCGGTGGTCACCGGCCTGGAACGGCAGGAGATCGCCGAGTACCCGGCCTTCGCCGTGCGCGAGGCGCTGGTCAACGCCGTCTGCCACCGTGATTATCGGCTCAAGGGTCGGCGTATTGAACTCCGCATGTACAGCGACCGGCTGGAAGTGATCTCCCCAGGCGGTCTGCCCGGCTTCATCACCGTAGATAACATCGTCGAGGAGCACTTCTCGCGCAACCCGCGCCTGGTCAATGGCCTGTTCCAGTGGGGCTACATCGAGGAGCTGGGTCTGGGCATTGACCGCATGATCGAGGACATGGTCAACGCCGGTCATCCGCCGCCCAAGTTCAAGGCCCAGCCCTACTCGTTCACGGTGACGCTGTACAACGCTCGCGAGCGCAAGGCGACGCCGAAATGGGAAAACGTGATGAACGAGCGCCAGGCCCGCGCGCTCAACTTCGTCCGCGATAATGGCCGCATCTCCAGCCGTGATTACCAGCAACTGTGCCCGGACGTCTCGCCTGAGACCCTGCGCCTGGATTTGCAGGATTTGGTGAATCGTGGCGTTCTCCTGCGCATCGGCGCGAAAAAGGGCACATATTATGTACTCAAATGAGCTTGCGCTTGCGTAAAGATAACCCAAATATTTCCCAATTGGGAAATAAAGCGTAAAGCTACAGCCCGATTTTGCGATACACTTAGCGTAATGAGCGTCCGCCGCTTCACTGGCTTCTTGATCCTGTTTCTGGCCGCCACCGCGGTCGTGGCGGTCGCTCTGACCCAGGGCCCGGTCCTGCTCAGCGGCCAGAGCCTGTGGAACATAGCCGTCGCTTTCGCTGCGGGTGTCTGCTTCTTCGTCCTTTTCCTCTACATTCTGGCCGATCAGGTACTGCTGCGTGATCCGTTGCGCATGCTGCAAGACCCGATGCAGGTGGCGTTGGAATTCAACCGCCGCACGCTGGGCCTGTCCGACGAGGGCACGCTGGCCAGCGCGATCGGCGCTATGCTGGCCGAATGGCTGAACATCCATCGCTCCGGCTGGGTGCTGCTCAAGCCGCGGGATAACGCTCTGGTGGCCAAGCCGGTGGCCGGTAAAGGCAACCTGCCGGAGATCCCCCTCGAACTGGCGCGCAATAACTGGCTGATTCAGGAACTCAGCCAGCGCCGTGCGCCCGTGCCGCACTTTGAACTTGAAGCTTCGGCGATGCCGGAAGTCGAGAAGGAATGGTTCAAGCAGCTCGGCGTCGCCGTCTACGCGCCAATTTTCGAGGCGGGCATCCTCACCGCCATGCTGGTCATCGGGCCCAAAGACGGCAATCGGCGCCTGGGCCGTGAGGACCTGGAGCTGATCTCCCTGATTGCAGCGCTGGCAACCCCCTCCCTCAAGTCGGCTCGCTTGCTGACGGAATTGCGCCAATTGAACGAAACGATCACGCAGTTGAATGAAAAGCTGGAAGCGCGGGCCGCGGCGACGCCCGACGCTGCCTCGCGCAGCGAATTCCTGGCCATCACCTCGCACGAGCTACGCACGCCCATCACCCAACTGTTGGGCTACGCCGACCTGATGGGCACAATGGTACGCGAGAACACGCTCGACCGGGTGACGGCGGCGCAGGTGACCGAGAGCATCGTGCGCGCCTGTGGTCGCCTCAACGAGGTCATCAGCCAGATGCTGGACATGGCGCAGATTGATGCCAATGCGCTGGAGCTGAAGTTGAGCACCACCAACCTCGACCATATCCTGCGCCAGGCCTTCGGGCCGTACCTGCCGGCGCTGCGCGAGCGCAAGCTGGCATTGACGGTGAACGGCCTCAAAGCGCTGCCGCCGCTGGTGGGCGATGAACAACGCCTGGCGCAGGCCTTCAGCCAGCTCGTCAGCAACGCCATCAAGTACACGCCCGATGGCGGGCGAATTGACGTCACCGTGCGCGTGCTGCCGCAGGACGAGAAACAGCCGGCCCGCCTGCTGATCACCTTCGCCGATAGCGGCATCGGCATTGACCCGCGCCAGCACCGCCTGATCTTCGAGAAGTTCTACCGGGTGGGCAGCTCGGCACAGCACTCCACCAGCATGACTAAATTTATGGGCGCCGGGCCGGGCTTGGGCCTGCCCATCGCCAAAGGCATCATCGAGCGGCATGGCGGACGGATTTGGGTGGAGAGCACCGGCCAGGATATGAAGAAATTCCCGGGCAGCCGCTTCCATGTCGTCCTGCCATTCCGGCCTCCCGGTCTTGACTCGAACGCGGTGCTCGTCAGCGCCGAAGACATCGCCAGGCTGCGCCGCGCCGAGCGGCTCGATTAAGGGTCCAGCGTTGCGGCAGGGTGAGAATCGTCTCGCCCGCCCAGTGTGCGGCCTGCACCGCGCCGCATTCAATCCCCAGCACAGCCAACATGCGCTCGAACTCGGCCGGCTCACCACTGGTGAAGCAGGCCAGTCGGCCCTTGCCCTCCCGCTTCGGTTCCATTCCTCCCAACACCCTTAACGCCTGCCGCGCCACCGCCGGGGCCGGATCAATCACCCGTACCCCCGGCCCGCAGATTTTCTCGAGCAGCGGGATCACAAACGGGTAGTGCGTGCAGCCCAGCACCAGTGCGTCAATGTGCCGGGCCAGCATCGGCTCCACCCAGCCGCGCAGCATTGCTTCGGTGTCCGGCGTGTCGAGCCGTCCGGCTTCGATCTGCTGCACCAGCCCGGGGCAGACCCGGGGCAACACCGTCACGCCGTTGGCAAATCGCTCCACGACGGAGTTGAACAGCTCGCCCTGAAAGGTGGCCGGCGTCGCCAGCACGCCCACCACGCCCGTGCGCGTCTGCTCGGCGGCCGGCTTTACCGCCGGCTCCATGCCCACGAATGGCGTCCCAGGGAAAGTCATGCGCAAATGCTTGAGCGCCGCCGCCGAGGCAGTGTTGCAGGCGACGACGATGACCTGCGCGCCCTGCGCCAGCAGAAAGCGCGTAATGGCCTCGGCGAAGGCGCGCACTTCGGCCAGCGGGCGCGGGCCATAGGGCACGTGCACCTGGTCGGCGAAGTACAACAGATCGGCGGCCGGGCGTTGTGCGCGGATGTGGCGCAGCACCGAGAGACCGCCCACGCCGGAATCGAAGAGGCCAATCATTGCTGAGGGACTTTAGCGCAAAGACGCAAAGATGCAAAGCTCCTCTTTACGTCCCTGCGTCTTGGCGGCCCGACGTTGAAAAGTGACCTGGCTATGACCTCCGGCACTGACGCCTGTGACCGGCCCGGCGTTATCCTGAGCGCAGTTGAAACGAACACGGAGGACACCATTCGTCATCCCCGCCAGTCTGGGTGCACGGCGACATCGCCGCCGGGAACCTGCTGGTTTGAGAGGGTCGGTTGAGCACGGTTGTAGATTTTGGGTGTGCGGGCGTGGGCGACCCGGCCTGCGATCTGACGATTGCATGGACGTTCTTTTCCGAGGAGAGCCGGGAGAGGTTCCGCGCTATACTGCCCGTAGATGGCGCAACCTGGGCGCGCGCTCGCGGCTGGGCGCTGTGGAAGGGCCTGATCACCCTGGCAGCGCACACTCACACCAACCCCTCAGCCGCCAGCGACGCTCAGCGTGTAGTGGAGGCCGTGCTGGCTGATTGATGCCCAATGATTCCCGCTGCCTGCACAAACGCCTCGAACAGGCGCCTCATCTCCGGCATCGCCTGTAAGTTCTCCGGGTGCCACTGCACGCCCAGCGCAAAAGGATGGTCGGGCGCTTCTACGCCCTCGATCACACCGTCGGGTGCGTGCGCCACGACGACCAGCCCCTCTCCCACCCGCTTCACCGCCTGATGGTGCCGGCTGTTGACCTGCACAATAGGCGCACCGAGCACGCGGGCCAGCCGGGAGTCTTCCGCCACGCGCACCGGATGCGCCAGGTGTTCACGCGGGAACTCTTTGACTGGATGCGCGTGCCGCTCCAGCGCCGCCGGATACTCGCTCGGCAAATCCTGATACAGCGTGCCGCCCAGCGCCACGTTCATCACCTGCATCCCCCGGCACACGCCCAGCAGCGGCTTGCCGTCCGCCAGCGCCAGCTGCGCTAAGCTCAACTCGGAGCGGTCTCGCTCCACATCCACCGCGCCCAATTGTGGGCTGCGTGTCTCGCCGAAGTAAGCGGGGTCAATATCGCAGCCGCCGGGCAGCAGCACGCCATCGAGGCGTTGGTACAACTCGCGCAGGTCGTCGCCGGTCACCGTGAGGGGGATGAGCACGGGCAGGCCGCCGGCGCCCAGCACCGCCTCGATGTATGTGTACAGGGTGCCCTGCACGTTTTGATCCGGCTGAGCGAAGTAGCCGGAGGAGAAGCGTTCGGTGGTCAGGCCGATGAGGGGTTTCATAGCGTGGGCGCGTTCAGTGTTCGATACTTTGGATTGTATCTCCCTCCCTGGCCCGTGAAATCGGGACGACAAAAAAAAGCGCAGGCTGTGAAGCCTACGCCTTTCAATGGGAGGCGGGGTCGAGCAGAATCAGGCGTCGGTGCGCTTTTCCTTGAGGCGGGCCGCCTTGCCGCGCAGGTTACGCAGGTAGTAGAGCTGGGCGCGGCGGACGGTGGCGCGGCGGAACACCTCCACTTTTTCGATGCGCGGCGAGCGCAGCAGGAAGGTGCGCTCGACGCCGATGCCGTGGGCGGCCACGCGGCGGACGGTGAAGTTCGCCTGGTTGCCGCCCTTGCGCAGCCGGATGATGGTACCCTTGAATTCCTGGATGCGCTCCTTGTTGCCTTCCACAATCCGCACGTGCACGCTGACGCTATCGCCCGGCTTGAGGGCCGGGATGTTGGGGTTGGGCTGGGCCTCGACGGCCTTAATGAGGTTGACGGCCATAAGTCACTCTCGCTTCTCTCGCAGTGGGCAAAATGAACCGCCCACAGCGCGCGGGGCGGTCACGGGGGAAAATTATACCAAAGCCCTGGAGGGGGAACAAGAGCGAATCGCTTTCAGCGATCAGCGAATGGCTTTTATGCGGACGTCTCTACTAGGCGGTTTGCCGATTTGTGTGTAATTTCGTAGGCGCGGCTCTCAGACCCGCGCCTACAGGCCGAATTACACAATTTTCGGCATACGGCCCTTTGTCCGCGCATCCGCAATCGGAAATCCTCTCACCACCCCAACCGTCGCGCTGCCGCGAACAACGTCGCCAGGCTTTTGGCATCGCGCACCTCGCCGCGCGCGACGGCGGCCAGCGCCTCTTTCACCGGCAGCATGACGACTTCGATCAGCTCGTCCGCGTCCTGCGGCAGGGGGGCGGGCGTCAGGCCGGTTGCCAGATAGGCGTGCATCTTTTCGGTCGAGTAGCCGGGCGCCAGCCAGAACGTCACCAGCAGCGTCAGTTGTGCGGCCCGCATGCCGATCTCTTCCTGCAACTCACGCTGGGCGCCGAGCGCCGGATCCTCGTCACCGTGCAGCGTGCCGGCGGGCAACTCCAAAATCACCTCGCCCACACTGTGGCGGTACTGACGGATGAACCAGATACGGTCGGCGTCATCCAACGGCAGGATCGTCACGGCGCCGACGTGCTCGACGATCTCCATCCGCATCGTCTGGCCGGGCGCGTATTCCACCTCGTCCAGCCGGACGCCAAAGGCGCGGCCGCGGAAGACGGTTTCGGATTTGAGGACTCTGGGCTGCATCCGACCTCCATAACACAAAGGGCGCAGACAACGCTGCGCCCTCGTGACCGATTGAACGCGCGAGGCGCGTTTACGGGAACTTGAGCACCTGGCCGGGGAAGAGGCGGTAGGGCGGCCGCAGGTTGTTCACCTGGGCCATCTGCTCGGTGGTGAAGCCGCAGCGGAAGCCGATGCGGAACAGGTTATCGCCGGATTTGACCATGTAGGTGCCCTTGCAGGCCTCGGCAGCCGGTGAGGGCGTGAGAGGCGCCGCGGTCGCCGGGACGGCGGTGGCTGCGCCGGGCAGGTTGAGCTTCTGGCCGGGCGTTAGCCGATTGGGGTTGATGCCAGGGTTCGCGGCGATGATGGCCTGCGGCTGGAGGCGGCACTCGCGCGCGATCTTGTAAATCCAGTCGCCTTGCTTGACGGTATAGGGACTGGCGCAGGCGCCGGGGGCCGCGGTGGCCGGCACTGCCGTCGCTACCACAATCGGGGTGGCCGTGGCGGCGGCCGGCGCTGTCGTCGGGGTGAGGGTAGCGCCGACAGTGATCGGGGTGGCTGTGGCAGCGGCGGGTGCTTCCGGCGCCGTGCCGCCAGTCTGCTGCGCAGCCTGCGTGCGCCAGAGCTCCGTCATCACGGCCACCATAGTCGCATCCGGCCCGGGCAGTTCGCCCTGGGCGCCGCCCACCACGACCGGGGTATCTGTAGGAAGCGGCGTGGTCGCCGAACGCTGGCAGGCGGCGAGCATCACCGTCATGACTAACCCAAGCCCCAACAAGACGAAACGGTTTTTCATAGCCATCCTCCTAGGCCGATTGTTCCCGGCTGTCCATGAACAGCCAGCAGGGTGAGCGCTATGCAGGAAATTGAAAGCCTGATGCCCACGGGCACAGATTGTCGGTATTGTGGCGCAAATAGTTCTTTTGCGCAAACACGCCGGGGCGCCGTGTGCACGCAAAAGATGTAAGTGACAGCCGCATCCTGAGCGGAGCGGGCTGCTTTTGCCCGCGCAGTCGAAGGAGCGGCTGACAACCTTTGCGTGCACACGGGGCGCCAGCGGCTGTCGGATCAATCGGCGCGCAACAGGTGGGTGAGGACGGTGGCCCCACTGCCGCCGATGTTCTGCGCCAGGCCGAGGCGGGCGCCGGGCACTTGCGTCGCCCCAGCCTCGCCGCGCAGTTGCTGCACCACCTCCACGATCTGGTACACCCCCGTTGCGCCGACCGGGTGACCGCGCGCTTTGAGGCCACCGCGCGTCGCGATCGGCGTGCGCCCACACGGCCCGATTTCGCCCTCGAGCGCCAGGCGCGGCCCCTGCCCGCGTTCGGCCAGGCCGCAGGCCTCCAGTGAGAGCGCCGCTATGATCGAGAAGGCGTCGTGTAGCTCGAACACGTCAATGTCCGCCGGCCTGACGCCGGCCTGCGCATAAGCCTGTTGCGCCGAGCGGTAGGCGGCCTCCAGCCACAATGGGTCGCGCCGGTCATGGACCGCCAGCGTATCGGTGGCGGAGGCGGAGGCGACCACACGCACCGGCGGCCGCCCGTTGCGCTTCAGCCGGTCGCTGGGGACGAGCACCACCGCCGCCGCACCGTCGCCGATGGGCGAGGCGTCCAGCAGGTTGATGGGATCGGCCACCATTCGTGCGCGCCGGTAGTCGTGCTCGGTGACGCGCTCGCGCAGACGGGCGTTGGGGTTGTGGACGGCGTTGGCGTGTGCGTTGACGGCGAAGGGCGCGAAGTGTTCCTTGGTCCAACCGTACTCGTGCATATAGCGGCGCATGAGCAGCGCATTGAGTGCCACGAACGACACACCCTGTGCGGCTTCGTAATCGGCGTCGGCGGCGGAGGCCAACCCCATCGTCACCGCCGGCCCGACCTGATCGGTCATCTTTTCGACGCCGACGGCGATGGCGCACTCCATCACGCCGGAGGCGACGGCCAGCAACGCCGCGCGAAAGGCGGCGGCACCCGAGCCGCAGGCCGCTTCCACCTTCACGGCCTCCACGCCACGCAGGCCGACCCAATCGGCCACCAGTGCGCCCAGGTTCTCCTGCCGATTGAGCGGCCCGGAGAGCATGTTGCCGACGAACAGGCCGTCGGCGGTCTCGCGCCCGGCGTCCTGCAGCGCGGCGAAGACCGCCTCACCCGCGATCACGCGGATGGACTTATCCCAGTGTTCGCCAATCGGCGTCTGGCCGATGCCCAGGATCGAAATTTCACGCATAGCGCCTCCCGGCCCAGTGTGCCAGCTTCCGGCTCGAAATCCATATCAACTTGACCGGTCTTTGCTCTCACACGCTCTCACAAGCGGGCTTTGGATATGTCTAGGAATTCTACAAAGCCGAAGCGAAATTGACTACCAGGTGGGCGAATCACAAGTGCGCTGCATCCCAGCCGCTGAACGCCTCATCGGGAGTGAGGGCCCGCCGGGCGAGGCGGAAGTTTGGTAGACTCTGGCCCCGATGGCGACTCTGAAGACTTCTGCCACTTCCCAACAACCCAAGCTGCGCTGGGGCTGGCTCATCGTCGGCGTCGGTGTGATTGCGCTGCTGGTGCTGGTGGGTGTGCAATTGTTCAACGTGCAGGCGGGCGGTCTGAGGCTCGGCCAGCCCGCGCCGGACTTCGCGGTAACCGGCTTCCCCAACACGCCGCTGGCCGGGATAGAGTTCCGCCTGAGCCAGGCGCGCGGACAGGTGGTGCTGCTCAACTTTTGGGCCTCCTGGTGCGCACCCTGCCGCGTGGAAGCGCCCGACCTGGAAGCGGTCTGGCAGCGCTACAAGGATCGCGGCGTGCTGGTCGTCGGCCTTGCCTGGTCCGACACCGAGCGTGAGGCGCTCAAGTTCATCAACGAATTCGGGCAGACCTACCTCAACGGCCCCGATTTGGGCACGCGCGCCGGGCAGGCTTACCGCATCCGCGCCGTGCCGGAGACGTATCTGATTGATCAGAACGGCGTGCTGGTCTGGTTCAAGAAGGGGCCGACGGATCTGGCGGAGATGCAAAGCCAGATCGAGCCGCTGCTGACGCGGTGAGGCGCCGCGCGAAGGCCCTGGCATGAAGCCGGCGCACACCCGCACCAGCGTCCTATTGTCGGGACTCGCGCCGCCGCCGAGACTAGGGGGACGGTATCCACCCTGAGCCGTATTCAGACCGGAAGGCCGCTGATGGATTCTCGAACGATGGCGCTCCCCAAATTCAGCCCGGCGCATCGGCAGGCGCTACTCAACTTTCTGCGCATCGGCGTCTCGGTGACGCTGCTCGTCGTCGTCCTGGCGCAGATCAACCTGGCGCGGCTGGCTCAGACGCTCAGTGAAGCAGACCCGCGCCTGTATGCCGCCGCCCTCGGTCTCGGCCTGATTGGCGTGGCGCTACGGGCCTGGCGCTGGAAGGTGCTGCTCGATGCGGTCGGCGCGCGTGTGCCCTATGGCCGGCTGCTGTACCTGTACTTCGTCGGCGCGTTCTTCAACGCCTTTCTGCCCACCGGCTTCGGCGGCGACGTGGTGCGCGTGCTGGAGTTCGGGCCCGGCGCAGACAAGGCCACCGCCGCCGGCACGACGATTGTGGACCGACTGACGGGCTTCATCATGCTCTTTGCGCTGGCGCTGGTCGCCCTGCCCTTCGCCCTCGACCTCGTGCCCGGCTGGCTGCTGGCCCTGATCGGGGCGATGGCGGCGGCAGTGCTTGTGGGGAGCTTGTTCCTCTTCGAGGGCAATATCCTGCAGCGCGTGACGGGCGCGTTGACCGCGCGCCTGCCGGGCCGGTTGCAGGCTTTGTCGCTCAGCGGCGATGGCTGGCTGGCGCGCATGTATGCCGTCATCACCGCCTGCGGGCGCGGCGCGCTGCTGCGCGCGCTGGGCGTCTCGCTCGTCTTCAACTCCGTGCTGTTGAGCGCGGCCTGGCTGCTGGCCGGCGCATTTCGTCTGGAGGTGACGCTGCCCACGTTGCTGGTCTGTGTGCCGGTCGCCACGGCTTCGCTGCTGCTGCCTATCTCCGTCAGCGGGCTGGGCGTGCGCGAGGGGATTTACGTGCTGCTGTTCGCGCAAGTGGGCGTAGGGCAGGAACAGGCGCTAGCCTTCTCGTTCGCCTACTACTCCATTGATTTATTCGCCGGGCTGCTAGGAGGATTGATCTATCTGCTCGCCGGGCTGATCCGGCTGCGGCGGCGCGTGTGACGCCGCTTCCCCTGCACGCTGCTTAACGCGCCGTTCCATGTTTGCCGTCCTCGCCCAGCCGCCCGTCCGCCGGCGCCTCGCCAACTTCGCACGCACGACGATCTCGATCGGCTTGCTGGCCGTGCTGGTCACGAGCGCCGACGTGCAGGCGCTCTGGCGGACTCTGCAAGCGGCCAACGTCTGGCTGTACCTGGCCTGTATCCCGATCTCGACGGCGGGCATGGGGCTGCGCGCGCTGCGCTGGTACGTGACGTTGAAGGCAAGCGGGGCGCACGTCTCGTTCCGGCGCGCCTTCTACCTGTGCTATGTCGGCGCGTTCTTCAACACCTTTCTGCCGAGCGGCCTGGGCGGCGATGTCATCCGCGTGCTGGAGATCGGGCCGGGCGCGACCTCGCAGCAGGCCACCGGCACCATCCTCACCGAGCGGATGGCCGGCTTCGCCGTGCTGTTCGGGCTGGCCGCTGTGGCGCTGCCCTTCGCCGCGCCCTTCCTGCCGCCACTCACCGTCTGGATCGTCGGCGCGCTTACGGCAGGCGTGCTTGGCGCAACGGCCCTGCTGTTGGAGGGCAAATTGCTGCGCCGGATCATGGGCCGCCTGCCGCGCGCCATTTCACTGGCGGGCGATACCTGGCTCGGCCAGACCTACGACGTGATCGCGCAGGTGGGCGGGCGCGCGTTCGGCTGGGCGGCGCTGATCTCACTGATCTTCAATGCCTCGATTGTGTGGAGCAACTGGCTGGTGACGCGCGCCTTTGGGCTGGACGTGCCGCTGTGGGCGGTGGCCGTCATCCTGCCCATCATCGCCGCGACGCTGCTCGTGCCCCTCTCCATTAGCGGCTTCGGCGTGCGCGAGGGAGTGGTGGTGGCGCTGCTGCTCCAGGTGGGCGTCAACGCTGAGCAGGGCCTGCTGCTCTCGCTGGCCTGGTATGGGTTGGACATGATGGACGGTCTGTTCGGCGGCATTATCTACTTCGTTACCGGCCTGCTCGGGCTGCGGGCCCAAGGGGTCCACTCCCGATTACCTCATCAGCGTGCCTCCTGGTAGCTGGTTGCTGTTACCAGCCCTGACGATCGGCCATCTCCTCTTTCGTCGCAAAGCCCCATCGCTCACCCGGAGGCGCGCTACCTGTGACGATACACCACCTCGCCCTCGACCACGGTCAGGCGCACCTCCAATTCCGAATCGAGCAGCACGAGGTCGGCATCCTTGCCGGCTTCGAGGCTGCCCTTGCGCGAGTCCAGGCCGATGGCGCGCGCGGCGTTGAGGCTGGTCATCGGCCAGGCCTCGCGCAGCGAGAGGCCGGTGGCGCGCAGCAGGTTGCGCAGCGCGACGTCCATCGTCAGCACGCTGCCGGCCAGCGTGCCATTGGCCATCCTCACCGCGCCGTCGCGCACCAGCACCATACGGTCGTCGAGTTGATGTTCGCCCTCGGGCAGCCCGGCGGCGCGGATGGCGTCGGTGACGAGGATGACCCGCTCCGGCCCTTTGGCCGCCACCAGCACCTTCATCGTGGCCGGGTGAACGTGGATGTTGTCGGCGATCAGCTCGCAGGCGATCTCGGGCAGGGCGAGCGCAGCCCCAACTGTGCCCGGTTCGTGATGGCCGAGGCCAACCATTGCGTTGAACGTGTGCGTGGCGTGTCGCAGACCGCGCCCAACGGCGGCGACCATTTGCTCATACGTCGCCGCCGTGTGTGCGGCTGAGACGGTGATGCCGCGCCGGGCGCATTCGTCAATCAGCCACTCGTTCTCGGCGAACTCCGGGGCCAGCGCCAGCAAGCGGATGACGCCGGTCTCCAGAAACTCCACTGCCTCGTCGCGCTGCGCGCTGCGGATGAAGCGCGCATCCTGCGCCCCGCACTTGTCGGGGTTGAGGTACGGCCCTTCGAGGTGCGCGCCGAGGATGGTTGCTCCGCCGGTCGGGCCCAGCGCGCCGGCGACGGTTTTCAGTGCGCGGCGGATGGCCGCGCGCGAGGCCGTCCACGTGGTGGGCAAAAAGGCGGTCACGCCATGCCGGGCATAAAAGCGCGCCATCGCCCGCAGCCCGTCCGGGTCGGCGTCCATCACCTCATGGCCTATCGCCCCGTGCACGTGTAGGTCAATGAAGCCGGGGAGCAGCGTCAACCCGGCAGCGTCCAGGTGCTGCGCTGCTGAACCGATGATGGATTCGGGCGGCTCAGTCGGCCCGAGCGCGTGGATGCGCCGGCCTTCGGTGAGCAGCCAGCCGCTCCCCCACACCCCTGCCGGAGTGAAGAGACACGCGTTCGTGATGAGCAACCGTGAATTCATGGGTCGGCCAACCGCATCGTGCCTTCCCTCATAGCCCGCAGACGCTCAGCCTTTCAAACCGCTGGTCACCACGCTTTCCAGGAGGAAGCATTGGGCGAAGCACCATCACCGACATCTTGGCCCATAGCAGCGATCTCCATCCCCCTGATGTCCAGGCCTGGCTCAGTGGCGCTCGCGGCTGCGCCGCCACTCGCGCCGCCATTCGCGGTCGTCGGGGATGAAGACGCTCAGCACGAGGCTAACGACGGTGACGATGAGCGCGCCGAAGAAGGCGGGCCAGAAGCCATCCACCGTGAAGCCGACGCCGAACCACTGACCAATCTGCCCGGCCAGCCAGAACATCAGCGTGTTGATGAGCAGAGTGCCCAGGCCGAGCGTCAGGATGATCAGCGGGCAGGTGAGGAAGGTGATGAGCGGGCGCACCAGCGCATTGACCAGACCGAAGATGAAGGCCAGCGCGAGGATCGAGGCGACATCGCGCGGGCCGGCGATGCCTGGCACGCCGTTGAAGACGCCGGGTATGCCGTTGATGACAACCCACAACGCAACAGCGTTGATGGCGAGGCGAAGGAGGAGTTTGAGCATTGTGAAGTCTCAGTAGATCGCAGAATGGCCTGATGCGGCCCACAACATGAGGGGCCTGTTCAGCCGGTAAGATTGTCGGTACCACCAAAACAATCGCCGGAGAACAAGCCCATGTCCGATGATAAGCTGAGATTG
>JBBIQY010000041.1:0-33146 GCA_037442085.1 Anaerolineae bacterium
GGTGCGAGTCAGAGTCGAGCATGCGATCGCTGGCATCAAGCGTTCGCGGTGTGTCAAAGACACCTTACGCAATACCCAGCCTGAGTGTTCGGATCGGTTCATGGAAACGGCAACGGGCTTGCACAATTTGCGTGTCCGCCATCGCAAACGTGCGCTTCGGCGATGATGCCAAAAACCCTATTTCTTATAACGTCTAGTGATGCTCAAAAGTCGGGCGTTGGACGCGCGGGCCTGCGCCGCGCCTGCCGCGCCCAACACATCCACCACCAGCTCTTCCGGCACGGCCACCACTTTCTCCTTCGCCACGTGCACCTTCGCGAAGCCGGCCTGTTGGATCAGGCTCAGGTACTCCGTCTTCGACAACGCGCCGCCGATGCAGCCGGTAGAGGCTTCCAGCGATTGCCGCAATTCCGCCGGCAATTCGCCTTCGACCACGATATCGGAGAGGCTGAAGTGGCCGCCGGGCTTGAGCACGCGAAAGACTTCGTCGAAAGCGCGGCGTTTGTCCGGCACTAGGTTGAGCACGCAGTTGCTCACCACCACATCCACGCTGTCGCGCTCAACGGGCAGGTGCTCAATCTCGCCCAGGCGGAACTCGACGTTGGTATAGCCGAGTTTGGCGGCGTTGGCGCGTGCTTTGGCGATCATCGCCGCCGTCATATCCACGCCGATCACGCGCCCCTCCTCGCCGACGATGGCTCGCGCGACGAATGCATCGTTGCCCGCGCCCGAGCCGAGGTCAAGCACAGTGTCGCCGGGCCGCAGCGCTGCCGTCTCGGTGGGCAGGCCGCAGCCCAGGCCGTAATCGGCCTCCGCCACATAGCCGGGCAGGCGCGAATAATCCTCGCTCAGCACGCCGCTCTCCGCCGAGGACGAGCAACGGTCACCCGCGCAGCAGCCAGCGGCGCGCGGCTGCAACACGATTTCGCTGTAGCGCTTGCGGACGGCGGCTTTGAGGGCTTCGGGTTCGGTCATTGGGGTTTCCTTGTGGATAGATAGAAATTTGTCTATGGATGAGCGTAAAAGAGAGACACCGGCTCTCTCCAGTCGTTGTCAACTTTCGATAGCGGTTTTCACCTTGCCGGTGACGGCGCTCTCTGGCGCAAACTTGACCATGATTTGGCCGCAGCACCGCGCCACCCGCTCTTGATTGAGCGTGTAAAACGTTTGCTTGCCCTCGGAGCGCGTCTCGACCAGCCCGGCCTCACGCAGGATGGCGAGATGGTGCGAGACGGTCGGCTGGGAGACTTTTAGCTTCTCCGTGATCTCTGAAACCGAGAGCCAATCGCAGCAGCACAGCTTCATGATCTTTTGCCGCGTCTCGTCGGCCAGCGCCTTGGCGAATTCAACCGGGTCAATCTTAGACATATCGAAGAACTTCTATGGGTTATTATATAGAGAAACGTCTATGTGTCAAGAGGGAGGCGGGCGGGCAAACCCGCTGCCCCCAACCTCTCTCCCTCCCCCTTTCCCCCGCTCATTCAGGGCAACGGCGCGTTCTCGCCCTCGCGCAACACGCGCAGCATCTGCTCGTGGATGTGACCGTTGGAGGCAACGATGGAGGGCGCGCCCAGAAAGTTCTCAGCGCCCTCGGCGGTTGTGACACGCCCGCCGGCCTCGCGCACCAGTAGCGCCGCCGCGCCGATGTCATACGGCTTCATCTTGTACTCCCAGTAACCGTCGAAGCGTCCACAGGCCACATAGCAACAGTCGAGGGCGGCGGAGCCGGCGCGGCGCACCGCCTGTGACCGGCGATAAAAGGCGATGAACTCGGCAAAGTTGTTCTGTGGAGAAGTGCGCACGTCGTAGGGGAAGCCGGTCGCCAGCAGGCTGTGCGCCAGCTCACGCTCGGCAGAAACGCGCAGGCGCTGCCCGTTGAGCGTCGCGCCGCACCCGGCCTCGGCGGCGAAGAGCTCATCGCGCAGGGGATCATAGACCACGCCTATCAGCAACCGGCGGCGGTAGGTCAGGGCCAGGGAGACCGCAAAGATGGGCACGCCGTGAGCGAAGTTCACGGTGCCGTCAATCGGGTCCACCAGCCACTCGTAGTCGCCGGCCTGCCCGGAAGTGCCGCTCTCCTCGGCGTAGAGCTGATGGGTCGGGAACGCGGCGCGCAGGCGGCCCAGGATCAATGCCTCCGAGAGACGGTCGTACTCGGTGACCAGATCCACTGCACTCTTATATTCGATGTTGGTCACTCTGCCATAGCCCTCACGCAACAGGGCGCCGGCCTCGCGGGCGAGCGACTCAGCGAAGGAGAGGAAGTTGGACATGAAAAAGATTGGGGATTAGAGATTGAGGCGGGACCAGAGGGCGGCGTATTGATGGCGGGCGATTGTGGAGAGCGGGCCGAGAGTGTGGGCCGGGCCGGGCAGTTGCAGCCGGAAGGGGATGGGCTGGGCGCGGACGAAGGCTTCGGCGGCGGCCGGATCGGTCGAGCGGCGCGGGATGACCCAATCGTATTCGAGGGTCAGCACGCCCTCCTCGGGCAGGCGCACGCCGGGCAGGCGGCCGGCGTCCATTAGGCTCAGGGCGACGGGGCCGCGCCCGGCCCGCAGCGCACGCAACGGGTCGGCCACGAACGTGGGGCGTGCGCGGCGCAGGTCGTCCTCGACCTGTTGAAGATGGGCGGGGTCTTCGGTGTTCGGCAGGTAGCCGCGCCGCAGCAGCGCCAGGCCAATGATCAACCGTGGATATTTGGGCCAGAGCGCGCCAGGCTGAAAAAGGTGAGCGAGGGTTATGCGCTCGGGCGCAGGCTCGCGATACGCCAGCATGGTGAATTGAAGGCTGTGCGGCGCAGTGAACGCGCCATCAGGATCGTGGGCGCGGCCCGGCGGTCCGCTCAGGTGGCGCAAACGTCCTTCGCGGATCAGGCCGGCAGCGGCGTAAGCGGGCAGCAGGAGAAGATCGAAGTGTTCGGCCTGGGCAGCCAGCGTGTCGGCATCGGCGATGACGCGGCGCGTGAGGCGCGTGGGCAGCGCGGCGGCGATTTGCGGGCCAGCCCCAACGTTGGCGTCGCGCGCTGCGCCGAAGGCGGTCAGCGCAGCAGTGGCTGTCAGGCCCAGGGTGAGGAAAGCCCGGCGTGAGACGGGGCGGCGCTTTCCGGCGAAGCTCATTCCAGGTTCGGCAAAGCTTTGGAGAGCGCTTCCAGTTCGCGTTGAATCTCTTCGTACTGCGCCTGCGCCTCGGCCAGGGCATGGCGGTAGGTCTCGCGCTGCGCCGGCGCGACAGCGGCCATCTGCTGCTGGGTGCGCGCAATTTGCTGCGCCTTCTGTTGCAGCTTGACGCGCAGGCGCTGCCGATAGCCGATGTAGAACTCGCGGTCGGTCAGGCTGGAGACTTGCGGCGTAGGCATCTTGAGGGCCTGGCTGAGCGCCTCGGTCAGTTCCTCCAGGTCCACCGGCTTGGGCAAAAAGCGCATAGCGCCCAGGTTGAGGGCGAAGCGTTCGTCCTCTGCCGAGACGTAGGTCGCCGAGAGGAAGATCAGGGGGATCGTGGCGGTATCCGGGCTGGCATGCAGTCGGTGCGCCAGTGAGAAGCCGTCCATGCGCGGCATGAGGATATCCGAGACGATGGCCGCCGGGCGCTGCCGGGCGATCACTTCCAACGCTTCCTGCCCGTCGCGGGCGGTCAGGATGTCGTAGCCGCGCGCGCGCAGTTGCAGCTCGATCATTTCGCGCACGGCGGTGATGTCTTCGACGATAAGTACGGGGCCAGTTTGAGTTGCGGACATGGTTTTCCTGTGCTCAAGGTTGCGCCGATTGTACTCGATTCAGCCGGGAGGCCGTAGAGCGCGCCGGTTGGAAGCTGATCCTAGGGACGGGAGAAGCGTGCCACGCTTTCGACATGATAGGTCTGCGGAAACATATCGAGCGGCTGAACGCCATCCAGGCGGTAGCCGCCGGCGACCAGCCGCCCGGCGTCGCGGGCAAAAGTCGCCGGGTCGCACGCCACGTAGACCAGCCGCGCCGGCGCCAGGGCGATGAGTGACTCCAGCACGGCGAGTGCACAGCCGGCGCGCGGCGGGTCGAGCACGGCCGCATCTACGCGCCCTGCCAGCAACGGCAGTACCGCTTCAGCCGGCGCGTTGTAAATCTCCACATTTTCGAAGGCCTCCAGGTTGACGGCGGCATCGTCCACCGCCGGCTCGAATGACTCGATGCCGATCACCCGCGCGGCCAGCGGCGCGATAAAGGCAGAGAATAGGCCTACGCCGCAGTACACGTCCAGTACGGTGGCGCCAGCCGGCAAGTCCAACGCGGCCAGCACCTCGTCCACCAGCCGCTCGGCCACCGGCGTGTTCACCTGAAAGAACGAGCCGGCAGAAATCCGGAAGTCACGGCCCTTCACCGTCTCGATAAGATAGTCGCGTCCGGCCAGCGCCAATGACGCGCCGTCGGGCCGCAGCAAAGCGACGGACACGGGCAGGTCGGTCTCCAGCTCGGGCGCGCCTGTCCGCGCTTCAAAGACGACCAGTTCGTCATCCGCCCCGACGCGCAGCGTGAGTCGTTCGATCTCCGGCGCGGACTCGATGTTCAGGCGTGCCAGCAACTCCATGACGGCGGGCGCGGCAATCGGGCACTCGCGGATCGGCACCACCGCGGGCGACAGTGCGCCGCGCAGGCCGGGCCGGCCCTCGGATGTGAGCGCGAACTGCATCTGGTTGCGATAGCCGAACGGCTGCGGCGCGGGCAGGGTGGGCCGGACGAGCGCGCGGGCCTCGGCCTCCGCCCAACCGCCGACGCGCACCAACTGCTCGCTGATCCGGCCCTGCTTGAAGGCCAATTGCGCCGGATAAGCGAGGTGTTGCAGCTGACAACCGCCGCAGGCCGAGGTGAAGGATTGGGGACTGGAGATTGAAAAATGATGAGGGCAGCGCGGCTCACATCGGTCGGGCGAGGGCGTCAGGACTTCGAGCAGGCGGGCGCGCGCAAAGCCCTTCTTTTCTTCGATCAGCTCCGCCCGCACGCGCTCGCCGGGCAGCGCAAACGGCACAAAAGTAACGCGGCCCTCGTGGCGGGCAACGCCTTCGCCGGCGTGCGAGAGGGAGGTGACGGATAACTCGAGCATGGGGTTTTTGATTGCGGATTGCGACGGGAATCATAACACCTGCGCCGGGCTCGAAAGGACTCGCCAATCTCTTACGGTGCATTTCGATTATTTGGCAGGCTGCGCCCTGATCCTTCGGCTTCGCTCAGGAGAGCGCCGCTCGTTGAGCGGCGTGCAGTCGAAGGGCGGCCAAAAATCCGGAATGCACCCATCTCTTATAATCCCTCTATGCGCGTCTCCGTCATCCTGACCGTGCTCAACGAGGGCGAGACTGTGCGCGCCGTTCTGGAGTCGCTGGCAGCGCAGACTCGCTTGCCGGATGAGATCGTCGTCTGCGACGGCGGCTCACGCGACAACACGCCGGCGATGCTGCGCGATTTCGCGCGCGAGGTTGCGCCGCGCCTGTCGCTCAAAATCATCGAAGCGCCGGGGGCCAACATCGCACAGGGCCGCAACCTCGCCATCCGAGCTGCAAGCGGCGAGATCATTGCGGTGACGGATGCCGGCGTGCGCTGTGAACGAGACTGGCTGGAACGATTGGTGGAGCCGCTGGAAACGACGGCCGACGACAGACCGCAGACGGCGGCGGTCAGTCGTCCATCGTCCGCCGTCGCTGCCGTCGCCGGCTTCTTTCAATCCGATCCACAAACTCCGTTCGAGATCGCCCTGGGCGCGACGACGCTGCCGGAGGCGCGCGAGATCAACCCGGGGACGTATCTGCCTTCGAGCCGCAGTGTGGCTTTTCGCCGGAGCGTATGGGAGGCAGTCGGCGGCTACCCGGAGTGGCTGGATTTTTGTGAGGATGTGGTTTTCGATCTGGAGGTGCGGCGGCGCTTCGGCCCCTTTCACTTTGCGCCCGGGGCGCTCGTGCACTTCCGCCCGCGCCCCAGCCTACGCGCCTTCGCCCGACAGTATTTCCGGTATGCGCGTGGCGACGGCAAGGCGAACCTGTTCCCGCGCCAGCACGCCATCCGTTACTTCGCCTATCTTGTGGTCGCGCCGCTGCTGGCCTATGCGGCGCTCTTTCTCAATCCGGCATTGTGGGCGGTCGGGGCGCTGGCCGGCCTGGCCTATGTGCGCCTGCCGCTGCGCCGGGCCTGGCCGAGATTGAAAACTCTAGGCTGGGGCGACCGGCTGCAGGTGCTGGCGCTGATCCCGCTAATTCGCGTGACGGGCGACGTGGCGAAGATGATCGGCTACCCCGTAGGGGTGTGGTGGCGCGTGAGTCGGCAGCGGGCCGGAAGCGGGTAAACGAAAGGGCCTATGGCAGGCGGACGTCCCTGCGCCCATACCTGCGCAAAATCTGCACCGTCTCCTCCAGGGGCAGCGCCGGCAGCGTGTGGCCGTCGCGGCCCGTCATGGTCTCAGCGGCAAAGAGCGAGTTGAGGATGGCTTCTTCCGTGGCTTCGAGCGCAGCCTGAAAGAGGGCGTTGATGGCCGGCGCGGCGGGCCAGTGCTCGCCGGCCTGCAGCGACTCGGCGACGGCGCGCTGTTCGAGCACGGTCGCGCCGGGGACATGCGGCGTGCGGTTCGTCGTGGAGAAGGCAATGACAAAATCGCCGCTGGAGGTGGAGTGCAGGCCGCCGACGCGCGCCAGCCCCCCGCCGGCGCGGACCGCCACACGCCCCAACTGTCGCGCGTCCAGCGGCGCATCCGTCGCCAGCACGATGATGATGGAGGAGCCGTTCTGTTCGACGCCCTCTTCCACCCCGGCTTGCACAACCGGCAATCTCCACTCTTGCAATTCTCTCCCCACCGGAACCCCATCCACGCACAACTGCTCGCGCCGGCCAAAGTTGCTCATTACCAATGCGCCCAGCGTCCAGCCATATGGCGTGACTCGCGAACTCGTGCCGATGCCGCCCTTGAACTCGCAGCAACTCATCCCCGTGCCGCCGCCCACGCCACCCTCGGCCACCGGGCCGCCCGTCGCGCCATCCAGCGCCGCAGCCACATGCTCGCTGCGAACGTGCCGGCCGCGCACGTCATTCATAAATTGGTCCGAGCACTCCGCCACCACCACGGCCGGCGTCCAGGTGCTCACGCCGAGTTCGGGGTCGCGGGCGAAGCACCAGTCGAGCACGCCGTCCGCCACGCGCGGCACATTGGCCGTGCCCGTCAGCAGGATCGGTGACTCGAGCACGCCGGTCTCTCTAACCATCTCGCTGTTGGTCACCTCACCGAAGCCGTTGAGCGCCAGGATGCAAGCGGCCACCTTCTCGCGGAATACGTCGCCGGCGTGCGGGTGGATGGCAGTGACCCCGGTGCGCACCGGGCCAACGCCCGGAACGAGCGGCCCATCGCCCTCGATGAGCGTGACATGGCCGACGCGCACACCGGGCACGTCGGTGAGGGCGTTGAGCGGGCCGGTGGGCAAGGCGCCGATCTTCAGGCCGAGGTCGCGGGCGCGGGGGCGGTTAGACATCAGGGTCTCCAAGTAACGGTTGTTCCGTTTATACTCTGAATGCGCCACCCGGCAAAGCGTGTGGCCATCCGCCGTCATCAATCATCCATCGCCCAAATCGAGGCTTGCATTGCGAGTCACAGATTCCTATAATCTGCGACAGATTCGGCGCCCAACACAAGGAGCCTCCATGTACGTCCAGACGGAAATCCTCTTCCCCCCCAAGGCGATCCCCCAATTGCGCGACGCCTGCGGCCCGGAATGGCGCAGGCTGGTGGAACGCGTCGCCGAGCTGGATGAGGCCCACCCGGAGAGCCTGGCCTTCACCCTGATGATGATCCGCCTGGACGGCTGTCTGGACTGCGAGACCGACTCGTTCCGCGCCATGCGCGGCTGCGCCTTGTGCGCGCTCCAGACTCTGCGCAAGTACCGCGAGAACGAGAAGGAGCTGCTCAAGCTGTACAAAGACGCGCTCAAGGAGGTACAGGGCTATCTCAAGCAACGTTCGGCTCAGCCGACGCTCGTCGCGCCGGCCTGAGCACCGGGCCAGCGGTTTGAGTCGGGTCTGGCAAAGGCATTGCCTTCGTCAGGCCCTCGATTTAGAGATAGGTTCTAACCAGCTCAAATCACACTCGTTAATCCCAGGGCTTCGGGCGACTTTTGCTCGAAGCCTTTTCGATTCTGTGGTAATCTCCGCCGCGTGACGCCTCGAAAGTCTGCTTGAGTTCTGAACGCCCTCGCCACGGCCGTCCGACGGCGGGGGCGTTTGCCTTTCAGGCCCCGGCGACCGGTCGTCGCCCTCAATTCGGAGGTACGTCTGCATGCTCACCGTCGTCGAGCGGATCGTCTTCATCCTGCTGACCGCCGTCTCTGCCTACTTTGCCTTCCGGTCCTTCGACCGCATCCGCCGCATCATCCGGCGCGGGCGCGGCGGCGCGAAGATTTCCGCGCCAGACGCCGTGCATCGCGCGCTCGACGCGATCCTTAAATTCGTCACCCTTTCACCCACCTGGCAGACCCGTTTCTGGCCGAGCCTGTTTCACGGCTTTGTCGTTTGGGGTTTCGTCTTTTACCTGCTGGTGAATTTCGGCGACGTGCTCAACGGCTTCTTCGAGGGCTATCGCTTCCCCACCGACGGCGCGGTTCCACTGCTGGACGGCATCTACAACCTGGCCGCCGACGTGTTGAGTGTGGCAGTGCTCGTGGGCATGGCGGCGCTCATGATCCGTCGCTTCGTGCTCGGCTCCAAGGATTTCCGCTTCCTCGCCAGCACGCTGGTGCATCCCAAGGCCAAGGCCGGCATCCGGCGCGACTCGGCCATCGTCGGCGCGTTCATCCTGACGCACGTCGGCTCGCGCTTCCTGGGCGAGTCGTTCCACCTGGTAAAGAGCGCCGACCCATGGCAGCCGTTCGCCAGCATGGTCAGCTTTCTGTGGGAGGGCCTGCCGGCGGCGACCATTGTGTTGCTGGAACACGTCTTCTTCTGGGGCGCGATCGGCACCATCCTGCTCTTCATTCCCTACTTCCTGTACAGCAAGCACCTCCACATCTTCATGACGCCCGTCAACTTCTTCTTCAAGCCAAAGCGGAGGAGCATCGGTCAGTTGGAGAAGATTGATTTCGACGACGAGACCCTTCAGCAGTTCGGCGCGACAAAGCTGGAGCACCTGGAGTGGCCGGCGCTGATGGATGCTTACGCCTGCATCATGTGCAACCGCTGCCAGGACGCCTGCCCAGCGCACACCACCGGTAAATCCCTCTCGCCCGCGGCGCTGGAAATCAACAAGCGCTACTTCCTCAACGACGAGGGCGCGGCGATCGCCGCCGGCCGGGAGTCCGGCCCGACCCTGACCGAGTTCGCCATCTCCGAAGAAGCGGTCTGGGCCTGCACCGCCTGTGGCGCCTGCGTCCAGATCTGCCCGGTGGGCAACGAGCCGATGCGCGACATCCTCGACATCCGCCGCTCGCTGGTGCTGATGGACAACAAGTTCCCCGATCTGCTGCAGAATGCCTTCAGGGGCATGGAGCGCCAGGGCAACCCCTGGAACATCGGCCCGTCGCAACGGCTGGAATGGGCGCAGGGCCTGAACGTGCCGACGGTCGAGCAAAACCCGGACTTCGATGTGCTGTACTGGGTGGGTTGCGCGCCGGCCACTGACCCGCGCGCGCGCCTGACCGCCCGCGCCTTCGTGGAGGTGCTCCACGCCGCCGGCGTCAACTTTGCCGTGCTCGGCAAGCTGGAAAGCTGCACCGGCGACTCGGCCCGGCGCGCCGGCAACGAGGCGCTCTTCTTCCAACTGGCGACGCAGAACAGCGAAGTGCTCAAGGACGTGATGGCGTCCGAAGACGGCAAGCCGCGTCGCATCGTCGCGACCTGCCCGCACTGTCTGCACACGCTCAAGAACGAATACCCCGACTTCGGCGTGAATTTCGAGGTCGTCCACCACACCACACTGATCGCCGAGCTGCTGGCGGCAGGCAAGATCAAGACCGACCCGACCCGCACCGCCAACGTCACCTTCCACGACCCGTGTTACCTGGGCCGGCACAACGGCGTGTACGAAGCGCCGCGCCAGGCCCTGCAGGCCGCCGGCGTGACCGTCACCGAGCTACCGCGCCACCGGGCGCAATCGTTCTGCTGCGGCGCGGGCGGCGCGCAGATGTGGAAAGAAGAAGAACACGGCGTCGAACGCGTCAGCGTCAACCGGCTCAACGAGGCCATCGCCGCCGGCAAAGACACCCTGGCCGTCGCCTGCCCCTTCTGCATGATCATGCTCAGCGACGCCAGGACGCAGGTGAAGACGGACATTCAGCTCAAAGACGTGGCCGAGATCGTGGCGGAGGGGCTGGTGAAGTAGGCGGCGACAGTCAACTCTCTCTCGGAATAACGACGGCGCACAAGGACCTGATATCGCGTCACAAATGGTCGGGCCGAAGTTGCAACGGCAGATCGGTGAAATTCTCCAAGTGGAAGATCAGGATTGAAAGCGCGGCAACCATTTTCCCCGGCCCAAACCCAGTTGCTTGGGTTCGTGCTGGCCGCTTGCGGATTGTTCGCCCTCTTCGGCGCTAGCCTGGGCGTGTCGCTGGCTCTCGCGCCGCAACGCTTCGACCTGTTCCACGCCTCCTTTTTCAGTGCCTGCGCCATGCGCTCGTACGACCTGCACTGGCAGCATCCACAGCGGATGCCACAGAAGCTGAGCTACGACTTCGTCAAAAGCCCGGATTCGTTCATCCTGCTCGAAGTCTGGGTAAAAGATGGCCCCACCCTCTCCTTCGGCCAGCGCCTGCCGCAAAGCTGCCGGTAACCGTTCATCAGCCACCAGTCATCCATCGTCTTTCTACTCTCCCCGTCCCAATTTCCCATCTCCGATATCTTGACTCCATTTTGTTCATGTTCTACGATTGGGCCACAGTCCGAGTTGTTCAGCTTGCACAACTTGAATCGTTCAGATGAGGTGGAGACCCGTGATTGCAACTGAGCCTCGCCTTCGCATCCAAGACGAAACCGTGTTGCGCGATTATGTGCTTGCCGCCGAGAGCCGGCAGATCAGCCTGATCGGGCGGCGGGAGGTGATGAGCGGCAAGGCCAAGTTCGGCATTTTCGGTGACGGCAAGGAGCTGGCGCAGATCGCCCTGGCGAAGATCATTCGCCCGGGCGATTTTCGTTCCGGCTATTACCGCGACCAGACGCTGGCCTTCGCACTGGGCATCCTGACTTACGAGCAGTGGTTCGCGCAGCTCTATGCCCACGCCGATGTGACGGCTGAGCCGATGACGGCAGGCCGCACCATGAACGGCCACTACAGCACCCGCAGCCTGACGCCGGACGGCGCCTGGCGCGACCTGACTGCGCAGGTGAACTTCGCGCCGGACGTGTCGCCTACAGCCTCGCAACTGCCGCGCCTGGTCGGATTAGCCCACGCCTCGCGCCTGTACGCCGAGCTGCCGGAGCTGCAGGCGCTGACGCGATTCTCCAGCCGGGGCGAAGAGATTGCCATCGGCACCATCGGCAACGCCAGTTGCGCCGAGGGGTTGTTCTGGGAGTCGCTCAACGCCATCGGCGTGCTGCGGGCGCCCGCCCTCATCGTTATCTGGGACGACGGCTACGGCATCTCCGTCCCCAACGAGCATCAGTTCACCAAGCACAACGTCGGCGAGTTGCTGGAAGGCTTCCGGCGCGCGCCCGGCAGTGAACATGGCTTTGAGTTGTTCAGCGTGAAGGGCTGGGATTACGCCGCGCTGGTGGAGACGTTCGCGGCGGCGGAGCACAGCGTGCGCGGCGAGCGCATCCCGGCGGTCGTCCACGTTACCGAGCTGACCCAACCGCAAGGCCACTCTACCTCCGGCAGCCATGAGCGCTACAAGCCCGCCGAGCGTCTGGAATGGGAGCGCGAGTACGACTGCCTGCGCCAGTTCCGCCAGTGGATCATCGCGCAGGGGGCAGCGACCGCCGAGGAACTGGACACCCTCGACAAGGCGGCGCGGCAAACCGCCGAGGCCGCCCGCCAGCGCGCCTGGCAGGCCTTCAACGATCCCATCCGCGCCGAGCACCGTGAGCTGGCCGGCCTGCTCGACGAGATCGCGCCGCTTACCGCCCACGCTGCCGAGTTGAAGGAAATCAAAGAGCGCCTGCTCAGCGCGCCCACGCCGCTACGCCGCGACGCGCAGACAGCCCTCCGCGACGCGCTGCTGGTGTTGAAGGATGACCCCCGACCAACGCGTGAGCCGCTCATCCGCTGGCGCAACGAGCACAACCGGCGCAGTCGAGAACGCTACAGCACCTTCCTGCACAGCCAGTCGCCGGAGTCGGCGTTGAACGTGCCCGAGGTACGCGCGCGCTACTCCGACCGCTCGCCCGAGGTGCACGGCTTCGAAGTGCTCAACGCCTGCTTCGAGGCAATGCTGGCCCGCGATCCGCGCGTGCTGGCCTTCGGCGAGGATGTGGGCCGCCTGGGAGACGTGAACCAGGGCTTCGCCGGTTTGCAGGCCAAATACGGCGAGCTGCGCGTCGCGGACACCGGCATCCGCGAGGCCACCATCATCGGGCAGGCCATCGGCCTGGCGTTGCGCGGCTTGCGTCCCATCGCCGAGATTCAGTACCTCGACTACCTGCTCTACGCGCTGCAAATCCTCTCGGACGATCTGGCCTGCCTGCACTGGCGCACGGCGGGCGGGCAGAAAGCGCCCGTCATCATCCGCACGCGCGGCCACCGCTTGGAGGGCGTGTGGCACTCCGGCTCGCAGATGTCCGCCGCGCTCGGCCTGCTGCGGGGCATCTACCTGCTCGTCCCGCGCAACATGACCCAGGCCGCCGGCTTCTACAATACCCTGCTGCTCTCGGATGAGCCGGGCCTGGTGGTGGAGGTGCTCAACGGCTACCGATTGAAGGAGCGCCGCCCGGACAACCTGGCCGAGTTCACCCTGCCGCTCGGCGTGCCGGAGGTGCTGCGCACCGGCGACGACGTGACGCTGGTGACTTATGGCGCCTGTTGTCGCCTGGCGCTGGAGGCGGCCAACCTGCTGGAGCGTGTGGGCATCGAAACGGAAGTCATTGACGTGCGCTCGTTGTTGCCCTTCGACCGCTTCGGACTGATCGGCGCCTCGCTGCGCAAGACCAACCGCATCGTCTTTCTGGATGAGGATGTGCCCGGCGGCGCGACGGCCTATATGCTGCAAGAAGTGCTGGAGAAACAGGGCGGCTATCGCTACCTCGACTCGGCGCCGCGCACGCTGGCCGCGCAGCCCCATCGCCCCGCCTATGGCTCCGACGGCGACTACTGGTCCAAGCCCAACGTTGAGCAGATCTTCGAAGCCGTGTACGATCTGATGCACGAGTCGGACCCGGCGGCCTATCCCATGTTCTATCGTTAGCAGTCAGGCGTCAGACGTCAGAATTCCGACTCCCGGAGACCCCATGCCCACCCAAGTCTTCATGCCCCAGCTCGGCGAGTCGGTCGTCGAAGGCACGATCGGCAAATGGTTAAAGAAGGAGGGCGACCGCGTCGAGGAGCTGGAGCCGTTGCTGGAGGTCAACACCGACAAGGTGGACACCGAGATCCCGGCCCCGGCCTCCGGCGTGCTGCTGAAGGTGCTGGCCGCCGAGGGCGCGACGGTGAAGGTCGGCCAGGCCATCGCCGTCATCGGCGAAGAGGAGGCGCCGCCCTCCACCAACGGCCACGACACCGACGCGGGAACTCAAATCGCCGCCCGCGTCGCGCCCGCGCACAAGCGCGAACTCGGCTTCATCTCCCCTGTCGTCGCCAAGCTGGCCGACGAGTTCAAGGTGGACCTGTACCAGATCAAAGGTTCCGGCCTGGGCGGGCGCATCACCAAAAAAGACGTGCTGGCCTACATCGAAGCACAGAAGACTGTGCCGGCGCCGGCCCCGCACATCGAAGCGCCTGCGCGCCAGCCGGCGACCAACGGCGGCGCAACCCACCTCCCCGCCGACAAACCGCCAACCACGGCCGGCGTCCCCCCCGCCCCCGAGGTCATCCCTGTCGAGGGTATACGCAAGCTCATCGCCGAGCACATGGTGCGCAGCAAGCACACCGCGCCGCACGTCACCACCGTGTTCGAGGCCGACATGTCCCGGGTGCTGGCACACCTGGAGCAGAACCAGGCGGCGTTCGCGCGCGACGGCGTCAAATTGACGCTGACCGCTTACTTCATCAGCGCCATCGTCGCCGCACTGCGGGCGGTGCCTATCGTCAACAGTCAGTGGGTCGAGGAGAACGGCGCGGCCCGCATCTTGCTCAAGCGCGAGATCAATGTCGGCATGGCCGTGGCGCTGGACGAAGGCTTAATCGTGCCCGTCATCAAGCGCGCAGATGAGAAATCGCTGCTCGGCCTGGCGCGCGAGATCAACGACCTGGCGCAACGCGCGCGGGCGAAGGCCCTCAAAGCCGACGAGGTGCAGGGCGGCACATTCACGCTCACCAACCACGGCGTCAGCGGCTCGCTCTTCGCCACCCCCATCATCAATCAACCGCAGACCGGCATCCTGGGTGTGGGCATGGTCCAGAAGCGCGTCGTGGTGCTGGAGGGCGACGCCCTCGCCGTGCGACCGATGGTGTACCTGACGCTGACCTTCGACCACCGCGTGCTCGACGGCGCGAGCGGCGACCGGTTTATGCAGGTGGTCAAGCGGACGCTGGAGGGGTGGGGTCGGGCGTAGCAGAGCGCCGCGGCAGAATTTGACTCGAGCCGGGCCGTCGAAGCGCGTGGGCGTTCGGCGGCCCGTTCCTTTTTCAGCGCCCCGTTCGCGGCCGTTGCGCCGAGCCCATCCGCTCTCTTGGTAAAATGCTGCTCACCGTGTGAGACCGATTCAACTCTCCTGAGAGGAGCACAATCTTCATGAATTACGACGTCATCGTCATCGGCGCCGGGCCGGGCGGCTATGTGTGCGCCATCCGCGCTGCACAGCTTGGTCAAAGGGTTGCCATTATCGAGAAAGAGTACCTGGGCGGCGTTTGCCTCAACGTCGGCTGCATCCCATCCAAGAGCCTGCTCAAAAACGCCGAGGTGGCCGAGACGCTGCGCCACCGGGGCCGCGAGTTCGGCTTCAGCTTCGACAACCTGAAGCTCGATTACGGCGTCGCCGTGCAACGCTCGCGCCAGGTCTCCACCCGGCTGACCAAGGGCGTCGAGTTCCTGATGAAGAAGAACAAGATTGACGTGCACCTTGGGACGGCGACGCTCAAGAGCAAGACGACCGTAGAGGTGACGGCGAAAGATGGCAGCCAGCAGACGCACGAAGCCAAGCACATCGTACTGGCGACCGGCGCGCGCGTGGCCCCACCCGCCGCCTTCAACGTAGACGGCCAGACGGTCATCACCTACAAAGAAGCCATCCTGCAGGAGAGGCTGCCGGCCTCGGTCGTCATCATCGGCGGGGGCGCCATCGGGCTGGAGTTCGGCACGATCTGGAACGCCTATGGCGCGAAGGTCACGCTCATCGAAATGCTCGAGACGCTGGCTCCGCGCGAGGATGAGGAGCTGGGGAAGGAACTGGCCAAGCAGTTCACCCGGGCCGGCATTACGGTGAAAGTTGGGACGAAGGTAGAAAAGATCGAGAAGACCGCATCCGGCGTGAAGGTTAGCGTGAGCGGGCCGGGCGGCAACGAGACGTTCGAGGCCGAGCAGGCGCTCGTCGCCATCGGCTTCCGGCCCAACTCGGAGAACCTGGGGCTGGAGGCGCTCGGCGTGGCCCTCGAGCAGGGTTTCATACGGATTGATGACCGCATGGCGACGAACGTCCCCGGCCTGTGGGCCATCGGCGATGTGACGGGCAAGACCGGCTGGGCGCACGCCGCCAGCGCGCAGGGCATCGTCTGCGCCGAGAACATCGCCGGCCACAAGACGGTGACGCTCGACTACACCTTCCTGCCCAGCGCCATTTACTGCCACCCGCAGGTCGCCTCATTCGGGTTGAGCGAGAAGCGGGCGAAGGAACTGGGTCATGAGATCAGGGTTGCCAAGTTTCCGTTCCAGGCCAATGGTAAGGCGCTTGGCCTGGGGGATTACACCGGCTTCGTCAAGATTGTGGCCGATGCCAAGTACGGCGAGATTCTGGGCGCGCACCTGATCGGCCCCGAGGTCACCGAGCTGCTGCCCGAGTTGACGCTGGCGCACAACCTGGAGCTGACGGTGGAGGAGATCGCCCGTAACGTGCATGCGCATCCCTCGCTGTCGGAGGTCATCATGGAAGCCGCGCATGGGCTAGTGGGCGGGTACCTTCACCAGTAGACGCAGGCCGTGCCACCCCTCATTTGTATAGAAGCTCAAACCTGCCGGGTCTAGACTCGGCAGGTCGCGTCTATGACAGCGAACTGGCCGGGGCGCCACTGGGCGGGGCAGGCTCTCCTTGCACTTACACTGCTCGTCGCCGCCGCGTTGCGCTTCTACGCCCTCACCGAAATCCCCGATACCGCCTGGGTGGACGAGGCATACTTTGAAGTGCGCGCCCGCGAGGTGCGGCGCGGCGTCAACGTCCTGCCCCTCCCCGATCCGATTTTTGCCACCGGCAACTCGCCCTATCACCTGTACGCCACCGCGCTGGTGCAGGCGCTCGGCGCGCCCGCGCCCTATTCCGCGCGCTGGGTTTCCGCCACGATGGGCGTGCTCGGCGTCGCGCTGACGTTCCCTTTCATTCGGACTCTGTTCCGCGACTGGCCGGAGTCGCGGCGCACGCTTGCCGCGTTAGTTGGCGCCGCTGTGCACGCAACGCTTTACGCCAGCCTCCACCTCAGCCGCGACGGCAATCAGAACCCCGGCTGCGTAGTCTGGACGACCCTCACCCTCGGCGCGCTTTACCAAACTTTCGAGGCTCGCTCAGCGCGCTGGGCGGCGGCGGCCGGCGCCGCCCTGGCTGTGGCGCTCACCACCTACGAAGCGGCGTATGGCCTGCCGCTCATCGTCGCCGCCTACGCGCTGCTGCGCTGGCGGGCCGGCGTTCCATCGAAAGTTGCGGCAACGCTCTTCGGTTGGATAGCGCTGGTGGCGCTCGTCGTGTCTGCGCCGCTGCTGATCTATTACGTTTCCTATCCCGAGGTCGTGCTGAATCGCTTGCGTATGGCGCAGGGCAGCGCTCCGCCGGGCCTGGCCGATTACCTGCCCGGCCTGGTGAAAGTATGGGGCGGCCTGGCCTTTCAGGGCGACCCGTTGCCCGGCCAAAATCTGGTCGGTCGTCCGTTGTTCGACCCCTTCACGGCGGCGCTGGTGCTCGTGGGGATGGCGGCCGCGCTTGTTTCGCTTCGGCGCTCGCCGGCAGCGCAGCTGTGCGCACTCTCGGCGCTGATCTTCTCGTTGCCCTCCGCCGTGACGCCCAACGCGCCCGCCTTCACCCGCATGTTGCCGATGGTTCCGGCGTTGTGCGCCCTGGCGGGCTGGGGCGCGGCAACGCTCTGGAGTTGGGCCGAGCGGCGTGGGCCGCGCACGCCGCCGATCACCGCGCTGGTGTTGGTCGCCGGATTGTGCTTCGCCGCGTTCTCGACGGCACACGACTACTTCGGCGTGTGGGCCAGCGATCCGCGCCTGTTCGATGCACGTCAGGTCGGCGCACGGCGCACGGCCGAGCTGGCGCTGAAAGCCTCGGCCGAAGAAGATGTTTTTCTTTCGCCGCGCGCTCAGCCGCTGATCTACTACACCTTCCGCGTGCTGCTCGAGGACACGCCCGTTCAGGTGTGGGAGGCCTCGGCGGAGTGTTGGCCCTATGCCCATCGGCGGGCGACGGCCACGCGCTACGGCTTCCTCCCCACGCTCGGCTTCGATGCGCTGCCGCTGTTGCAGGCGGCTTATCCGTCGGGCCAGATTGTGGACACGGTGCTGCACCCCGCGGGCTACGCCTATGCTCTGTTCTTTCAAGTACCGGCTGAAACCCCCGCGCCCGCGCCCGCCATCCCGCTGGCCGTCGAGTTCCAGAATCAACTCTGGCTACGAGGCCTGGACGCGCCGGCGGAGGCGAGGCCGGGCGAGATGCTTACTCTGCGCTTGCATTGGGAAGTGACGCGGGCCGGCACGCTGAAAAGCAGCCTCACGAGCTTCAGTCATCTGGGCGGGGAGACGGCCAACGACGCGCTGATCGGCCAGGGCGACGCGCCGTTGTGCCCTGCCCTGCCGCCGAGCCTGTGGCGGCCTGGCTATCGTTACCTCCAGAGCGTCACGCTGCCGGTGGATATTGCGGCCCCCCCCGGCGTGTACGGCCTGCGCCTCGGCGTGTACGATCCGGAGCTTAACGTGCGGCTGGGCATCTTCGCCAGCGACCGCCCGGCGCAAGACAACCGTGTGCTCGTCGCGGAGTTGCAAGTCCGATGACGGTTCGCACCGCCAGGCGGCAGGCGCTTGGCCTCCTTTTCATCATCGCGCTGGCGGCAGCCCTGCGGTTTTGGCAGCTCGACTCGTTGCCGCCCGGCCATTGGTACGACGAGGCGCACAAGTCACTCATCGCCGTCCACATCTTGCGCGGCCAACAGGCGCCGATTTACATCACCGACGGCGGCAGCATCGAGGCCGGTTACAGCTGGCTGCTGGCCGGCTGGTTCGCGCTGGCCGGCCCCACGGAGTCTGGCTCGCGCGCCTTCTCGGCGCTGCTCGGCGTGCTGGCCGTGCCGCTCACATTCTGGGCCGCGCATGTCGTTTATCGCCATCACCCCCACGTGAACGGTATCGTGCTCGTCAGCGCTTTCGGTCTGGCCGGGTTGTTCTGGCATGTCCACTGGTCGCGGCGCGGCGACGAGATCAGCCTGACGCCGCTGGCGTCTACGTTGCTGCTGGCGCTGTTGGTCGAGGCCTGGCGACGGCGCACGGCCTGGGCCTTTGCGCTGGCCGGCGCCATACTTGGCCTGAGTCAATACATCGCGCCGGCGGCTCGTGTACTGCCGCTGGAAGCGCTGCTCGTCTTCATGCTGTTTGCAGAGCGCCGCGCCCGCCCGATGCTGACCTTCGGCCTGATATTCCTTGCGGCGGCGCTGCTCACCTATGCACCGCTCGGCCTGTTCTTTCTAGAGAACCCGGATCGTTTCCTGTGGCGACTGCAAACGGCCAGCGCCGAAGCGCGCGCCGGCGGCTGGCTGTTCTATTTGGAGAACACCCTCAAAGTCGCGCTGATGTTCAACGTGGCCGGTGACGAGATGCTGCGCCACAACCTGCCCCATCGGCCTGCGCTGGATGTCTTCGGCTCGGCCTGGATGTGGCTGGGGCTGTGGGTGATGACGCGCCAGCGCGAACATTGGCGCGCGCACGCCGCCGTGCTCGGCTCGCTGGGCGTGAACGTGCTGACGACCCTGCTGAGCGACGGCGCGCCCGGCTTTGGCCGCTCGCTCGGCGCAGCGCCGATGCTGATGATGCTGCTCGGCGTGGGCGCGGCTTGGGCCTGGCAGGCCGCGAAAAATCGGCGCTGGGCACAGGGCCTGATCGCCGCTTCGTTCGTCCTCTCCACCGGACTCACCACCTACGATTACTTCTGGCGCTACCCACGACAGCCCGGCCTATTCGACTCGTTCGAGATCGGCCTGGCCACCTTGACGCGCGCGGCGACGGGGGCCGCACGGACGGGCGGCGCCGGCTACCTGGTGGTAGACCGGCCCAGCCGCGCGCACCCGGCCACACGCCTGGCCGAGGCGATCACCCCCGGACAATTTCGCGTTGTGCCCGCCGAGGCCGGCTGCCTCGTCTACCCTGCGCAGGCCACGAAGCCGACCGTCATCGCCGGCCTCGCCGACTGGCTCGCACCCTATCAGGCGCAATTTCCAGGAGCGATTCAGACCGACGTGTTGCACGAGCCGGAGGTCTACCTGTACGGTACGATCCTCAACCTGTCGAGTGGTCAAGCGAGCGCTTCGGGCGATCTGCCGGTGTTGGCAACCTTCGGCGATTCGTTCGAGTTGTTGGCGCTGGATGTCGCCGAGCCGGCCTATCGGCCCGGCGAGACAGCGAACTTGCGCCTGCGCTGGCGGGCGCTGGCCGAGGCGCCTACGCCCTACACCGTCTTTGTGCACCTCGCCGATGCCGCCAACCCGTTTTACGCCGGCGCAGACTCCGAACCGTGCCAGGCCGAGTACCCGACAGATCGCTGGCAGACCGGCGAGATCATCGAGCACAACCTGGCGCTGGCGCTGCCCGCCGATCTTGCGCCGGGGAGATATGATTTGCTCGCCGGCTTGTATGAGTGGACGACGGGCGAACGCCTGCCGGCCGCGCAGGCCGGCGCCACCGAGCCGGACCGCGCCCGGGCGGCTACGCTTGTGATTCGATGAGAAGCTCAATGACCGACTTCCGTTTCTCCTGTCTTATCAAAGTCCGCTATGCCGATCTCGACCCGCAGGGGCACGTCAACAACGCCGCCTACTTTAGCTATATGGAGCAGGCCCGCCTCGAATATATGCAGGCGCTGGGCGTCTGGCGCGAGGGCGATGATTTTCTCTCGCTCGGCACCATCCTGGCCGAGGCCAGTTGTTCATACAAGCGGCCGATTCTGCTCGGGCAGACCGTGGAGGTAGGCGTGCGTGCCACGCGCCTCGGCAACAAAAGCTACGACCTCATCTACCGGCTGACGGTGAAGGGTGAGGAAGTGGCGACCGGGCGCAGTGTGCAGGTGGCCTACGACTACCGCGCCCGGCGATCGGTGCGCATTCCCGACGAGTGGCGCGAGAAAGTCCGCGCCCTGGAGAACAACCCGGATCTATAACCCAATCGCGCGAGCTTGCAACTCGCACAACCTGGTAGCCGATGATAGATACCCAGACCTTCGACCTGCGCGGCGCGCACTATGCGATTGGCCAGACGCTGGGCCGCCACACGGCGCGCTTCGAGTCGCCGCACTGGTGGCCGCCGCCGCCCGACCTGGCGTTCGCGCGCGAGTGCGCGGCCATCCTGAACGAGCTGCACGCGCCGCTGCTCGACGAACTGCGCGGCTACGCCGACGCGCAAGGGTTCGCCTTTGGCGACCTGCTACGCGGCGTGTGCCGCCGCTCGCTGAAGCTGCGTCGGCGCGCGCCCAGCTATCCCGAAGGCGGTTGCTCGTCATACGCCCGCGTGGACACAGACGGCCATGTGCGCGCCGGACACAACTATGACTTCTATCCCATCCAGCGCGTCCGCCAGCGCATCCGTCTTGCGCCGGACTCGGGCCGCCCAAGCCTTGGGATGCGCGGCTCCGTGCCGGGCGGGCGCTATGACGGCGTCAATGATGCCGGATTGTTCATCGCCTTGCACGTCGTCCTCTCGGACGAGCCGGCGGAGATTCGACCGGGCCTGCCGTTTCACCTGCTGCCGCGACTTGTGCTGGAGACCTGCACGAACACGGGCCAGGCCGTTGACTTGCTGAAGCGCGTGCCGCACCTCAACCCATTCAACTATCTGGTCGCCGACCCGGGCGGCGCGCTGGCCGTGGTGGAGGCGCACCCCGAGCGCGTGCGCGTGCGTGAGCCGGAGCAGGAGGGCGCCATCGCGGCGACCAATCACTTTGAGGATCCAGAGATGCAGGGCTTTCAATGCGGGCGCAAGCTGGACCACTCCCGCCGTCGGCTTGAGGCATTGCGCGCAGGCCGGCCCCTCAGCGACTGTGCCTCCGGGCTGTGCGGCCACAGCGGCGGGCACACCACCCTCTGGAGCATGCAGGCCGACCTGACCGCACGCACCGTCGCTGTCGCCCTCGGCACGCCGTGCCAGACGGCCTACGTCGGTGTGCCCTGGCCGGGCTGAACGTCCATGCGCTGCACCTCACGCTCGGCCCCCAGCCGCACGTAAATGGCGCGCGCTTCCTGCCACAGCGCCCGGCCCCGTTCGGCATCGCCGCGACTCGACTCGTAAACGGCCCACTCCTTCAACGCGCGTGCTTTGCCGCCCTCCAGGCCGATCTCGGTGCAGATGCGCACGCTCTCGGCGAAGCACGCTTCGGCCGCGTAGTCTGCCTCGCCGACAGTGATCGGCGTGTGACGCTGGGCGGCGACCTGCCCCAGCGTCCGCCAGGCTGCGGCAATGTACTCCTGAACACCGCCGGATTGGCCGAGCGCCAGCGCCTGCTGCGCGGCGGCCAGCGCCTCGCCGACTTTGCCTTGCCCCAGGCACGCCTCAGCAAGCAGGCGATACGTATCGGAAAGCACCCACGAGCCGCCGGCGCCGGCCAGCTCGATCACCTGGCGCAGCTCGGCCTCGGCCGCCGAATACTCGCCCAGTCCCACGCGGGCCGCGCCCAGATTGCTGGCGAAGACCAGTTCACCGTCGCGCTCGCCGATCTCACGCGCGATCTCCAGCGCCTCGGATGTATAACGGAACGCCGCCTCGTAATCGCCGCGCGCGTGAGCGATCACGCCCAGGTTGCTGGAAACATCCATCAGACGCCGGCGGTCGCCCAACTCCTGAAACGTCTGGCGCGCCTCTTCGAAGCTGCGCGCGGCAGCGTCGTACCGCCCCAGCATGTACTGGATGGCGCCGAACAAAATGAAATTGCTCGCCAGTTGTGGCCGGTCACCCAACGCCTCTGTCAGCGCGTTCAATTGCTCGCTCAGCGCCAGCGCCGCTTCAGCCTGGCCTAAGCGGAATAGCGTGCGGCCTTTCTGAAACAGGGCACGCGTCAGGGCGCGCGGCGACCCGCCGGCCTGAGCCAGCGCCTCAGCCTGCGCGGCGCTCTCCAGCGCGGAGCGGTGGTCGCCCTGATCACCCTGCGTTTTGGCCAGGCCGATCCAGGCGCGCGATTGCGCCACTATTTCGCCGGCCGCTTCCGCCTCGGCACGCATGGCTGAGTAAGTTTCGCCGGCCTCTCCATAGCGCGCCAGGTTATCCAGCACGTCGCCCAGGCTTTCGTATAGATCAAAGCGCCAGGCCGGCCGCGAGCCACTGGCCTGCAGGAACTGCACCGCCTTCTGATAATAGTTCGCGGCGGCCTCCGGCAGGTAAGTCTCTTGCGCCTTCCGTCCGGCGCGCCAGTACCATTCAGCGGCCTGGGCGGGAGCCTCCGCGCGCTCGAAGTGCTCGCCGATGCGCCCGGCATATTCCCCGGCGCGTTCGCCGCTCACCTCGATGAGGGCCTCCGCCACCTGAGCGTGATACGCGCGGCGCAGGCGTTTCAGCACACTCTCGTAAGTTACGGCGTGCAGGATAGCGTGCCGGAAGATGTACTCCGGCGACCCGGCAAAGGCCGAGGCGTCGTGCGGAAAGATCAGTTCTTTGCTCGAGAGCGCCTTGAGCCGGTTCTGGATGATGGCCGGCTCTTCGGTCTGCACTGTGTCCGGGCGATGCAGGCGCTCCACCACCTTGCTCCAGAAAACGCGGCCCACCACGGAGGCCTGTTGCAGCGTGTCACGCTCCGCGGGCGGCAGACCGTCCAGGCGGGCCTGCACCACGCCGGTCAACGTCGCCGGAACGCGGGTCGTCGCCAGCCGATCCAACGACACCGACCACTGCTCTTCGCCGGTCCGGATCACGCCTTCCTCGATCAGCATCTTGATCAGCTCTTCGACGAAGTACGGGCTGCCTTCGGCGCGGTGCACAATCAATGCCTCGAGCGCCGGAGGAATTTGCGGTAGCTTACGCAGGATTTCGGCCACCAGTTGCCGGGTGATCTGCTCCGAGAGCGGTTGCAGGTCAATGCGGAGGTGGGCCGCCGGCCCCTCGCCCCATCTGGGCCGCTGCTCGAACAACGTCGGACGAGCCAGGGCGACGATGAGCAATGGCAGGGCAGGCCGTTCGCGCAACAGGTGCTCGATCAAATCCAGCGAGCCGGCGTCGGCCCAGTGGATATCTTCCAGCAGAAGGACGGTCGGCCGACCTCGGGTGACATCGTCGAAGAAGCGGCAGATGTAGTGAAAAGCGCGGTCGCGGATCTGGCGGGCGTCGCCCAGCACGCCCTGCAGGTGTGGGCTGTCAGAGAAATCGAAGCCGATGAGATGGCCGATGAAATGCGCGCGGACCTCGGCGTCGGCGGGGCCGGCAAAGCTCAGCAAGCCGGCCTCCAACTTCTCACGGGCGACGGCAGCCCGATCGCTGTCCTTGATATCGAAGCGAAACGCGAAGACATCGCGGATGAGCGCGTACGGCAGTTGCGCCATCTCCTGCGTGGCCCGGCCTTTGAACAGGAAGGAGGAGAACGGCTGCACGTCGAGCCAATTCGTGTATTCATAAAGCAGCCGCGATTTGCCGGTGCCGGCTTCCGCGATGATGCTGATCAAGTGTGTCTTGCCGGCGCGCATCGCCTCGCTGGCGGCCTGCATCTGTCTCAGTTCGGCCTCGCGCCCAATGGTGCGCGTCTCCAGCCCTTCGATGCCGCGCGTGGTGACGCGGAAGGCGCGCGGCTTGGCGCCACGCACCAGATAGACCTGGATCGGCTCGCTCTTGCCTTTGACGGTGAGCGGGTCGAGGGTCACGACGTCGAAGACGCCGCGCACATGACGGTAGGTGTCGTGGGAGATGAGGATGCCGCCGACCGGCGCAGCGTGCTCCAGCCGGCCGGCAACGTTGACGGTGTCGCCCATGGCCGTGTACTCACCGGTGGTGCCGACGGCCCCCAGCAGCACCGGGCCGGTGTTCAGGCCGATGCGCATGGCCAGAGGTTGCGCTTGCTCGGCGGCGAACGCGGCCAGCTCAGCCTGCATGGCCAGCGCAGCGCGGATCGCGCGCTCCGGGTCGTCCTCATGGGCGATCGGCGCGCCGAAGAGCGCCATGACGGCGTCGCCGATGTGCTTGTCAATGCGCCCGCCGTGGGCCAGTATCACGTGGTCGAGCCGGCCCCACAGCGCATTCATCGTGGCGGTCACCTCCTCGGCGTCCAGGGTTTCGGATAGGGCGGTGAAGCCGGAGACGTCGGCGAAGAGGACGGTGACCTGCTTGCGCTGCTGTTCGCCGGCCGGCGCAGCCGGAGGCGGCGCTGTTAGCGCCGCCAGCTTCTGGCGCAGCGGGGCGAGGGCGGTTTCCACCACCGCCTCGCCCAGCAGGGCGCGTTGGGCCTCCAGGGCCGCGATGGCCCGCTCGAGTTGCTCGCGTTCGTCCATTTCCGTTATCAATCAGCCGGGGCGAGGGCCGTCAGTATACTCATCTCGCTTTCAACGTTGACAGCAAAGCCGGTTGGGGAACGGTATAGACGCGCCCGGACGAAGACCGGATTGCTGCGCGAATGACCCTTAACTCCCAATGCGTTGCCTCCCGCTTTAGGAGTATAGTCGGAATTGATCTCTTTAGCAGACCGAGCTGGATAGCGAGCGCAATCGCTCAACGTGGTGAGCGTGCTCACCGAAGCGATGAACGGGCCGTCTGTCAGGATTGATTTGCCTTGCCCTTCATCAACAACCATCTGCCGGGAGCGGTAGGAAGAGGCCCGCGGCCACTGGTGAGGAGGTGCTATGGCGTTGCATTGACGAAGCCGATCCCCAACCGTCCGATCCGCTGCGCGTTCGCTCCCCTAGAGGACTTACTATGCACCGCCTGTTCATCAGCTTCTTTCTGACCCTGGCCCTGCTGGGCCTTTCAGTGGTACCGGCCTCTGCGCAAAGCATCCGCATCTCGGGCGTCTCCTTCAGCCTGGGATCGGTCATCGCCACCGGTCGGCTTCGTATCGTCCACAGCCATCCGGAAGATGTGCAGGTCGAGTTACACGCCGAGGGTCAGGCCGAGATTACGTGCAGCGATGATGATCACAGCTACACGTACGGCCATGCTCGCGTTGAAGCAGCGGGAAGCACCACCGTCACCGCTGACCAGTTCAACCGACGGGGCGCAGCCCATTTTCGGGTTCAGACCGAGTATCCCCGTCTGATCGAGGACGTACATTGCTCGCACGGCACGCCTCAAATCGGCTTCGTCGCCTGGGATCACGCCACGATCACCGCCAGAGGCGCGGAGACCAGCCTGGAAGCTCAGAATAGATATGTCTGTGAGACGGTGCCCGATTGCATCACCTGCAAGCGTGTGCGTTGACCCTCCACCCTCTCGATCTCTGGTCAGCAACGAGGCGCACCATCCCGTGCGCCTCGTTGCTTTTCTCCGATGAGCAGGGATGGGTCATTGACGGCGGCCGCCTGACCCTGACTCACTTCAGCGGCAAGCTGCATTTTCGCGCTGACCGCGGTGCGCAACTGCAGGGTCACACACCCGCCGGTGACGAAGCATCTCCTTGATTTGTCTTCTCGACTTCGATTTCGATCATACGGCGGCCGAACGTCCGGCCAAACTGGCGGACGACCTCATCCATCACCGCGCTGAGCGACGGCGGCTGTTCCAGTAAATCCGCCAGCGAGATCGAGGCATGGTCGGCCAGGCCGCAGCCAACGATGCCGTTGAAGTAGTCCTTGTCCGGGTGGACGTTGAGGGCGAAGCCGTGCTGGCTGACGCCGTGCGCATCCACCTTCACGCCGATGGCGGCAATCTTCGACGGGGCCCGCCGCGCAGCGGGCGGGCAGTGCGCGCAACGCGAGGCCAGGTCCGGCTGAACCCAGACGCCGGTCAGCCCGCGCAACTGGCCGGTCACCAGCCCGAAGCGCGCGCACACGGCAATCAGCATCGCCTCCAGCTTGCGCACGTAGCCCACGTAATCGGCTTGCGGGATCAGGCCGTCGGTCGTCGCTGGCGTGCCCAGCTTGAGGATGGGGTAACCGACGAGCTGGCCGGGGCCGTGGTAGGTGATGTCGCCGCCGCGATCCACCCAATGCACGGCGATGCCGCGCTCCTGCAACTGCGCTTCGGTCAGCAACAGGTGAGCGGCCTGCCCCCGACGGCCAAAGGTGTAGGTGTGTGGATGCTCCAGCAGCAGGAGCGTGTCGGGGATGTCGGCAGCAGCGCGCCGCGCGGCCAGCTGCTTTTGCAGCTCCCAGGCCTCGGCGTACGGCATGCAGCCCAGGCGGTGCACGTTACAGGGAAGCATCGTTCAACGTCGCCGGCAGCGCCGCCGGCTTCAGCGGCTGCAACTGAACAAAGACCTCGACGATGGCCGGATCGAACTGCACGCCGCTTTGTTTACGAATCTCAGCCAACGCCTGATCCACGGGCATCGCCAAGCGATACGGCCGGTTGGTCGTCATCGCGTCGTAAGCGTCCACAATTGCCAGCAGGCGCCCCTCGCGCGGGATCTCCAGGCCGGCCAGTCGGGCCGGGTAGCCGGTGCCGTTCCAGCGCTCATGATGGTAGAGCACGTAGGGGATCGCGCCGCGCAGATGATCCACGCCCTCCAGCATCTGCCGGCCCGTCTCCGGGTGCCGTCGCAGCAACTCCCATTCGGAATAGGTCAGCGGGCGGCGCTTGTTGAGGATGGAGCGCGGCACGGCCAGTTTGCCCACATCGTGCAGCAACGCGCCGAACTCGCACAACGAAAGCGCTTCGGCCTCCCAGCCCAGCGCGCGCGCCAGCTGCAGCGCATAGTGCTGGACGCGCTCGACATGGCCGCGGGTATAGCGCTCGCGCGCTTCCACCGCGTTCGCCAGCATCCGCACTGTCTGGACATGCGCCAGGCGCGTATCGAGCAATTGCAACGCGCGCCGCCGATCCAGCTTGGCCTTGACGGCAACCAGCAGATCTTCCGGCGCGAAGGGTTTGAAGAGGTAATCATCTGCCCCCAGGAACCGCGCGCGCAAGGTGGCGGCCTGCTCGGAGCGGGCGCTCAGGAACAAGAAGGGGGTACCGGCGCCGTGCGGCCGAGCGCGCACCGCTTCCAGCAGTGTGAAGCCGTCCATCTTCGGCATCATGATGTCGGAGACGATCAGATCCGGCGTGGCCTGGTCGAAAGCGACCAGTGCTTCTAGGCCGTTGGCAGCCGACGTCACCCGATAGCCTTCCATCTCCAGCAGCTCCTGCATGACGGAACTGATAGCGGGGTTGTCCTCGACGATCAGAATGTGAGCCATCGCGGCGCGAGACATCCGAAAAGATTTCGGTCAAGTATACACCCCAGCCCCCGCCTGCGGTTAACTCAAAGGAGGCTCAGACGGGCATGGTATGATGCCGCACATGTTGACCCCCCTTGCGCATTGGAAGCGGCTGTTGATCGTGAGGCTGATCATCGCGCTGGCGCTGACGGCGTGCGGCCGCGAGCCTGCGCCGGCCCCGACCCCGTCCACTGCGCCGACGTCGTCCACGCCGACTTCGCTGCCGCCCACGCCGACGCCGCCCCCCACACCGCGCCACACGCTGACGACCTACCTGGCCGCCTGGCAGGCCGACGATTATGCGACGATGTACGCACAACTGGCGTCCGAGAGCCGGGCCGCATTCAGCGCCCAGGACTTCGAGCAACGCTATCGCGAAGAACTTGCCAAGATGACGGTGACGCAGGTTGAGGCCGAGATCATCAGCCTAGAGGAGTCCGGCGACAACGCCCAGGCCATCATCAAGCTGAAATATGTCACGCGGCTGATCGGCGATCTGGAAACGGAGATCAGCGCGCCGCTGCGGCGCGAAAACGGGCAGTGGCGCCTCATCTTCAGCCCGGCGCTCATCTGGCCCGAACTGGTGAACGGCCAGCAGTTGCTGATGGCGACCATTACGCCGCAGCGTGGCGCGATTTTCGACCGCAACGGCGTGCCGCTGGCGCAGTTGAGCGAGGCTTACACCGTCGGGCTGGCGCCCAGCGAATTGAACGAAGACAGCGACGCCATCAGCGGAGTAGCGCGCCTGCTCGCCCTGCCGGCAGAAGTGATCCGGCGGCGAGTGGAGGTCGCCCTGCAGAGCGGCGTCGGTGATCAGTACCTGGCGCTGGGCGAGGTCACCATCACCGATACCCGGCGCTTTGGCTACCTCTTCAACACGCCGGGCGTGCTGTTCAACGCTTACATCGATCGCTACTACGCCGGCAACGGGGCCGCCACGCACATCACCGGCTACACCAGCTTCATCCAGCCGAAGGAGCTGGCCGCCTTTCAGGCGCGCGGCTATCTCGGCAGCGAGCGCGTCGGGCGCACCGGCCTGGAGGCCTGGGGCGAGCAATATCTGGCCGGCAAGCCGGGCGCGCAATTGCAGCTCCGCGACGCCAACCTGAACTTCCTGCGCATGGTCGCGCGCACCGCCTCGACGCCGTCACAGAACATCACCACCACGATTGACTTCGACTTGCAGCAGGCCGCGCAGGCCGCCCTCGCCGGCTTCACCGGCGGCATCGTGGTGATGGATTACACCACCGGCGAGGTGCTGGCGCTGGCCTCCACGCCCACCTTCAGCCCGAACATCTTTAGCAACAACCGCCACGCCTCTCTCATTGACGCGGTGCTCAGCAACCCGCAGCGGCCCCTGCTCAACCATGCCGCGCAATCCACCTATCCCGCCGGCTCGGTGTTCAAGATCGTCACGATGTCCGCCGCGCTAACCTCGGGCCGATTCAACCCGGATACGCGCTATACGTGCACCGGGACATGGAACGAGACGAGCGACCCGAACTTCATCCGCCGCGACTGGCTCGAAAAGGGCCATGGCGAGCTGACGCTGATGCAGGGGCTGTCGGCCTCGTGCAACCCGTGGTTCTATCACATCGGCTTCGATCTGCACAACTGGAACCCGCAGTGGCTGCCGGACACAGCGCGCGCCTTTGGCCTGGGCGCGCCCACCGGCATCGGCCAGATCGAAGAAAGTCCGGGGCTGATCCCGGACGCGGAGTGGAAACAGCGCGCCCGCGGCGAGGCCTGGAGCGCCATCGACTCGATCAATCTGTCCATCGGCCAGGGCGACGTGCTGGTGACGCCGCTGCAGATTGCGCGCCTGACCGCCGCCGTGGCGAACGGCGGGACGCTGCTCCAGCCGCAACTGGTGCGCGAGGTGCGGCCCGCCGAAGGCCCGGCGACGTTCACCTTCCAACCGATCGTCTCCGGCGCGCTGCCGCTGAACGCCGAGCAACTGGCTACCGTGCAAGAAGCGATGAAGAACGCAACCCGGCCGCCGATCGGCACCGCGCGCCTGGTCTTTAGCGGCTTTAGCATCCCAATCGCCGGAAAGACCGGCACCGCCGAAGACCCGGGCCTGTTCGGCGTGAACGACCCGGACGCCTGGTTCACGGGCTACACCTATGCCAATCGTCCGGGCAAGCCCGATATCGCCGTTGCCGTGGTCGTCGCCGACTCCGGCCAGGGTTCGGATTTTGCCGCGCCCATCTTTCGTCGCGTGGTGGAGGCCTACTTCGGTCTGCCTTACCGCAAGTTCGATTGGGAGGAGAGAGTCGGCGTGCCGCGGCTCGCAACCCCCACGCCCGAACCGGGCGCCACGCCGCTGGAGACGGAGACGCCCACTCCCGCGCCTACGCCTTAAACGAAACGACGAATGGTATTGACCATTCGTCGCAAGCAGAGCGGGTGATGGGATTCGAACCCACGAATATCAGCTTGGAAGGCTGACGCCTTACCACTTGGCGACACCCGCACAGACCTGTATGCGCGGCATTATCTTATCACACTCACAGAGCGAGGCGCTCACTCACGGCGAGAGACGCTCAGCGCAGCGAGACGAACACCGCCACCAGCGCCACCAGGATCAGCGCCGCCCACACGCCGATGAGGGTCGGCACCAGCCAGCGCAGCAAACGCTCGGAGCTGGAGGTCGGCTCGGCCGGGCTGGGGAGGGAATTTGTCGGCGGCGGGACAAGCGGCAAGGCCGGTCGGGTCTTCAGCCAGGGCGGCACTTCACGGCTTGGCGTCGGCGCAGTCGAGGCAGTGGAGAGGGCCATCACGTCTCCGTTCAAGCCGTTTAGGGTTAGGGCGCTGGGAAGGCTGCCGGTTTTGCGGGCGGCAAGCGCGGCGCGCAAAGCATCCGGCTCAAAGCCCGGCGTGGTCGGCTGGTATAACCGGGGCGCGGTCTGGGGCGCCGGCTCGGGCAGCACGGGGGCCTGCGAGGGGGGCGTCACCTGGCGTTCCGTTGAAGATTTGCCGGCCGGTTCCAAAATAGTCGCCGTTATCGCCGTCAGGCGGGCCAGGGCCATGGGGTTGTTGGGGTTCAGGCGTAGCACCCGTTCCAGACAGTCGGCCTGTTGCCGCGGGTCTTCGACGGCCAGGCTCATCATCAGCCAGGCCCGCTCCGAGGTCGGCGAGGCCTGGATCACTTCCTTAATCACCGAGCGCGCAGTCGCCAAATCGCCGGCGCGAATGCAATGATAGGCCCGGACCAGTTTATCCGTTGTCAAATCTTTCATCTCAGATGTCAGATGACGGTTGACCGGCGTATCCAGGTCAGGCCGGGCGGCCCGAGTTCTCTTGCAATCGGCGCTCGACGGCGGCCTGCATATAGGCAAACTGCGACCGATCGCGCACCTCGATGCCAAACTGCACGGCGCGTCGCCGCACGTCCGAGGGCAGAATAACAGGGGCGACCAGCAGGGCCAGGCGCGCCTGCCGCAGTTCCTGGATTTCGGCCAGCGTCTCCACATCGCGCGCCGTGGGCGCGGCCTCGCCGGACAGGCAGCAGATCACGATGCGCTCATTGCCTTTGGCCGCTACCAGGTGGTTGAGGCGGGTATGAACGTCGCTGGGTTTGAACACCTCGTAACCCTGGGCGCGGTATTCGGCGCGCACCGCCTGTTCTACCTCGCTCAGCGGCAGACTGACATGGCTGGCAAGCACTTGCCGCGTGGCCCGGCGCGAACGGGAGCGCTCGTACACCACCCGCCCACCGACGGCAATGCATACCAAACCCAATACGGGCAGGATCACAGCCAATAGGATCATGATCCAATTCGTGTTGGAGTAAGCCGAAAACCAATCAGCCACAGCGTTAAGCATTTTATCCAGCTTGGTTCACATGTTTGATAGGAATTTAGCCCATTTGCAACTTTAGTACGAACTTCTAACGAAAGGAACGGATTCGCTGGCAATGCGTTAGTTTCTGTGATGACGCTCTCTACCGGCTCGTGGCCATTGCGGCTACCCCTAAAGGGAAAAGAGGATGGGCGCGCCAGCAGAAGCCGTTGCCTGGGACAAACAAAGGATGCGCGACCGGCAAAAATCTGAGATACTGAGTCTGGTTCGAACGGCAACAAGGCTCATGGAGGAGATGCCATGTTGATCGGAGTCGGCCTCATCATCGGGGGCCTCATTCTATTGTTTATCGCCATCAGCATCGTCGGGTTCATCACGCCGAGGCCCGACGACCAGGACTCCGCCCAAAGCGGGATCGTCCACCGGCGCTAATTGGAACATCGCCGCCGGGCCGCGCTTTGCCGCGCCGGCGGCCCTGGCCGAGCTGCCCCTGTTCTCTGAAGGAACGGCGGGTGACGCCTCCCAGCGCATCGGCGAAATACACGCCGCATTTCGCCGAAACCGCTGAAGTGGCATATTTTGTGTTGCCCCGGCCCAAAGAAAACAAGCGGCCGGCGGGAGGTGCCCGTCGGCCTCTTATCGTTTAGCCGGGAACACGCGTTAGCGTCTGATCAGAGGCAGGAAAACCCTGTTCAGCGGCAGGATGGCGCCCACATCGGTCACGTACAGCTCAATCCGTCCATCAACCTCCGCGTCTGCCTGGTAGACGACGCGGCGGCCATCGGGGCTGAACTGAAAGCCGTCGTAGTACTCGACATTGCCGCCCGTGATCAACGGCCCGCTTATCTTCACGCTATCGGTATAAGGTCCGGTGAGGGGAACGCTGTACAGTTCGCGGGTTCCGTCCGAGGCTCGGCCAAGATAGACGACGCGACTGTCATCAGGACTGATACGGTAACCCAGTGGCCCTTCGCTCCCTATCGCATTCAGCTGAACTCCGGAGTCGGGAGGATCGGCCAGCCTCTGGCTAAATATCGAACCCCCAACAGCGCCGGTATGGTAGACCACGTAATCGCTCGAATTCGAGCGCTGATAGGCCTCGGCGCTGAACGAGTACACGGCCGCGCTTGCCGGGCCGTCTATCGGCGCAAGATAGGCCCGGCAATTACCGCTGCCGGGATAACCGTAGAAGAGCGCTCTCTGGCTATCGTTTGTCACACTGACGCCTGAGACGTCGTGGGCAACGATGCTTGGGTCGCGCAGATTCACGTTCGCGCTGCTCGGCCCGTCAATGGGCACCGCATAAGGAACGCCTGCCACAAGATAGACCACACGCTGACTATTAGGACTGATGCTAAAGCTACTGGGGCTTACGCTCTGGCCGGCTCCAAGCATAACATTGAGCTTAGACCATTGGTTACAAATTAGTGATCTGAGCCATGAAGCAAACTCGACACGAAATCCAGCGGCATGACTTTGGGCCGCGACTTGCGCGGGCGCTTGAGAATGCCCAGGTCGTGGGCGTGGTCCGCCAGGTA
>JBBIQY010000042.1:0-32857 GCA_037442085.1 Anaerolineae bacterium
CTAAGCTCTTTGAGCTCAGCCGCTTGGTCAAGTTCATTATTCGGGCGCTGGAACAACATTACGGTTGCGTCCATGAGATCACTGCGCCAGCCACCCCGAGACCATGAAGATTGGATCTACTGAGACTGGAGTTATCCCCCGGTAGTGTTTTTTCAGCGCGGCGCTTACTGGGCACAGCATAAACTGAGCCTGCTCAGCAGGGGATTGATCCCCTACGGCTCCGAGCGCGAGCGCGCCGACTGGCCGAACTGGTTCCGCACCTCACTGCGCCCCTGGCTCGAAAACCTCTTGCTGGACAAACGGACCCTGGAACGCGGCTACTATCAACCCACTTTCCTGCGACAGATGGTGGAGGACCATGTGCAGGGCCGGCGGAACTACGCTGTCGAGTTTGGCCTGTTGTGCACCTTTGAATTGTGGAACCGACTGTTCATAGATGGTGATCCCGTCCAGCGACCCAACTGATGTCCTCCGGCCTATGCTGAGCCGCGTCCGCTCGATACTGGTCAAAGGCCCCGCACATCTAGTCAATCTGGCGGCATATTATGTGGGGCAATTCGCCCGACAGGTGAGTGGCGTCTGGCGGCCAGCTGTCGTTGACGAAGCCGCCTTCCTCGCAGCCTTGGCGCCGATGCAGGAGCGCCACGCCGTTGCCGAACACTTTCGCGTCCGCGATCGGCCCCGCTTCTTCTTTCAGGCAGGCGCCTGCGACGATCTGATTAAGCGAATCGAGCCCGCTGCCCGGCGAGAGACCATTGCTGCAGCGGAGACCATCTGCCGCCGCGAATTTCATTTCCGCGGTGAGCCGCCGGTGATCTTTTCGAATGCAGTGGATTGGTTCCGCCAGCCTGGCACCAACCTGGACTGGACCTGGGAGCTTAATCGGCAGGCATACTTCGTGACCCTGGGTCGAGCCTATGCCTATACGCGCGACCGGCGCTTTCTCGAAACGTTCCGTGTGTTGTTGCTGGATTGGCTGGCGCACAATCCTCCGGGCGTCAACGCGCCCAACTGGAGGCATGTCCTGGAAGTGGCCTATCGCGCTAATGTTTGGATCTGGGCTTACGCTCATTTTCAGGCCGATCTAGATGAAGAGGCGCTCATCGGGGTTGTGCGCGGACTGTGGCTGATGGGCCGTTATCTGGCTGCGAACTTGGAATACACCTCGCCCAATAATCATCTGCTCCTGGAAGCCAAAGCCCTGGCGATGATCGGCTTGCTGTTTCCTGAGTTTCGAGCGGCCGGCCGGTGGCGTCGCCTGGGCGAACGCGTGCTCTGGGCCGAAGTGCGCCGACAGGTGCGCGCCGACGGCGGCCATGTCGAGCAGGCCGGTCTGTATCATCAAATCATCACCAGCGAGCTGCTAGAGTACCTGACGCTATTAGCTCTGAACGAACAACCCGCGCCGGAAGAGGTGCGCCAGCGCTTTGCACGGATGCTGGAGTTTGAGCACGGTCTCCGTAAGCCGAACGGCGAGATGCCACTCTATGGCGACTCGGCTCTGGGCGACAGCTATGTGCGCTTCAATGCCCTGGCTGGCGGAGCCGTTCTCCTCAAACGCCCCGACCTGGCTTGTGCGCCAATAGATGAGGCCACACTTTGGCTCACGGCAGGCAAGGTGGCACCGCTAGCCGCGGCGCCGCAGGCCTCGCGGGCCTTTCCCGATAGCGGTTATTTTGTGATGCGCGCCGGTGCCGCTTACCTGCTTTTCGATTGTGGCCCGTTTGGCTACCCGCTTGCCCCTGGCCACGGTCACGCCGATGCGCTCAGCTTTGAACTGGACTTTGGGGGACGGACCCTCCTCGTTGACCCGGGCGTCTACAGCTATCACCTGGGTGCGCGCTGGCGCAACTATTTTCGCGGTACCGCTGCCCATAACACCATCCGCGTTGATGGTCAGGATCAGTCTCTGCTGGACGGCACGATGCGCGTGGTGCGCCCTGCGCGGACGACACTGCACGCCTGGGTCAGCACGGATGCTTACGACTTGGTGGATGGCGCCCACGACGGTTACACGCGCCTGGCTCGGCCCGTCGTTCATCGCCGGCAAATCCTGTTCGTCAAGCCGGATTACTGGATCGTCTTTGACCAGCTGCTGGGGCAGGGGCGACACGAGATCGAGCTGTTCTTCCACTTTCCGCCGGAGGTGGTCGTTACACCCCACGCTAACGGCCAGCTCGTCAGCCGCAGCGGTGAGATCGGTTTGTGGATTGCGCCTCTCTATCGCTATCGCTCCGCCCCTCCACGGTGGAGCATCATCTGCGGCCAAGAGGCGCCGGTGCAGGGCTGGGTTTCGCGCTACTCCGGCCAGAAGTGCGCTGCCCCTGTGGCGCGATACACCCTGTCTGCTGATTTGCCTCTCTGCCTTGTGACGCTTCTCTGGCCGGGCGCGGGAGACGAGGTCGCGCCCTTTGAGATTGAGACGCTCGAAGTCCATGATGACGCAGGCCAGGCGCTCGCTGAACCCGCGGTCAGCGCCCTCCGCCTGATCACAGCCGACCGGACCGACCTCATCGTGTTGGACCGCCGCAAAACCCCCGGCCCAAAGTATTTCAGCGGGCAAATGAGCGCCGGGCGTTTCTTCTGGGCGCGAGGCGCTCAAGGAGACTGGCGTATCCGGGTTTGGGATGGGACGTCGGAGGGCGTTGATCCCTGATGCTCACTGTCGCCTACTTCTCGAAAGAATTTCCCGGGCTCACGACGACTTTTATCTATCGTGAGGTGAGGGCACTGCGCCGACTGGGCGTGACCGTGCGCCCTATCTCCGCCTGGCGTCCGTCGGTCGGGTCACTCTCCGCTGAAGCGCGTGCTTTTGTACCGGAGACCTATTATCTGTTGCCCGTACGCTGGGGTGAACTGGCGTTGACCCATTTGCGCTATCTGCTGTCTCGTCCGGGACGTTATCTCAGCACCCTAGCGCTGCTGACGCTGTTCAATCGCGAAACCGTGCGTAATCGCCTTCGGGCGCTGCTCCACTTCGGCTATGGGATGCTGGCAGTGGCTGAGGTGGAGCGTTGTCAGGCCCATCACCTGCACGCCGATTTTGCTGCCGGCTCGGCCACGCTGGCGCTCATTGCCGCGCGCCTGACGGGCAAGCCCTTCAGTTTCGCTGCCCATGCCAACGACTTGTTTGCTCATCCCAGCTTGTTGCGGGAAAAGCTGGCCGCGGCACGGTTTGCCGTTCCGATTTCCGATTACAATCGGCGCCATCTCCTTGCGCTGAACGGCGATGACAGCGCACTAAACAAGTTACATGTCATCCACTGCGGCCTGGAGTTGGAACAGTTCCCCTATGCGCCGCGCTCGCTGACGCGTACCCGGCCCTTGATCGTGGGCGTCGGGCGCTTGATCGAGAAGAAAGGCTTTCGTTACCTCGTCGAAGCGTGCCGTTTGCTTGTGGAAAGCGGTTTCGAACTGGAGTGTCAAATCGTTGGCGGCGGCCCGTTACAGGCCGACCTGCAAGCGCAAATCGAGCAGTCCCGATTAAGCGGCCGGGTCAGCCTGCTCGGGGCCTTGCCTCAGGAGCAGGTGCGCGCGCTGTTGCAGCAAGCGACTGTGTTTGTGCTCCCCTGCGTACCCGCCGCCGACGGAGATCAGGACGGCATTCCCGTGGCGCTCATGGAGGCGATGGCGTTGGGCGTGCCCGTGATTTCGACGGCCATCTCCGGCATCCCCGAGTTGATCGAGGATGGTGTCAGCGGCTGGCTCACGCCGCCCCGCGACGCCGCTGCCCTGGCCAAGGCGCTCAGGCGTACCCTGACGAATCCTGAGCAGGCCGACGCCCTGGCCCGCGCTGCCCGAGCCATCATCGAGCGTGAGTTTGATGTCAATCGTAACGCTGCTCGCCTGGTGGAACACTTCCAGATGGCGCTAGTCGGCTCCATCTAGGGAGAGAGTGATGTCGTCGTTGAACGATATGCTCGCCTATCACTTGCTTCATGACTGTCAAACGGTTCCAGCAATCGGCACTGGCTGCCGGCTTTCGCATTAGACTGCTGCGCCTCAACCCGGATAAGGATGTTTTGTGCGATGGCCTGTTCCGTCCACTGAATCAGCTGGTCAATGCCGTGCCCGTGCTGCGTGAAGTGGGCGCGCTGTTGCTGTTAGCTGTTCTGGAAAAGCCGCTTGATCTATAACTTGCCCCCGATCTTGATGCGTCTTAACTTCTGCCTGGTGCGCCCGTGCCACGTCTCCGCACTCTGACTTTTTGCTCCCTCGTTCTACTGGCTGTGTTGATGGGTGGATGTGTGCGCAATTCGGAGCCGTCGGTCGGCTCGACTGAAGCGCGCCTCGGGCCGCCGACCATTGCGCCTACCCCCACTCCGCTACCGCCGGGCTGGACACGCCGCACGGTAGGCGGCGGCGGTGGCCAGGCTGGCATCTCCATTGATCCGACCAATTCGCAGATCATCTACGTCACCAAGGACAACGGCGGCCTGATCAAGTCCGTGGATGGTGGTCGCGGCTGGTTCCCGATCAACAACAACATTGGCAACCGCGTGCTGGGCGACAGCGAGTTGGACCCCCTAGACCCGCAGATTTTGTACGTCGTCGCAGAGGTTTACTCACGCACCCCCAGCTGGAGTTCCGACCCGGCCAATGGCGAGCTGTACCGGACACGCGACGGCGGCCAGACGTGGGAGATTGTGTATGGGGAAGGGATGGGCCGTCATGCCGGCGGCGATGGCCGCGCCTTTGGCATCTCGGTCTGGCCCAGCACGCGCTCGCTGTACATTCCCTACGATCCCGCTCAGCCGCGCCGGTACGACGCCGACGGCGATGGTTTGAGCGACGTGATCTACGTCGGCGGCTGGGATCGCAACACGGAGAGCACCGACAAGCGCGCCGGCCTGTGGAAGAGCGAGGACGAGGGCCAGACCTTCCAACAAATTGCGCTGCCGGACAAAAACATCTGGGCGCTGCGGGTTGATCCCAGTGACCCGCAGAAATTCTATGTGGCCACGTATGGGGAAGGCTTGTGGTTCAGCCCAGACGCCGGCCAGACTTGGGAGAGCTGGCGTGAGCGCATCCCCAATCCGATGGTCAGCGACGTGGTGATTGACTCGGCGCGCCAGACGCTCTATGTGACCACCAACCTCTTTTTCAGTCCGTACAACACCGACGAATACCGGGCAACGCGTGGCATTTATAAAAGTGTGAATGGGGGGCGTTCATTTTTTTCAATCAATAACGGCTTGGACCTCACCGGCTTCGGCTACACGACAATCCTGCAGGACGCAAGCGATCCCACCGGCCAGACCCTGTACACCGGCACGTTTTACGGCAACCGCCAGGGCATTTATCGCACCATGGATGGCGGCGGGCGCTGGTCACCAATGGAGCTGGAGGTCGCTTCCGAGCCGCAATGGTTTGAAGGCTTCGACAACCTGTGGGATATCGCTCAGGCGTCGGACGGCACAATCATCGCAACCAGTTGGCGCGGCATCTATCGGTTGCCGCCCGGCAGTGAGCATTGGGAATTGGCCGTAGAGGGCGTGGGCAATATCGGGGTGCAAGCCGTCAAGTTCGAGCCGGGCAACGATGCTGTGATCTACCTGGGCATCCTGGACGCTACCCCGCTGAAAAGCTTAGACCGGGGGGCTACTTGGTCTCAGATTGGCGCAGGCTTTGTGACAGCCGGAGGGACGGAGGCTGTCGGCGCCGACGAATTCGCCATCTCACCGGCTGACCCACAGATCGTATACGCCACCGGCATTGGCGCCAGCGGCAGTTTCAAGAGCGCTGTCAATAAATCCACGGATGGTGGCCGGAGCTGGCAGAGGATCGTCGCCGGCCTGCCGCCTTCGCCGGACCATGATCCGCAGTGGAAAGCGACCGGGCTGGGCGTGACCGCCTACGATCCACAGATCGCCTATGTGGCCCTAGAATTCAAGCAGGGCGGCGGCGCGGTTTACAAAACCACGACCGGCGGCGCTAACTGGACCGAGGTTCTCCGGCTGCCGCACGGCGCCAGAGCTCTGGCCGTTGGCCCCAACTTGCCCGAAACGGTCGTTGCCGTGACGGTGCAGGGCGGCATCTACGTGAGCGAGGATGCCGGCGACAGTTGGCGCGACTCCAGCATTAACCGCAACCTGATCCATGCCGTCGCGATCGCGCCCACCAATCCAAGGTATATCCTGTTGGGAGTCAATGTCGCCGGCGCCTATCTCAGCACAGACGGCGCCCGCAGCTGGCAGCACGTGTTTGATCGCGCCGACCTGCAACCCTTTTTATCGGAGCGGGCGCTGAGCGCGTTTGCCCGTGAACGCTACTGGCCGACCATTCGAGCCGTCATGTTCGACCCCGCTGATGAGCGGACATTGTACCTTGGCCATTACCCCTCACCGTGGATGGGCCTGGGCATCCTCAAGTCTTCGGATGCCGGTGGAACCTGGTCCCTTCTCGGTGATGGGCAATTTCAAATGCGCTCGGTCAATAGTTTTGACGTGGCGTCGCTCAGCAAAAATTGGGTGGTCGGCTCCTGGGAGGTGTATTACTATTCATCCGGCGCTCCCTGACCGGATCGACTCCATCTCCGGTAAATTTTGGGGCGTTCGAGGCGACCATGTTATTCCGGCGCTTACGATCCGTGCTGCTGGGCATTGGAGGGCTCCTGCTTATCGTCGGCCACCCGCTGCAGCTGCTCCAGGCAGATGAAGCGCTTACCCCTCAAGCGACGCACACGCTTTACTTGCCCGTCATTTTGACCGCGCCGCGCGCCTGGCGACCCTTCAATAACAGCAGCCCGTGGAATGTCCCCATTCCTGCGAACCCGGCCATTGACCCGAACAGCGCCGCGATGATCCAGCTGTTCAATGATCGCAGTTATCAAGACCCACGTCCGTGGATCAACATCAACCGGTACTCCGCACCATTGTGGGTAGCGGATGCCAATACGCCTCGTTACAACGTGGACTGTGGTAAACCCAGCTGCACGTTCTTTCAGAATGTGCCCATTCCCCATAACGCTGTGCCTGATCCGGAGAGCGACGGGCACATGATCGTGGTTGACGTGGCGCGTCAGAGGGAATGGGATTTCTACCGCGCCCGCAAGCGCAGCGACGGTTCATGGGCCGCGGATTGGGGCGCTTATTTCGATCTCACCGGGAACGGCGTTCTGTCACCGGGGACATCGTCGGCGCGCGCCTCAGGGTTTCCGCTCTCGGCCGGTTTGATCTATGCAGATGAAATTCAGGCCGGACACATTCCTCATGCTTTGGTGATGGTTATTGCAGGGAGCCGACACGGTTGCCGCGTATGGCCGGCGACAGCAACTTATGGATGGAGTCATGATGCGCGCGCGTTGCCCATGGGCGCTCGCGTCCAGCTCGATCCGTCGCTCGATTTGAATTCCCTCAATCTGTCCCCTGCTGCGAAGGTCATTGCGCGCGCCCTACAGGAATATGGGGCCTATGTCGGCGATGAGGGAAGCTCGGGCGTTGCCTTCATTGCCGAGTCTTTCTACGGCAAACCCGTCAATCGCTGGGCCGGTCTGCTCAGGGAAAACGACCTGGTCAATCTGCCAACCGATCGTTTTCGTGTATTGAGCCTGGGGCCTCTAATCTGCACATAGAACTGGGTTGGGCCACTGCGTTCAGCACCGGCGGCCAGTACCCTGGCCGCGACGCCATGCCGATAGGCGCGCGATTACAGCTTGATCCCGCCCTATTTCTGCCGGCCGTTTCTACGTCATTATGCTAGGCCCGTAAAACTGTATGCCTACTGAGTTGGTACCTACACAGTACCAACGTCCTGTGCAGGGGAGCCGTGCTTCGTGCCAAAATGATCCTGTCGCTTGACACTTGAGATCCAATGCAATCTTTCCAGCCCACTGAAACTCTTGGCGGGCTGGGATACGCTCTTAGTTAGTATGGAGGGTAGGCCTTTATGTGCCCCCCCTCGCTCGCTGTTGCCTGGTTTGTCTTGAGTTCACCTGCAAAGCCAGCGGCGCTTCTTCCAGCCGGGGCGGGTCCCAGCACGCTCGTCAGAGGAACTTTCTCGCCCAATGGCCCGACATCCTGCTGCGCCGCGTTTACACACTTCCAATGAAGCCTGACAGGGCGCCGGTTTGTTATCCGATCCAGGACATGCCGACAGTAGGAACACTTTTCCGCGAGCGGCCATGCCTGGCTTTGACGCCTCAGAGTTGAAATGGCCGACCTCGTCTTATCCCCCGATACCCACGGCTCAGCGGTGAGCCTCAATGTTCGTTCCGGGATGTTCCTGGCCTGGGCCAAGCCCAGCCATTCGCGACGCAGTGAGTTGATGGCGCGCAAACTCGGTCTGCCATTGCGCCGGATACATGTTCTGAAGATGAAGCCCTACCTGGCGCCCATCCGTTACGCCGCCCAAACCGCGCTTACGTTATGGACGTTGTTCCGTGAGCGCCCGCGCGTGGTGTTGGTCCAAAACCCGCCGATCTTCGCGCCGCTGGTTGTTTGGCTCTACTGCGCCCTCACCCGCGGCCGACTGATTATTGACTCACACACCGACGCGGTGCAGGGGCCGCTCTGGCAATGGTCGTGGGGCCTGCACGCCTTTCTCTCCCGTCGAGCTCTGACCACACTCGTCACCAATACGCATTTGCAAAAGACCGTGCAGGCCTGGGGCGCACGCAGCGATGTGCTTACCGATATCCCCAGCGATTTGCCGCAAGGTATCCGGTATCCCTTCGTGCATAAATTTAACGTGGTTATGGTCAGTTCATTCGCCCCGGACGAGCCGCTGGCCGCCGTCATCGAAGCAGCGCGCGATATGCCGGAGGTGGGTTTCTATGTGACCGGTGACCCGGTGCAGGGCTTCAAACGCCTGCCCCAAAATTTGCCGCCGAACCTAACACTCACAGGCTTTTTGCCGGATGATCAATACTACGGTCTGCTGCGCTCGGCCGACGCGGTAATGGCATTGACGACCGAGGACCACACCAACCAGCGCGGCGCGTGCGAGGCGGTGTGGGTAGGGCGGCCCGTGATCACCTCCGATTGGCCGTTCCTGCGCGAGGCGTTTCATCGCGGGACGGTTCACGTGGATAACACCATTGTCGGCATCGTCGCCGGTGTGCGGCAGATGCGAATTGAGCACGCCCGGTACACCCGCGAAATCGTCGGCCTGCAAGCCGAACGTCGCCAGGAGTGGGCGGCGGCTGTTGGGGTGTTGAACTCTTTGTTGCGGCAAGACGATTGAGGCCGAGGGATGGCGAGACAGCGGGCCGCGATCGTGCGGCTGTTCTATTACCCGGACGATAAGCTCGTGCGCCGTGAAGCCGAGGCATTGCGTGATGCCGGCTTCGCCGTGACCGTCTTCGGCTTGCACAGTTGGAAACCGCGGTGGCTACGCAGTGGCGCCAATTGCGTCCTGGCCTAGCCTATCATGACTGATCGTTCGCAAATCCCAGACCCCATGTCCAAGCGCGTTTGCTTCATCCGACAAGCTGTTTATCCCCACGAGCTGTCACATCGCCGTGAAGTGGAAACCGTGCTTCGGGCTGGATACGAGACGCACGTCATTTGTCTGGCCGCCGAGGGGGAGATCCGGGAGCAGGCGCGCACCGAGGTTATCAATGGCGTTCAGATCCATCGTCTGCCGCTGCAACGGAAAAAGTCAAGCGTGGCTCGTTACCTCATGGACTATCTGGCGTTTCTGACGTTGGCGGCTTTCAAAGTGACAGCCTTACATCTGCGACGGCCGTTTAGGGTCATCCAGGTGAATACAATGCCAGACTTCCTAGTATTTGCCACGCTGCTTCCTAAGCTTTTGGGCGCCAAAATCATTCTGGTCATGCACGAGCCAGTACCCGAGCTTTGGCAAACGCTGCGCGGATCGCCGCCGCCCAGGTTGCTGGTGTTGGCGGAACAACTGGCGTTGGCCTATGCCGACGCCGTGTTCACAGTCACCGAACAACTCAAGCAAGTGTATGTTGCTCGTGGTGCTGCCGCCGATAAGATCAGTGTGATCCTGAATGCTCCTGAACCGGGAATTCTCGCTGAAGCGAGCGCCGAAGCGATACGAACGAAGTCGGAAAATCACTTCACGCTGATCTGCCACGGTGCGATCGAAGAACGCTATGGGCATGGAACAATGTTGGAAGCTATGCTCCGGGCGCGGCAGCGTCTGCCAAACCTGCGTCTCCATATTCTGGGTAGGGGGAGTTACCTGGAGGAATTTCTGGCAAAGAAAAAGAGCCTGGGCCTGGATGACTGTGTGCATTGCCTCGGATATGTGCCACTCGCGCAGATGGTACAAGAACTCCGAAGCGCCGATGTCGGGATTGTGGCCCAGGAAGCCTCCCCATACTCTCACCTCGTCCACACCAACAAAATGTATGACTACCTGGCCTTTGGCAAGCCTGTGATCGCCTCGCGGTTGAATTCGGTGAGCGCCTATTTCGACGACGACAGCCTGGCCTATTTCACGCCCGGCGACCCCGAGGACCTGGCTCGCGTCATCGTCGAATTGGCGCAATGTTCGGAGCGCCGGCAGAGGCTGGTCAACAATTCACAGCGGTTGTATGCCCGCTATCACTGGAAACGGCAGCAAGAAGTTTACCTTTCAGTCTACCGCCGCTTGGCCGGCGACGATTGAGTAACAGAAATGAACCCTTTGGCAATCGCGTTGGGCGGTAAAGGCCCATACAACCTGTTGCGCCGGAGCACGAATATTCTTAGCCGTTACGGGGTGACGACGAGCCGCCTGGCGCAGGAGCTGGAAAGCTTTGTTGAGCTGGCGCGCCGCTATAACGCTCGGCCTACTTTTCCCATCACCTCCGTAGTGATGGAACGGCACCCTCACCTGATTCGAAAACTGCATGACCGGGGAGTGGAATTTGCCATTCATGGTCATTATCATATTGACCACTTGACTCTGTCACCGGCGGTGCTACGCAGGCAATTGGCTCTGGCCCAGCGCAACTTTCAGCAGGCCGGTATATCTGTGCGAGGCTTTCGCGCCCCGTATTTGCGCTTTAACGCGCAGACCCTCTCTGCCCTGCGTGAGTTAGGTCTGGACTACGACGCCAGCCAGGGAATTTATTGGGAAATGCCCATCGGCGTCGAGGCGCCAGCTTATCGGCGCGCCTTGAGTTTCTACCGGGCGCTTCCTGCTGCCACCCAGCTGTCGCTGCCGACCATGACGGAGGGGGTGGTGCGTATCCCATATTCGCTGCCGGACGATGAAGCGCTAACGGAACGACTGTCCTTTGATACTGCCGCAGCAAGGTCAAAGGTCTGGCTAGCAATTTTGCAGCAGACTATCTCCCTCGGTGAGCTGTTTACTGTTGGCTTGCATCCCGAACGCACGACTCTCTTACTCGAACCCCTGCGAGCCGTGCTGGAAATGGCCAGCCTTAGTTCACCGCCAGTTTGGCTGGCGTGTTTGGATGAAATTGCTCAATGGTGGCGCGAGCGCGCAGCAATAAAGCTGCAGCTGGAGTCCCTCGGCAACCGGCGCTACCGGGCCGTTGTAACAGGCTCAGGTCGAGCAACCATCCTGCTGCGTGACACCACGCTCGCTTTGCCAGAGAGGCGTTGGGCCGAAGGCTATTGCCGTGTCACCGACACAACTTTTGAATTTGAGGCGCCGGTTCGGCCGGTCGTGGTGATCGCTCCCGGCACAGATCACACAGTCGTCGACTTCCTGAGCGAACAGGGTTATCTGATTGAAATTGGTGCCGAGCGCACCGACTGCGCTTTCTTTGTGGAAAGGCGGGCTTCTTTCAGCCCGGCCGAGCAGCGTCCGCTGTTAGCAAGCATCGAAGCAGGCGCTGAAGCGCTCGTCAAAATCGGCCGTTGGCCGAATGGCGCGCGCAGCGCCCTCTCCATCACGGGTGACATTGACGCCCTAACATTGTGGGATTACGGCCTGCGTTTTGTGGGGAGGTGATGGACGAGCATGACTGTAACCATTGTACAGTCGTTGCCTGAAGCAACATGGCGACAGTTTGTTGAGGCGCATCCGTACGGGAACGTTTATCACACCCCGGAAATGTTTCGGGCTTTTGCCGCAACACGCCGACATCGACCGGAGCTGTGGGCCGCAGTCGAGGAAAACCACAGACCGCTGGCGTTATTGCTGCCGGTACAAGTCACCGTGTTGGACGGCCCGTTCCGCCCTTTGGCTACTCGCGCCATCGTTTATGGCGGTGCGTTGTGCGAACCTGGAGCAACGGGTGAAGCAGCGCTAAGCAAACTGTTGGCGCTGTACCGGCGCAGGGTGAAAGGCATGCCACTCTTCACCGAGTTGCGCAATATGAATGACGTCAGCTCGTTAAAGACCGCCCTGGCAGCAGTTGGTTTCACATACGAATCTCACCTCAACTATCTCATTGATTTGAGTCAACCCGAAACCATCCTGTGGAAACGCCTAAGCAAGAGCTGCCAACAAAGCGTGCGCACCTCACGCAATAAAGGGGTGACCATTGAAAAGGCGAACGAGCCTGTTGAGTTGGACAAGGTCTATGCCTTGCTCAAGTTGGTTTATAAGCGGGCGCGGGTGCCGTTGGCCCATCCATCGTTGTTCGCTGCGGCCCTGGCCAGCCTGGGAACGAGGGATATGTTTCAGGCTTTTGTCGCCCGAGCCGAGGGCCGTCACTTGGCCGCTTGCCTTTTGTTGGCGTATCGCCAGCGCTTGATCTATTGGTACGGCGGGCTCGATCGCGCCTGGGCCGCTTATTGCCCTATGGAAGGGCTGCTCTGGCATGCCATACAATGGGGTAAGTCGCATGGCTATTCCATTCTTGATCTAGGCGGGGCCGGTCAGCCGGATGAAAATTATGGCCCCCGCAAGTTCAAGGCCAAATTTGGCGGTGAGTTGGTGGATTGGGGACGTAACGTGCTCGTGCACTCCGCCTGGCGGCTGCGGCTGAGCACCCTGGGCTTTCGCGTGTTGAGGCGTTTCCTGTGAGGAGGGCTGTGGCGTGAACATCAGTGTCTTCGGGCTCGGCTATGTCGGCTCCGTCTCGGCGGCGTGCTTTGCTGCGCTGGGCCGGCGCGTGGTCGGTGTGGATGTGAGCGCGCTGAAGGTGGATCTCATCAATGCCGGCCACAGCCCCGTCATCGAACCCGGCCTCGATCAACTGATCGAAGAGACGGTGGGGCAGGGCCGACTTTCGGCCACCCTCCGCGCGGCCGAGGCCGTCGCCGCCGCCGACGTTTCCCTGGTCTGTGTCGGCACCCCCAGCAATGGCAACGGCAACCTCGACTATACCTACGTCGAGCGCGTCTGTCATGAAATCGGCGCGGCGCTGGCCGGCAAGGACGACTACCACGTGGTCGTCATCCGCAGCACCGTGTTGCCCGGCACTACCGAGGCGCGCCTGATCCCGATCCTGGAGCAGGCATCGGGCAAGCGCGCCGGCGTGGACTTCGGGGTGGCCTATAACCCCGAATTCCTGCGTGAGAGCACGGCTCTGCACGACTTTCACCACCCGCCCTTCACCGTCATCGGCCAGTTCGACGAGCGCGGCGCACAGCAGGCCGCAGAGCTGTACCGCGGCATTGCAGCGCCGCTGCGCCTGGCGCCGCTGCGCGTGGCCGAGATGGTCAAGTACGCCAGCAACGCTTTTCACGCCCTCAAGGTCACGTTCGCCAACGAGATCGGCAACATCTGCAAACGCTCCGGCATTGATAGCCACCGGGTCATGGAATTGTTCTGTCTCGACGACAAGCTCAACCTATCGTCCTACTATCTCAAGCCGGGCTTTGCCTTTGGCGGTTCCTGCCTGCCCAAGGACCTGCGGGCGCTGCTCTACCATGCAAACCGTCTCGACCTGCAGACCCCGGTGCTGGAAGCCATCCTGCCCAGCAATGAACATCAGATTCGGCTCGGCTATGAGCTGGTGAGACAGACCGGGCGGAAAAAGGTGGGCCTGTTGGGCCTCAGCTTCAAGGCCGGCACCGACGACTTGCGCGAAAGCCCGCTGGTCGAGTTGATCGAGACCTTGATCGGCAAGGGGTATCAGGTGCGCATCTATGATCGCAACGTTTCGCTGGCGCGCCTGACCGGCGCCAATCGCGCCTACATCGAGCGCGAAATCCCGCACCTCGCCACGCTCATGTGCAACTCAATTGACGAAGCCCTGGCGCAGAGTGAGGTCATCCTGGTCGGCAACAACGCGCCGGAGTTTCACGACGCCTTGCAGCGCGCCCGGCCTGATCAGATCGTCATTGACCTGGTGCGCGTCACAAACCCGGCGCCGCTGGCGGCGCGGTATGAAGGTATCTGTTGGTGAGCGCGAAGGAGGCGTCTATGAATCGGCTGAAACACACTGGTGGGCGCGCGCTGGGCTGGTTCTTGCTGGCAGCGCTGCTGCTGGCCTGGTTGCCGGTGACGCCTACGCCGGTGGCGTATGCCGTCAACACCGGCTTCCGTAATCCTACCGCCAACATCACGGGGGCTCTGGGCTATGGTAACGGCTTTGAAGTCAGTCCACAGAATGCCTATACCGATGACGGGCTTTTTGCCGTCAACAACAACGGCGCCAACCAGCGACACGAATATTACAACTACGGCTTCGATGTCAGCAACATCCCGGCCAATGCCATCATCACCGGGATAGAGATTCGGCTGGATGGTCGTGTTGACCAGGCCGCCAACAACGCCCGATTCGCGGTTGACCTGACGTGGAATGTGGCGCAGAGCTTCACCGCGCCACAGAACACGCCCAACCTGACGACGACGGAGGACACTTACATCCTGGGCGGGCCGCTCGATACCTGGGGCCGGAGTTGGACGCTGGCCGAGCTGGCTGACGAGGTTTTCGCCGTGCGGATCACCTCGGTGGCCACCGGCGTCGGCGCTGGGCAGCGCGATTTCTTCCTGGAGTGGGTGGCCGTGCGCGTGTACTACGCCACGGCCCGGCTCAGCGGCACGGTCTTCTCGGACGATGACGAAAACGGTGTGCAGAATGGCGCCGAGGTCGGCCTGGCCAACGTGCCGGTCACCTTCTTCCGTGATGACGGCGACAGCGTCTTCGAAGGGGGCGGACAGGACGCTCAGGTGGGCGCGACCACCACCAACGCCACCGGCGTCTATACCAGTACGCCCTTGCTGGACGGTTTCAGCTACTGGGTGGATGTGACCGCCCCGACTGGTCGTACGCTCACCACGCCGCCCGAACCACGCCTCGTCTCAATCCCTACTGGCGCGGACGTCACCGAAGTCAATTTCGGTTATGCGCCGCAGGCCGTCGTCAACCCGGCGATTGAAGTGGCCAAGACGCCCGACCTCCAGTACGTCTTGGCCGGCGGCACGGTGACCTTCACCATCGCTTACACCAACACCGGCAACGTCACCCTGTCGTCGGTGCTCATCACCGACACTCTGGCGCCGAACTGCAACCGCAACGTCGGCGTGCTGGCCGCCGGGCAATCACAAACCTATAGCTGTAACCGGCCCGACGTCGTCAGCGACTTCACTAACACCGTGCAGATCGGCGGCGTGTACACCGGCACCGGCGCCGCTGTGACCGACACCGACACGGCCAGCGTGGATGTGATCAGCCCAGCGATCGAGATCAGCAAACTGCCAGACCTGCAGCAGATTACGAGCGGCAGCGACGCCAATTTCACCATCATCGTGACCAACACCGGCGACGTCGCCCTCACCAACGTCGCCGTGACCGACCCGCTGGCGCCGAATTGCAATCGCAACTTCGCCTCGCTCGCTCCGGGCGCGTCGCAGACCTATGACTGTTCATTGGCCGGCGTCACCGGTGACCTCACGAACACCGCCGATGTCGTCGCGGCCACGCCGCTCGGCGAGTCGGTCTCCGATTCGGACACGGCCAGCGTGGATGTCATCGGCCCGGCGATTCAACTGAACAAATCCCCCGAGCTGCAGGTCATCAACAGCGGGGCCAGTGCCACGTTTACCCTGACGGTCATCAACACCGGCGATGTCCCCCTGACCAACGTCGTCATCAGCGACTCACTGGCCCCGAACTGCGCGAGGAGCTTCAGCTCGTTGGGCGTCGGCTTGAGCCAGACGTATGCCTGCACCCTACCCAACGTCACAGCCGACCTCACCAACACGGCCACCGTGACGTGCAGCTACGGTGCCGGGACGTTGACGACCTCGGATACGGCCCAGGTGCGCGTGCTGACCGACGCCGCCGGCTGCCCGCCCGGCCTGACCGCGCTTCTGAAGCTGGACGAGGCCCAGCCGAACCCGCCTCAATACGCCGACGTGTTCCGGGCGCACAACGGAGTCTGCGCCGGCGGTTGCCCGACGCCGACCGCCGGACGCCTCAACGGCGGCCAGGCTTTTGCCAGGACGGCGATCACCGGCATCAGCCTGCCGCCGGCGGCGGGTCAACCTTCCTTCAACTGGGCGGCCGGCGATAGCTTTGCGGTGGCGTTTTGGATGAAATCCAACCCGGCCCAAACGTGTAGTAGCGAGCGCAATGAAGTCATCGTCGGGCGGACGGATGAGACGGGCGGCTCCCAACTCCAGTTCTGGGTTGGGCTAACCTGCGAGGCGGCCAACCGGGGCAGGCCTGTCTTCGTCTTACGCGACCGGGCCAATTCAGCCACGGGTTTAATTCAAGGGAGTGCACGGGTGAACGACGGAAACTGGCACTATCTCGTGGCCGTACGCGACGGGGCTGCCGGCCAGAATCGCCTGTATGTAGATGGTGCCCTGGCCGGCGCTCAAACGGTGACGTACAGCGCAGGCTTTGACTCGGCGACCGCCGCGATGACGATCGGCTGGTACAACCGCGCCTTCGATCGTTATCCATTTGCCGGCGCTGTAGACGAGGTAGCCGTTTATGGGCGAGCGTTAGCTTCCGCAGAAATTGCGAACAATTATGTGGCGAATACGTTGGGTTATGGCTACTGCCAGGTTGGGTCTGCCGACATTCGGCGTTTTTATCTGCCCCTGGTCGCTCGCTAAGCGGCTGAGGCAGGCCTCTGTCTTTGGTCGCCCCGGCGAACGCCTGAGCGGTACCGCCCACTCGGTGTCAGGCCGATGACCCTAATATGTCATATTGTCGTTTTCCTTACGTTCGCGTATATTGGTTAAGGTGAACGCCGGGGGCACCGGCGTTAGTCATTCAGCGCGAAACGTGTCACTTCCAACTCACCCAATCGCATATGAGCAGTTGACGGCCTATGCGTTGGGCAAACTCAGCCGCAGCGAAGCGGCTCGTTGCGAGGCACACCTCTCGGAGTGCCCTGTTTGTCGCGCTAAGGTCAGGCTTTGGCGTGCGATTGATGCTCGCCTGGCCGCCGAGGGCCTGTCGCTTGCGCCCGCGCTTCCTCGCCCGTCGCGTGCGCCTCGGCCGGCTGCGTCGGGGTGGAATCGTGTTCGGGAATTGCTGGAGCCGTGGTTGCCGGCCCTATCGCCGCGCCGCCTGCGTCCCGCCCTGGCGGCTGCGATGCTGGCTCTGGCCCTCGTCCTGGTCGCCGCCGGCCCGCGTGTGACGGCCGCTACGCAAACGGCTTTGCCGGGCGACACGCTCTATCCCCTCAAGACCTCGCTCGAAAGAGTGCGCCTGGCAGTGACTTTGAATCCCGAAGCGCGCGTTGACTTTCAGATTAGGCTGGCCGAGACGCGCGTCAATGAAATCATAGCGCTCGCCGACGAAGGCCGCCTGGAGGATATCCCGGTCGCCGTCGCCGGTTTGGAAGCGCAAGTGGCCGCCGCCGCCAACACCGTCCGCTGGGTGGCCCAACGCGATTTATCGCTGGGGTTGGCGTTGATGACGCAGGCGCGCGCGCGGCTGGCTGAGCAGAACCGGCAATTGGCCACCCTGCAAAGCCAGAACCAGGCGCCTGTGCAAGCCCTCATCGAGCCGGCAGTCGCCGTCACGGCGCCTGAAGTGATCGTAGCCCTGGCGCAATTACCGGCGCCGGTCCTGCTCACCTCGACGGCGACGCCTCTCCCGACGGTCACCAGGACGCCGACCCTCACGCCTACCGCTACTGCTACGGCAACGCCGTTGCCTACTCCCACGCCCGTCCCGCCAACGGCAACACCGTCGTCAACCAGCACGCCGACTGCCACACCTACGGCAACACCGACTTCTACGGCTACCTTCACGTCAACGCCGACCGATACCGCGACTGCGACCGCGACCAATACCGCCACTGCAACTGCGACCGCCACCGCGACTGCGACCGATACCGCTACTGCGACTGCGACCGCGACCGCCACTGAGACGCCTACGTCAACCTGGACGCCATCCGCAACGGCTACCTGGACCCCTACCAACACACTCACACCGACAGCAACCGCGACTGCAACAATGACGGAGACCCCGCTGCCTAAGCCGACCGAGACGCAGACGGCCAAGCCGACCGACACTCCAACTCGGACGCCAACTCAAACCCGTACGCCACGACCGACCCGCACGCCGTCACATACGCCTTCGCCGACGAAGACGCCTTCGCCGACGGCGACACCGTCAAGCACGCCTTCGCCGACGGATACACCGCTGCCCATGGCCACCGCCTCGCCGACTTTGACGAACGGGCCGAGCGCCACGCCCGATGTCTTGAATGCGCCGACGCCCGACGCGCCTTGAGAAAGAAGAAGCCCCGCAACGGGGCTTCTTCGTCTCTTGCTAAGGGGTGTGAAGCTGGGATTACTCACCAGCCTTGCGCCGTAATTACTCAGCTCTTCAACCGCGCATTCTCCGGGTCGAACAGCGGCTCCTTCGCCACCGTCGCGGGGAAGCGCTCGCCGAAGAAATAGACTTCAACTTTCGTGCCTTCTGCAGCGTGCTCGATGGGTAGATAGCCGTAGGCGAGGCTTTGCCGTACCGAGTAGCCGTAGTTGGCGCTGGTGACGTAGCCCAGGGCGCGGTCGCTGCCCGGCGCGAAGATCGGCTCCTTGCCCAGGATGGCGACTTTGGGATCATCAAACACCAGCGCGCACAGCCGACGCCGGAGGCCCTCGGCCTTCGCCTTCTCCAGCGCCGCGCGTCCGATAAACTCGCCCTTCTTCAGGCGAACGGCGAACCCCAAGCCTGCCTCGTAGGGGTTGTACTCGGTGTGGATGTCGCTGCCCCAGGCGCGGTAGCCCTTCTCCAACCGCAGCGAGTCGAACGCGCCGCCGCCCGCCGCGATCACGCCGAACTTCTGCCCGGCCTCCCACAGCGTGTCCCACAGCGCCAGGCCGTACTCGGCGGGGGTGTAGACCTCCCAGCCCAACTCGCCCACGTACGAGATGCGCAGTGCGCGCACGGGGATGTGGCCGATGAAGGCCTCGCGAAGGGCGAGGTAAGGAAAGGCGGCGTTCGACCAGTCCTCATGGCTCACGGACTGTACCAGGTCGCGTGCGCACGGCCCCCACACGCCGATGGCCGTCCAGGCGGAGGAGATGTTTTCGATCCGCACCGAGCCGTCGTCGGGCGCATTCAATTTCAACCAGGCGAGATCCATTGGGCCGGTGCTGCCGCCGGTCAGCACCCAGAAACGATCTTCCGCCAGGCGCGTCACGGTCAGGTCGCACTTGATGCCGCCCGAGGGGGTCAGCATGGCCGTGTAGGTGCTGCGGCCCACCGGCTGATCTATCTGATTGGCCGTCATCTTTTGGAGAAAGGCCAGAGCGCTCGGCCCGCTCACTTCGATCTTGAAGAAGTTGCTCAGGTCGAAAAGGCCGACGCGCTCACGCACGGCCAGATGCTCGGCGCCGATGATCGGCGACCAGTAGCGGGCGGCCCAGCCCGAGCGCACCGGCCAGTCAATTTTGCTGTTGTAGAGTAGTCGCTCGTTCGCGCCGAACCACATGGGGCGCTCCCAGCCGCCGCTCTCGAAGAACACCGCGCCCAGTTCCTTCAGCCGCTGATAGTACGGCGCAACGCGCAGCGGGCGCGGCGACTCCATCTGCTGCAGCGGGTGGAGGATGTCATAGACCTCGATGTATTGCCGTTCGGCGCGTGCGCGCAAATAAGTGCGGCTACCGGTGTGCGGCTGGAAGCGGTTAACGTCGAGTTCGCGCAGGTCGAGGCCCGGCTCGCCGTGCACCAGTAAATTGGCCACGGCTCTCGCCGTGCCGCCCGCGTGCGTCACCCAGACTCCCTCGGCAAACACCACATTGCGCGCGTTCGGGTGTACGCCGAAGATGGTGTGGCCGTCGGTGGTGAAGGAGAAGCAGCCGTTGAACGTCTCGCGGATGGCGACTTTGCCGATGGCGGGGATGCGCTCACTGGCGTAGCGGTACGCGGTCTCGATGTGGTCTTCCTGCGGTGCATAAATCGCCGGCTGCGTGTCCCGGCGCAGCTCGTCGGCGAAGACGATGAGCGGGTCGTGGGCGTACGAGCCGAAGCCGTAGGCCTCGCCGTGCTGGCGATAGTACATGTCGCGGTCCTGATCGCGGATGATGGGATGCCGCACTTCTTCGGTTTCGCCCGCAAGTTCGGGCAGCGGCTCGGTTTTGATATACAGGTGCTGGCAGGGCGTCATCGGCAGGTTGATGTCCAGCATCCTGCCAACGAGCGGACCCCACAGCCCGGCGGCGATGACGACATACTCGGCCTCGATTCGGCCCTTCTCCGTGAGCACGGCGCTGACGCGGCCGTTCCGCCGCTCGAAGCCGGTGACAGCCGTATGCGCCTGGAACTCCGCGCCGCCCGCCGCCGCGATCTTCGCCAGCGACTCGACCACCTTCACGCCGCGCACGTCCATATCGCTCGGCACGTAGAACGCGCCGAACAGATCCTCCACCTTCATCACCGGCACGAGCTGCTTGATCTCGTCCGGGCCGATGAGGTGGGCTTCGAGGCCCCACGACCGGGTGTTGCCGATCTTGCGCTTGAGTTCGGTGAAGCGCTCGCGGCTGTGGGCGATTTCAAGGCTGCCCGTCTGAAAGATCGTGCGCCCAAGGCCCGCTTCCCGCTCGGCGGCCAGGTAGGTCTCGACCGTCCACATCGCCAGCGTGCACACGCTCTTCGAGTTATTGTGCTGAAAGATCAGGCCGGGGGCGTGCGAGGTGGAGCCGAGGTTGTGGAACAGCGGCCCCATGTCGAGCACGACCACCTCGCCCCAGCCCTGCTTGACGAGGTGATAAGCGGTGCTGACCCCCACAATGCCGCCCCCTACGATGACGACGCGCGCCTGAGTCCGCATGCTCTCAGCTCCTTTCCTGATCATCCGTGAGGCCGCTACGGCCTCACCATCAGCCTGCGCTCGTACGGCCTTGCGTCTCGCCTGGCCGGGTTACCGCTCTGCGGGCGCGGCGACCAGAACGGCGCGATATCCTGCGGCGCGAGCCTACCCCCCTCTTCAGAGGGCTGGGGGTGGCCGGCGGGCCGAGTCGCGCCGCGTGTGGCCATTGCCCCGCTATGCACCGGCTCGATGTTGTGGAGGGAGCGATAGCTCGGATCGGTGAAGCGGGCAAGGCGGAAGAGTGTCAGGTCATGGCGGGTCTGGCCAATTTCGGCCAGGTCGGCCACGATCTCGCCGACGACGCTGGCGAACTTGAAGCCGTGGCCGGAGCAGGGCGAGGCAATAACGACCTGTGGAAACTCAGGGTGCAGGTCTATGATGAAGTGGCGGTCGGGTGTGTTGGTGAACATACATGACTTCAACATCATCGTCGGGCCGCAACCATCGGGGAAATAGCGCGCGGCGAACTCGCGCAAAATGCGTTCGTCCTCGTCGGTCGGGTCGCGGTTCCAGTCGTCGGGATCCACCGCTTCTTCAAAGTGATGGTAGCGTCCGAACTTGAAGCCGGGCACGGCGAACTGCGGAAAGCCGTAGTAACGCCCCTCCTCGACGAGCAGGTTGAAGACCGGGAAACGGTCGCGATGGAAGTATTCGGGCTTGCTCGGTTGCAGCCAGGCCAGCACCTGCCGCTCGGGGATGGCCAATCCGCGCAGCTCCGGGATGAAATGGCCGGCCCATGCCCCCGCCGTCACCACGAGCTTGTCGGCGTGATACTCGTCATGGGTGGTGACGACTTTGACGCCGCCGTAGTACGGCTCCCAGCCGAGCACCGGCTCGCGCGCATGAATCTCCGCGCCCAGCGCCTGCGCCGCCATGACGTAGTTGACGATGCAGCGTTCGGGCACCAGGAAGCCGCCCTCCGGCTGCAACAGCGCCAGCGTCTCCGGCGGCAGGTGGTAGCCGGGGAAGCGCCGGCGCACCTCCGCGCCGGTGAGCACCTGATGCTCGAGGTCGTGCTCGCGCGCCGAGCGCCAGGCACCCTTGAATACCCATTCGTCCTGTGGCCCGGCGTCAATCGAGCCGGTGATGTACAGCAACTGCTCGCCGACGTGTGCCTGAATCTCGCGCCACAGCTCGTACGCGCGTTTGAGCAGGTTGACGTAGGAGGGGTGCTCGTAGTAGGCCAGGCGGATGATGCGCGTGTAGCCGTGCGATGAGCCTTCGAGGTGCGGGATGTCGAAGCGCTCGAGGCCAAGCACGCGCCGCCCGCGTTTGGCAAGGTCGTACAGCGCCGCGCTGCCCATGCCGCCCACGCCGAGGACGATAACGTCGTAATGATTGGGGATTTCCTTTAGCATAGCACGGCCTCCAGCCGCAACTCCAAACTCCAAACTTCAAACTTCAAACTTCAAATTTCGAACTTCGAACTCCCTCTCATCCCCGCAGCCGTGCGTTTTCGGGGTCGAAGAACGGCATCGTCGTCACCGTGCATAGCTTGGCGCGGCCGTTGACGAGGGCGGCCAGCCGCGCGCCGGGGAAGGCGTGAGTGGTGCGGAGGTAGGCCGTCGCCAACATCTTGCCCACGCTGTGCCCTCGGTAGCTGGAGGTCACACGGCCCACCTCCTGCAGGCCGGCCTTCACCGCGTCCTCCGGCTGCCCGGCCTCCGGCCCGCTCTCGATGTAATCCTTGAACACGGCCATATCCGTCACCGCGTACAGCCGGTCGCCCGACTTCAACGGCACCTCGCTTTCCACGATCAGCCCGCTCCAGCGCTCCAGGATGCCGCGTTCCTGTACGCGCAGCAGGGCGTCGCGCCCGATAAAATCGCGCTTCTCGAACTTGATCCACTTGTCGAGGCCGAGGTGAAATGGGGTAACTTCTTCGCTGATGTCCGGCCCGTAGAGTGGGTAGCCCTTCTCGAGGCGCAAGCTTTGCATAGCCAGCGCGCCATAGGGGAGCAGGCCGAAGTTGCGGCCCTCACGCAGCAGATATTCCCACAGCGGCCCGGCCTCCTCGGCGGGCGTGTACAGCTCGTAGCCCAGCTCGCCGGTGTAGCCTGAGCGCGAGAGGATGACCTCGGTCTCGCCGATCGTCGCGCGCATGAAGCGGAAATACTTGAGCCGCGCCAGCTCGTTGGCCTCCTTGACCACGCTCCTGAGGAAGTCGCGCGATTTTGGGCCTTGGATTACCGGCAGTGCGATGGCGGCGGTGAGGTCGGTGACGTAGGCGGCATGCGCCTCGGCATGTTCGGCGATCCAGCGAACGGTCTTCTGGCGCGGGGCGCTGCTGGTGACCAGCATGAAGTGCTCATCGCTGAATTTGTAGAGGGTGATGTCATCAATGATGCCGCCCTGTTCATTGACCAGGGTGCTGTAGCGCATCTGGCCGGGCACCAAGTCTCTGACTTCGTTGACCAACAAGCGGTGCAAGAGCCGCTCGGCGCCGGGGCCTTTGAGATCCACCTCGCCCATTGAGCTGAGGTCCTGCATGCCGACGTTGGCGCGGGTGTTGAGATGTTCCTCGACGGCGCTGGTGTACTGGGCCGGGAACATGAAGTCTCCGCCGCCCCGGATCATCTGCGCGGCGGTGCGGAGGTGATAGTCATAGAGCGGGCTGCGGCGTTCCATTTTGCCTCCAATCTGGGCCACAGAGCACACAGCGGGCAATCAGTGGCTCTGTGAGCCCTGTGCGCTTTGCGTTGAAAAAACTCGTGTGACGTTTTGGATGAGCAGGCCAGTGCGCCAGAAGGCGACGGCGGCCATGCCATGGGCCAGCACGGCGAAGGGCGGCGGGGTCTCTCGCGTATAGTACGTCCAGCACTCCCGCGTCGTGCCCCACAGCTCGAGGAAGTAGCCAAGCGCCGAGCCGGCGATGAAGATCAGCACGGCGGCGCGGCGATCGGCAGGCGCGGCGATGAGCAGCGCGCACAACCCCAATGCCGCCAGCGTCAGCGACTTATCTCGCGTAGGCCAGACGAAAGTGAGCATCAGGGCGTAGAACGGCAGGAACGTCAGCCAGTAGACCATCGCCCACCAACCGCGGGACGTCGGCGGCCCGCGCCGGTCGGCGGCCAATCCGTCGAGCGCGCGATAGAGCCGGTCAATCGCCAGGCTGGCGATCGGCCAGGCCGGGATGATCCACAACGGCGGGCGTTCGCTGGTGTAGTAGTGCCATAAGTTGGTCTGCGTGCCCCAGCTCTCGATGACCAGGCCGCCGCACGCGCCGACGAATACGATCAGCCCATCGCGTTTCAGGTCTGCGCCGCATACGATGAGCGTGCTCATCACCAGAAAGAGGCCGACGAGCAGCCAGTCCGTCTGAAGCCACCAGGGGTAGGCCGGGTTATAGGAGGCCAGATACGCCTCCGCCAGCGGCCACCACACGTAGCCGATGACGAACAGGATCAGCAGGAAGGCGCTGAGCAGGAGGTAGCCGGAACGCGTGGGGTGCAGGCGGATCATCCGGCGCCTACTTCAAAGGCCCGCCGCCAGATCTTCTCATAGCCCTTGACGCTCAGGTCACGCGGGTTGCCGATGGTCTGCGGGTCGGCGAAGGCGATCTCGGACAGGTGCGGAATCTCCTCCTCGTGAAAGCCCATCTCCTGCAAGGTGGGAATTTCCACGTCCTCGGTCAGACGGTACACGGCCTCCACCGCTTTCTCCGCTGCCGCCCATACGCTCAGGCCGCGGATGTCCTCGCCTAACGCCTGGGCGATCCGGGCGAATTTCTCCGGCTCGCCCATGTAGTTGTACTCCATCACCGGCCCAAGCACGCGGGCTGTCAGCGCGCCGTGCGGCACGTCATGCACGCCGCCCGCGCTCTGGCTCATGGCGTGCGCTGCGCCCGCGCTCTCGGTGCCGTAGGCCAGCGCGCCGAGCATCGCCGCCATGCTCATGCCGTAGCGCGCTTCCACGTTTTGGCCCTGCGCAAAGGCCACGCGCAGGTGCTTGGCCACATACTCCATCGCGTTGAGCGCAACCGAATCCGCCAGTGGCTGCGCATACGCACAGGTGTAGCACTCGATGGCGTGCGCCAGCGCATCCATACCGGTGGCGGCGGTGACGGCGGGCGGTAGGTTGAGCATCAGCTCGGGATCAATGAGCGCCACCCACGCGCCGATCTTGGGCGTGCCGCCAACATTGAATTTGATCTTGCGCTTGGGGTCGGTGATGACGGCCCACAGCGTGACCTCGCTGCCGGTGCCGGCAGTGGTGGGCACGCAGATGGTGGGCGGGATGCGCTTGGTGATCGGTTGCGGATCGGCCCACTCGTACTGGAGGATACTGCCACCATGCGTGGCGACGACGCCGATGGCCTTGGCCGTGTCCATTGAAGAGCCGCCGCCGAAGCCGATGACGCCATCGCACTTTTCGCTGGCGTACAGACGGGCGCCCTCGTCTACGACGGTGATGGGCGGGTTGGCGACGACCCCGTCGTAGACGACGAAGCCGATGTTGCCGGCCCGGAGCGACGCCGTCGCCCGCTCCAGCAGGCCGGCCTTGACGATGCCGCCGTCGGTGACGAGCAGCGGGCGTTTCATTCCCAACGCCTTCGCTTCATCGGCCAGGGTGGCAATCGCGCCAAGGCCGTGCTTCATCACGGTAGGGATTTCGAATGAGCGGACTTTGGGCATGGAACTCCTGATTTTCGATTTGTGATTGCGGATCGAGGCACGCCGACGGTGCGGAAGAAGGGTTTGTCACACAGATCGGCGGCGTTCAGTGCGATCGGCGTTCCGCTCGATTGAACACAGACAGAAACCGGGATTGGAAACCGGCGACGTGTGTGCGCATCAGCTCGGCAGCGCGCTCGCCGTCGCGGGCTTTGACGGCAGCCAGGATGTCGCGGTGCTCGTCAATGGCTTCGCGCAGGCGGCTGACCTTGTGCAATGACACGTACCACAACCGCAGGACGTGGCCATAGAGGCGCTCCAGCGTTTCCTCCAGGAACTCGTTGTGCGCGGCCTGGGCCAACAGTCGGTGCGCCTGATGATCGAGCTTGATCAGCCGGTCCGGGTCCCCGGCGCGGAGAAAGGCATCGGCGTCGGCAAACAGCGCTGCCAAGGCGGCGATTTCCTCGGCGCTGGCGCGCTCCGACGCCAGGCGGGCGGCGAAGGGCTCCAGCTCCAGCCGCAGCTCGAAGATTTTTTGCAGGTCGTCAGGGTTGAGGTCGGCGATGAAGGTGCCGCGGCGCGGGTAGATCACCACCAGATTATCGAGCGCCAGGCGTTGCAGCGCCTCCCGCAGGGGAGTGCGCCCAAAGCCCAGCTCGTCCATCAGAGCGGCCTCGTCTACCGGGGAGGCGGGCGGCAGTTCGAGCGTGATGATCTTCTCGCGCAGGCGGGCATAGGCCTCGGCGCTTTGCGAGCCGGGTTCGCTTTGGCGCCGGCGGTGCGCAGTCAACAGGCTGGTGGGCAACATGGCTGGTCGGCAACTGATATATCAGACTTGTAGGGAAGAGTCAACGGTTTGGACAGATCCTGTCCGGTTTGACAGGCCTCGCCCGCAGGCTTAGAATTTCGGCACTGTCCCAACCGTCACTCATAAGGAGAAGAACATGCGCCCGAGAACGATTCGTCCCTGGTGGTCGGTGGTCGCAGCCTTGACGGCTCTGTCGCTGGCCCTGGCCGCCTGCGCGCCCGCCGCTGGGCCTTCGCCCACAGCCGCTCCCAAAATCACCATCAAGCTCGCCGAGAACAACTGGACGGCCTCGCGCATCAACATCAACGTCGCCAAGATTCTGCTGGAGAAGGAGCTCGGTTACCCGGTGGAGTTGGTGAGCATTGACGAGAACGCGCAGTGGGCCGCGCTTGCCAACGGCGACCTGAGCGCCAGCCTCGAAGTCTGGCCCTCCGGCCACGCCGAGAGCATCGCCCAGTTCATCGAAGGCAGTAAGCAGGTCGAAGACCTCGGCAAGCTGGGCGTCGAGGGCAAAATCGGCTGGTACATCCCCACCTATATGCTGAAGGACCATCCGGAGCTGGCGACGTGGGAGGGCTTCAAAGACCCGGCCAATGCCGCGCTGTTCAAGACTGCTGAGTCCGGTGAGGCCGGCCAGTTCCTGGGCGGCGACCCGTCCTGGGTCCAGTACGATGAACAGATCATCAAGAACCTGGGCCTGAATCTCAAGGTCGTATATGCCGGCTCCGAGGAAGCCATCCTGGCTGCCGTCGATTCGGCTTACAGCCGCCAGGCGCCTATCCTGTTCTATTTCTATCGTCCGCATTCCGCGTTTGCGAAGTACGATCTGACGAATGTGGCCCTGCCCGCCCACACGGCCGAATGCTACGCCAAGGCCGAGGCCGATGGCGTGGACTGCGACTATCCGACCGATGTGCTGTTCAAGATTGGCTGGGCGGGGTTGAAGACCGCCGCGCCCGATGCCTACAACCTGCTCAAGAACATGAATTACAGCACCGAGACGCAGATCTCGATGATCGCGGCGGTGGACACCGAGGGCAAGACGCCGGCGCAGGCGGCGCAGGCCTGGATTGACGCCAACAGGGCGACGTGGGAGAAGTGGCTGGGCCGCTAGCTTCCTGGTCAAAGCGTGAAAAGCGCAGGCCCTCTTCAAGGCCTGCGCTTTTTTCATTTCTCACGGAACAGGCCAACGGCATTGCCGTCACCTAAGGAGCTTATCTCTAAACTTCGCCTTGGCGGGTTGATTCGGGTCTGGCGAAGGCATTGCCTTCGCCAGTAGAGATGGGTTCTAAAAACTACTGCTTGTTCGCCCACGCCTGCGTGATGCGATCCATAATCATGGCCAGGAGGACGATGGCAAGGCCGGCTTCCAGGCCGCGCCCCGTCTGGCTGCGCGCCAGGCCGTTGACGGCCTCCAGGCCCAGGCCCGCGCCGCCCACCAGCCCGGCGATGATCACCATCGCCAGCACCATCATAATCATCTGGTTGACGCCGAGCAGGATGGACGGCAGGGCCATCGGCACCTGCACCTTCGTCAGCGTCTGCGCGCGGGTGGAGCCGAAGGCGCGCGCCGCCTCCACCGCCTCGGCGCTCACCTGGCGGATGCCCAGGTCGGTGAGCTTGATGCCGGGCGGCATGGCGTACAGCACCGAGGCGATGATGCCCGGCACCCGCCCAACGTTGAAGAGCATGATGACCGGAACCAGAAAGACGAAGGACGGGATGGTCTGGAGAAAATCCAGGATGGGCCGCAGGAAGTTGCGCACCATCTCGCTCTGCGAAGACCAGATGCCGAGCGGGATCGCCAGCGCCAGGGTGAACAGCATCGTCACCAGGATCTGGCTGAGCGTGTCCATGCTGAAGGGCCACATCCCCAACAGGCCGATGGCGAACAGCCCTGCGCCGGAGAAGGCCGCCAGCCTCCAGCCGCCCGCCCAACCGCCGAGCGCGGCTGCGCCCAGCACCAGCACCGGCCAGGGCAGCACCTCGGTGAACAGGCTGCGAATCGGGTTGAGCAGGTAGATCACGATGAAGTCGCTGAATGGGCCGGTGCCCAGAGCGAAAGCGCCGACCTGGATCAGGAACAGGTTGTCGCGCATCCAGGCCACCAGCGCATCCACCGGCTGGCGCAGCTCCCAGCGCCAGTTCTCCGGGAACGAGCCGAAGCCAGCCCCCGATGAATCCAGGAGCATGAGCAGGAGCAGGACGAGGCCGGCGCTGATCGGCCCGCTATAGCGTTCGAGGGCGGGGCGGTCGAAGGTGGAAGCCGCCCAGCGCACAGGGAAGGTGAGCGCCCGCCCGGCGTGATCCCAGGCGGTGAGCGCCAGCGCCTCCAGTCGGGCCGGCAACCACTTCGGCAGGGCGGGGCGGCGCGGCAAGTCGTCGTTCAAATCCAGCCGGCTCAGCGCTTCGCTCAGCCGGTCGAGTATGATCGCCAACAGCACGATCGCCAGGCCCGCTTCCAGCGCCTGGCCGACGCGCAGACGTTGCAGGGCGATGAGCACCTCGCGGCCCAGCCCGCCCGCGCCGATGAGGGCGGCGATCACCACCATGCTCAGCGCCATCATGATGGTCTGATTGACGCCCGTCATGATGGCGGGCAGGGCCAGCGGCAATTGCACTTTGAACAGCAACTGCAGACGGGTGGAGCCGAAGGCCCGCGCCGCCTCGATGGCCGGCGGCGAGACCTGGCGGATGCCCAGCGCCGTCAGCCGGATGATGGGCGGGAGCGCATAGATGAGTGTGGCGACCACCGCTGGCACACGCTGGATGCCGAAGAACAACAGCACCGGGATGAGGTAGACGAAAGTCGGCATGGTCTGCATCCCGTCGAGGATCGGGCGCAGGGTGCGCTCCACGCGCTCGCTGGCGGCGGCCAGGATGCCGAGCGGCAGGCCGACGAGCACGGCAAGCGCAACCGCAACTGCCATGAGTGCCAGGGTCTGCATGCCCGGCACCCACAGCCCGAACAGCCCCAGGATGAGCAGCCCACCGCCGCACAACACTGCCAGCCGTGGGCCGCCCAGCAGCAGCCCGGCCAGCGTGAAGGTGGCGATGATCACGACCCAGGGTGCGTTGAGCAGCACGCCTTCCACCCAGCGCAGCCCCGTGTCAATGAAAGCCCGCAACGGCTCGAAGAAGTAGACGAAGGCCGGGTGCGTGGCGCGGTTCTCAATTACCCAGCGCTGGAAGGCATCCACCGGCTGACGCAGGCCGAGGTTCCACTCGGCCGGGAACTGGCTCTGATCGGCGGGCCAGAGCGCGGCCAGCACCGCCAGCGCCACAATCACCGCCAGCGGGACGAAGCGCTTGTAGTCGAACGAGGGTGCGGGTAGGGCGCGGGTGGTCATGCGCTACCTCGGGTCTAAGACCCGGCCAACGAACATCACAGCGTTCGTCGGCAGGTCCTGGATCAGGAACAGGAAGGGCCGATCTATGTTCAGGATAAGCGGCGGCGCCGAGACGATCATGCCGACACCGGTGGCCGCCGCCGCTTCAGTGCCGAGCTCGTCCACGGCAATAAACGCCTTGTGGGCGACGTGTGAGATCACCAGGCCGCCCGATCCGTCCATGCCGGAGAAGTCGGCGGCGCCGCCAAAGGCGTCCGGCATCCCCATGTCCGCCAGAGTCTCGGCCAGACTGAAGCGCGCTTCGAAGCTGAACTTGGGCATTTGCAACACTGCCTCGGTCTCGGGCAAACCGTTCAGGCCCATCAGGATCGCCGCCACCTGCGCGTCATCCAGGCCGGCCTCGACGGAGGCGAATTGCCCGGGCGCGGGCAAGATGACGACCAGGCGCGCCCGGCCACCCTGGTAAGCGATCTCGACGGTCTCGAAGTCATCGCCTGGCAGATAACGCAAGGGTGAGCGCCGGCTCATCCAGGGCACCTTCACCTGTGTACCGTCGAGTAAGGTAAAACTTCCGTCGCCCCAGGACTGGAAGGGGGCTGCCCATTTGGCTTTGAAGTAGATCGCGTTCGCCAGCACCAGCCGCGTAGCGGGGGTGATGCTGTCCGGCGGCATCAGGTCCCTGATCCGATCGGCGGTCTGCCCGGCCACCCAGTGGTTGATGGCCTGTCGCGCCGGCTCACTCGCGCCGGCGAAGTCCACCAGCCGCAGGCCCGCGCCGTAATTCTCGGCCAGCACGTCCAGGTACTCGGGCCGGAACGGATACCCGATCTGGCCCCAGACCGAATTGGCAATCCGCAGTTGGAAGGCTTCAGGGTCATTGTTGCCGGCGGTGAGCGTTTGGTCCACGGCGTTAAAGGCGGCGTGCAGGCGGTCCTGCGGCAGGTCGAAGTGCAGCACGTCCGCCATTTGCCGCTCGGTCTCGTTCCGCGCCCCGGCGAAAACCATGGCCAGCGCGGACGAGATGCTATAGGGTGAGAGCAACAGGTTGCCTTCCGACTTCCGCAGCGCCCGATATAGATCCAGGGCGAAGGCCGTGTTGCCGGCGATCAGCGCTTCCCGATCGGTCGTCGGCGCCTCGGCGGCGCGGCGCGGGCGATCCGATTGGGCCAGGGCAACAGTGGGTGCTGTGGGCGCGCAACCGGTGGTCAATAGGAAGGCGCAGGCTATGATCAGGGCGGTGAGGGTGCGGACGCGAGACGCCGACATGGCTACCTTGAAAAGCTGTTGCCAAACCGCTCGCTGCAGCGCTCGTGCAGCAACTCGAACAGGCGCGTCACGGTTGCGGGCAGAGAGTCGGCGTTTGCGGAGCCTCCACGCCAATTCCAGAAATTGAAGACCGCGGCGCAGCGAATAACATGGCCGATGGAGATCTTCAGGGGAAGGGGAGCAACGGCCATGTTACGCCGCCAGCGCCCGCATCACACCGGCGCGATCCACCAGGCCGGCCGGCGCGCCCGTCGCGTCGCGCACGCAGACCGGGCCGTCGTGCGCGGCGAGCAGAGGCAGGCAGTCCTCCAGCTTGGCGTCGGTGCTGACGCTCGGCAGGCTGTCGGCGACGAAGCCGGGCGGGCAGGGTTGCAGGCAGGCGGCGGCGGTCAGCACCTTGGCGCGCGGCGCGTCCTTGGTAAAAGCGGCCACGTAGTCGTTCTTCGGGCCGAGCACCAGTTCCTGTGGCGTGCCCACCTGCACGATCTCGCCGTTGCGCATGATGGCGATGTGGTCGCCCAGCCTGAGCGCCTCGGCGAAGTCGTGGGTGATGAAAATGCTGGTCTTGTGCATCGTCGCCTGCAGGCGCAACAGCTCGTCCTGCATCTCGCGGCGAATGAGCGGGTCGAGCGCGGAGAACGGCTCGTCGAAGAGGATGATCTGCGGGTCCACCGCCAGCGCGCGCGCCAGGCCTACGCGCTGTTGCATGCCGCCGGAGAGCTGGCGAGGGAAATGTTGCTCCCAGCCGGTCAGCCCTACCAGGTCAATCATCTGCCGTGCGCGCTCCAGCCGCTCGGCGCGCTTCACGCCGCGCACCTCCAGCCCGTAAGCCACGTTCTCGATGACGCGCCGGTGGGGGAACAGGCCGAAGTTCTGGAAGACCATGCTGATTTTGTGGCGGCGCACCTCGCGCAACTCGGCCTCGCTCAGCTTGAGCAAGTCTTGTCCGCCGATGAGGATCTCGCCCTTGGTCGGCTCGGTGAGACGCGAGAGGCAGCGCACCAGCGTGCTCTTGCCGCTGCCGGAGAGGCCCATCACCACGAACGTCTCCCCCTTCCGAACCTCGAACGAGACGCCGCGCACCGCCACGACGTGGCCGGTCTTTTCCAGGATAGGCGCGCTCGACTGGTCGGGCGCGATTTGCCGGAGGACGCGCTCCGGGTTGCGCCCGAAGATCTTCCACACGTCGCGGCAGATGATTTCGGTTGAGGCGACAGAGGTCATTGTCGAAAGTATAGAGGGAAATGGGGCCGGAGGAAAGGGCCTTGGACGGTTCTGGGGAGCGCACGCGGAGCGAAACGGATGGGCCGTCATCCGCCCGCCCCCGCCCGCTTTTTAGTCTGTTGCAGGATGATCCTGGCGGCTTGTCTGCCCGGCACAAGCCTTGCCCATAACTTTGTGCGCCAAACTCCGGGCAGCTGTGGTATACCCTGCGCGGGCAGAAACTGCGGTTTTCTTCCACGAAGTCACGGGGAAACACGAAGGCTTCGTGAAACCTCGCGCGTCTTCGTGGATTTAGAGAAGCGCAATCTGTAACCGCTGACGGTTCTACCGGATTCAACGGGAAATAGCGTCCTTCGACTGCGCGCCGCGCACCCTGAGCGGAGCGAAGTCTCCATGCGCGCCGGCGCACAACGGGCGATGAAAATGAGAGGCTGCGCCGATTCAGAACTTCTGCTAAAGTGAATGTGTCGGCAAGCCACACGTTGCACTCCG
>JBBIQY010000043.1:0-32352 GCA_037442085.1 Anaerolineae bacterium
GGCCTGGTAGTAGCCGGAGTCGATCAGCGCCGCCTTGACGTTGGTCTTGTCCACCGTCACCACCGGCGACTGAATGGCCGGCACATCCACCCGGCCGTTGTTGTACGAGCCCTTGGACGCCGGCACCTCGCCCTTCAGCAGCGCCACCGCCGCGTTGATAGCATCATTCACCAGCGTGCGCACATCCTTGAACACCGTCATGGACTGCTTGCCGTCAATGATGTACTGCACCGACGCCTTCTCCGCGTCCTGCCCCGTCACAAAGTAGCCCGTCACATCCTTGTCCGCCGCAAACGCGTCCGCAATCGCCCGCGCCGTCCCATCGTTCGGCGCCAGAATGAACACCTTGCCCTTGTCCTCCTTCTTCGCCGCCGTCAGGTTCGACTCCGCCAGCGTCTTGGCCGTGTTGAAGTCCCAGTTCGTCGTGATCTGCCCGATGATCCGCGCCTGCTCGTCGCGCGTCAGCGTCGCCTTGCCCGACAGCGCCACCGCCTCACTCGAGTTCTTCACCACGAACGTCCCGTCCGCGATCTTCGGCTGCAACACCCCCCACGCCCCCTCGAAAAAGATGAAGGCGTTGTTGTCCGACGCCGCCCCCGCATACAGGTACAGCGGGTTCCCCTTCCCCGTCGCATTGTCCACCAGGTACTGCGCCTGCTGCGCCCCCACCGCAATGCTGTCGAACGTCACGTAGTAGTCCACCGCCTCCGTGTCCCGGATCAGCCGGTCGTACGAGATTACCTTCACCCCGGCCGCCCGCGCCGCGTTCGCCGCCGCCGCCGCCGCCGTCCCGTCGTGCGGCGTGATGATGATCACCTTCACGCCCTTGGTGATCAGCGACTCGACGTTGGCCTTCTCCGTCGCCGACGACCCCTGGCTGAACAGAATCTCCACCTCGTAGCCGGCCCGGCTCAGCGCCTCCCGGAAACGCGTCTCATCCTGGATCCAGCGCGGCTCGTCCTTCGTCGGCAGCACGATGCCCACCGCCAATTTGCCCGCCGGTATGGCGCCGCCCGCTTCCAGGCCGGTGAAGTCGCTGGCCTGGTAGTAGCCGGAGTCGATCAGCGCCGCCTTGACGTTGGTCTTGTCCACCGTCACCACCGGCGACTGAATGGCCGGCACATCCACCCGGCCGTTGTTGTACGAGCCCTTGGACGCCGGCACCTCGCCCTTCAGCAGCGCCACCGCCGCGTTGATAGCATCATTCACCAGCGTGCGCACATCCTTGAACACCGTCATGGACTGCTTGCCGTCAATGATGTACTGCACCGACGCCTTCTCCGCGTCCTGCCCCGTCACAAAGTAGCCCGTCACATCCTTGTCCGCCGCAAACGCGTCCGCAATCGCCCGCGCCGTCCCATCGTTCGGCGCCAGAATGAACACCTTGCCCTTGTCCTCCTTCTTCGCCGCCGTCAGGTTCGACTCCGCCAGCGTCTTGGCCGTGTTGAAGTCCCAGTTCGTCGTGATCTGCCCGATGATCCGCGCCTGCTCGTCGCGCGTCAGCGTCGCCTTGCCCGACAGCGCCACCGCCTCACTCGAGTTCTTCACCACGAACGTCCCGTCCGCGATCTTCGGCTGCAACACCCCCCACGCCCCCTCGAAAAAGATGAAGGCGTTGTTGTCCGACGCCGCCCCCGCATACAGGTACAGCGGGTTCCCCTTCCCCGTCGCATTGTCCACCAGGTACTGCGCCTGCTGCGCCCCCACCGCAATGCTGTCGAACGTCACGTAGTAGTCCACCGCCTCCGTGTCCCGGATCAGCCGGTCGTACGAGATTACCTTCACCCCGGCCGCCCGCGCCGCGTTCGCCGCCGCCGCCGCCGCCGTCCCGTCGTGCGGCGTGATGATGATCACCTTCACGCCCTTGGTGATCAGCGACTCGACGTTGGCCTTCTCCGTCGCCGACGACCCCTGGCTGAACAGAATCTCCACCTCGTAGCCGGCCCGGCTCAGCGCCTCCCGGAAACGCGTCTCATCCTGGATCCAGCGCGGCTCGTCCTTCGTCGGCAGCACGATGCCCACCGCCAATTTGGCTGCGGGAGGCTGAGTGGCCGGGGCCGAGGTAGGCGCGACCGTTGTAGCCGCCGGCGCGCAGGCCGACAGCACCAGACTGACAACAGCCATGCAAGTGACGACCAGCATGGCAATTCGATTGGGCTTTTGACGCATTTTCTTCTCCTTCAGATAAGTGAGTTGGAACGATTGGACGATAGGGTCTCGGAGTGTTGAGTGAGAGCCGACCACCTCCTTCGCGCGGGGCCAGGCCAGGTCCAGGTACACCGCCTGGCCGGTCTACGCGCAACCTCAGCCGGAACATTTGGACAGGTTGCCATGTGGGATGCAGATCACAAGCAGGGTGAAGATGCTCAAGAAATATTAAGCAGAAATCACCCCGGTCTCAATTCCCGACTCCCCCATTCGCACCCCATTCATCCCCCAGATGCACCAGGGGAAATCCCCTAATTGACAAAATCGAGGGATAATGCGGCTATGCCCCGAGTCCTTCTGGCCGATGATCACGCCGTGGTGCGCGCCGGCCTGCGGAACGCGCTGTTGAGCGTGCCCAACCTGGAAGTGGTGGGCGAGGTCGGCGATGGCAAAACCCTGTTGGCGTCCTTGCCCCAACTGCAACCCGATTTACTGGTGATTGATGTGGCCATGCCGGAGTTCGAGCCGGTTGCCGCCGTCCGCCACATCAAACACCTCTATCCCGCGCTGCGCATTCTGGTCGTCAGCGCCCATGCCGACGAGATGTACGTGACCGGCCTGCTCAGCGAGGGGGTGGATGGTTACCACCTCAAGGATCAGCCGCTGGCCGATTTGCAACTGGCCGTGCAACGCGTGTTGAATGGCGAGCGCTGGATCTCCGGCCCGCTGGTGGATCGCCTGGTACATCGCCAGGCGGCGGCCAGCCCCGTGGCGCCACAACTCACGCGCCGTCAGCGCGAGCTGCTGCGCCTGCTGACGCTGGGCTACGACAATCGCCGGATTGCACAGATGATGGACCTGAGCGTCAAGACCGTGGAAAACCACCTGACCAGCCTGTATCGCGCCCTGGGTGTGGAGAGCCGGCTGGCGGCCACCCGTTACGCCAATCAGCACCCGGAGGTGCTGGCGCTCACTGCGCTCGAAACCATCGAGCCGCTGCCGGTGCCCAGCGACACGTTGACGGTGCTACTGGTAGACGACAACCCGCGCTACCGCCAGCAACTGGCACGCCTGATCGGCAAGACCTACGCCGGCGCCCGGCTGTTCGAAGCCGACGACGTCGCCGAGGCCCTCCGCCTGGCCACGCAGATTCGACCGCATCTGGCCCTGATTGATGTGGTGTTACGCGACGAAGACGGCATCCAGTGCGCGCGCCGCCTCAAGGCCAGTGTGCCAGCCACGCGCCTCATCCTGATCAGCGCCTATCCCGACCGGGAGTTCCGGCGCCTGGGCCTGAACGCCGGCGCCGTGGCCTTTCTGGACAAGAAGGACCTCGATGCGGCGACGGTGCGGCAGGTGGTGGAGGACGCGTTGGGCAGCCGGCTCAGTTCATGATGGAAGGATAGGGGCTGGGGATTTCGATCTGCAGGATCAGCCCACCGTTCGGCGGCGACGTCAACTGGAGCGTGCCGCCCAACAGCGAGACGCGCTCGCTGATCCCCACCAGGCCAAAGTGCTTTTGCTCCGAGAGCGAGGCCAGATTGATGGGCGTCCTCAGTCCCCGGCCGTTGTCGGCCAACTGCACGACCAGGCTGGCGGTATGAGTCCGACGCAGAGTCAACGTGACGCGCGTGGCAAGGGCGTGTTTGCGCACGTTGCTCAGGCCCTCCTGAACGATACGGAAGACCGAAAGCTCAATGGCCTCCGGCAGACGCCCCAGGGCTGGATCCACTTCCAGGTCCACGGCGATGCCGTGTTGTTCGGACCACTGATGCGCCAGCGAGCTAATCGCCGCCGATAAGCCGTGGCTGTCAATGGTGGGCGGGCGCAGGTCGCTGCACATCTGGCGCAGGCTGCCGACCGCCTGGCGAATGCCATGCCGGATTTTCTCCAGTTCCCGGCTCAGGCTTTCCCCGGCCATTTCACCCTCGATCTCTTCCAGCTGATAGTTATAGCTCAGCAGGTCCTGAATGATCTGATCGTGGAGATCGCGCGCCAACGCCTTACGTTCCGCCTCACGCTCCGTGATTAGGCGCCGGTTGGCCTCCTGCAAGGCCAGGTTGAGACGATCAAGCGCCTCCAACTGATCGCGCAGGCGCTCGATCAACTGGCGATTGAGCGAGTCCTGCGCCTGCAGGCTCTGGCGCAGCGCCTGTTGCGTGCGGCGCAACTCCTCCGCCTGTTGCTGCGCGGCGTGGTAACTTTCGAAAGCCCAGATCACCGGCGTCACCTGATCCTGCCGGTTGGAGCCGACGATCAGCTCCACGATTTCACGCGGCGTGGACTCGGCGGTGCGCCGTAGCGCCACCTGGCGACCTTGATAGAGCACCAGGATCCGGTCGGTGACAGCAAAAATCTGCTTCAGGTCGTCGCTGCTGAGGATCACGGCCACGTTTTGGGCGGCCAGGTCTTTGATGCGGGCGAGCAGCCTGCGCTGACGTTCGAAACTGAGGGCTTCCAGCGCGTCATCCAGCAGGAGCAGGCGGGCAGGTCGGCTCAACGCCTTGGCGAGCGCAGCAATTTGCTGCTGTTCGGCGGAAAGCTGAGGCGGGCGTTTAAAGAGCAGATCGGCGGGCAAATCGAACGCCTGAAGCATCATCCGGGCCGCCTGGAGCATAGCCTCTTCTTTCGGCCACAAGCCCCATCGCGGCCAGCCGCACAGCTCCCGCCCCAGAAAAATGTTCTGGAGCATGTTCAGGCTATCCACCAATTCTGGATGCTGGTGCACGCTCTCGATGCCCAAGCGCTGCGCCTGTGAGGCGGTTTTGAGCGTCACGGGTCGGCCAGCGAATTGCAGCATACCCCCGGAGGGCGGAAAGACACCGCTGAGCAAGCGGAAAAGCGTGGATTTGCCCGAGCCGCGCTGCCCAACGACACCCAACACCTCACCCGGCTCCAGCGTGAAGGTGACGCCAGACAGGGCAGCCACCACGCCGAAGTATTTGGAAAGGTTATTGACGCTCAGCAACTTGCGACCGTCGGCCATCGCCTCACCATTATAGTCGCAGTCGTTGCTTCCCGGCGGCCCGCCGAGTCCTTAAGCGGGGACGCCCGCTGTTTCAACAGCGGGCGATCCGGCGCAGAGCGCCGTGGCCGCAACCGGTTTAGGGCCTATCTCTAAACCGGGGGTCTGGCGAAGGCCATGCCTTCACCAGACCCGAAGCAGCCATCCGAGGCGTAGTTTAGAGTCGAGCTCTTAGTTGGCCGACGGCCGGGCAGGTGTGCTCACCGTCTCGAGGAACTTGTCCACGATCTGCTTGAGCGGGCCAAACGGTAACGCGCCTACCTGCTCGTAGACCACTTTGCCGCCGGCGACGAAAAGCAGAGTCGGGATGCCCTGCACGCCGAAGCGACCTGCCCACTCGGGGTTGTCATCGGTGTTCACCTTGGCGACGATTACCCTGCCCGCGTACTCCTTAGCGATCTTTTCTAGATGCGGTGCAACCTGGCGGCACGGCCCGCACCAGGGCGCCCAGAAGTCAACGATCACCGGGGTCGGGCTCTTGAGCACGGCTTGCTCAAAGGCGGCATCGGTCACATGGATGGGTTCGTTCATGATGAATCTCCTTGGTTAGTCAATGAGCGCGAGGATCTCTTCCGTCACGGCAACGGCGCCAACGCGCCTCAGGCCGGGGCCGACTCGGCCTGGCGCACCTCAAAACGGGTGGTGATGGAGGCCGCCGGCCGCAGCGTGGCCATGACCGAGCAATACTTCGTCTCGGACAACTCGATTGCCCGGCGCACCGCCTCGGGGTCAAGGTGCTGCCCGGAGACGATATAGTTGACTTCGAAGGCGACGAACTTATGCGGGTGATCGGCTGCCTGCTCGCCCTTCACCCGAATCTCGAAGCCGGTCACAGACTGGCGTTTCTTGCGCAGGATGTCAATCACGTCCATGCCGGTGCAACCCGCCAGCCCAACCAGCAACATCTCCGCCGGGCCGAAGTTGACGCCGTCCGAGTCCAGGCGGAGCGTTGCCCCGGAAGGCACCGTTACCTGAAAGGCATGTCCCTCGTTTTGCCAAACTGCCGTTGCTTCCTTGATCACTCCGGTCATTGCTGCTCCTTGTTGATCTGGGTTCGGCGAAGGCAATGCTTTCGCCGAACCCTCGTTTAGAAATGGGTTCTAATTGGTTTTGGCCAGCACGTTAATCAGGTCGTCAATCAGCGCCGCCTGGCTCCGCGCGCCTTTGGGCGCCGCCGCCAAACACTCGCCCGCATAGGAGCGGGCGATCACCACGCTGGCTTGTTGCACTGCCGACCGGATGGCGACCAGTTGCTGCAACAGCTCCTGGCAGCTCCGGCCCTCATCCACCATCTTCAACACACCCCTGACTTGTCCTTCAACTCGTCTGAGGCGTTTCCTCACGTCCTCGCGCGACGCTTCGTCCATGACAGCCTCCCGGCCTAAATACTCTAGTGGAGTATAGTATATACCGGGCGTGCCGTCAAATTAAAGTTTCCGAAGAGCCGTTGGCTATAATCACGCTGCGATGGCTCCTCCGCCCTGCGTTCACCTGCGCGTCAATCCGCTGGTCGGTCCAGCCTCGGAGTGTGCGGCGCGTTTGCGGCACCTGGGCTTCGTCGTGCAGCCGCTGGCCTGGTATCCCGAAGCACTGACCGTCCTGGGCGCGACGGCCCGGGACCTGACCGACCTGCCCGACTACGAGCGGGGCGCTTTCTTCATTCAGAATCATGCCAGTTTGCTGCCGGTGCTCGTGCTGGATCCGCAGCCCGGCGAGAAGGTGCTCGATCTGTGTGCAGCGCCCGGCGGCAAGACGACGCATATCGCGGCCCTGATGCAGAACCGGGGCGAGATCGTCGCCAATGATCTCAGCCGGCAGCGCGTGTACCGGCTGGCGAACGTGCTCCGGCAATTCGGCGTGACCTGCGCCCGAACGACGCGGCTCCCCGGCCAGCGGCTGTGGCAGCGTTACCCCAACTACTTTGACCGGGCGCTGGTGGACGCCCCCTGCTCGATGCGCGGCACGCCCAATCCCTCTCCCAGCCACATCGCCTCGCTCGCCAAACAGCAACGCTTCCTGCTCAAGTCGGCACTCTCCGCGACCAAGCCGGGCGGCGTAATCGTCTATAGCACCTGCACCACTACAGTGGAGGAGAACGAGGGCGTGATCGCCTGGCTGCTGGAGAAGCAGCCGGGCCAGGTGGCGCTGGAGCCGTTCGAGCTGCCCGGTGCGCCCTGGTCGCCGGCATTACAGCATGACGCCAAGGGCCGGCCTTTTCCCGAGGTCATTGCTCGCGCGCGGCGGGTCGCGCCAGGGGAGGCCCTGGAAGGATTCTTCGTTGCGCGGTTGCGCAAGCTGGCTGAGGGCCAGGAGGAATAGAGAGCGGCCCCGCTCTCACTGGCGGGGCCGTCTCCACAGAAATCGGTTCAGGGGAAGGGGAACTGGCAGCCCGGGGCCACGCCGACCAGCCAGTCGCCGCAGTACCAGAGCACCGGCAAAGACAATACCACACAGCAACAGCAGAGCACGATGAGGCCGGCCAAAACGCCGATGATCAGGTTCCGGTTACGAGAACTCGGCTGTGCGGGCGGCGCGTTGAGAGGGTCATTCATGTGATCAATCTCCTGCAAAAGATCTGGGCTCTATGATACTTGAGAACTGCACCGCGAGGACAAGAGAGCCGCGGAAGACACCGAAGGCGCCGATTTCGTTGAGGGTCTCTGCAGGCCGATGGCTGCTTTCCCTGAGAACTAACGCAGGGCCGGGAAGCCGCTCCACGTGCCGAATAACCAAAAGCGGCCGGCGTCAATCACCGCGATCTGCGTCAGCGCCAGCGTCAGCCCGACGAAGACCGGCAAGGCCGCTGCCCGCCAGCCGGTCGCGCGGTTTTCACGGTGCGTGACCACCAGCACCGCGATGGTGTACAACATCGTCAGCAGCGCCACCACGCCCAACGCGCTCAGTAAGGCCAGCGGGTACAGCACGGCGTCGTTCTCGGTCAACACCAGCGCGACGATGATCAGCCCGACCCCGACCAGCATGCCCAAGTCACGCCAGCCGGCCAGCACCGGATGCGGCTGCCAGTCGCGCCACAGCGTCTGGTTGAAGACGGGGTAAAGCAAGACGCCCAGCGCCAGCCCATTGAATGTCCCCGTCAGCAGGCGCAGCCAGTTTTGCGGTTCGTACAGGTGGGGCAAGCCGAGCAGCGCCAGATACGAGTTCGCGCCATCCAGGCCCATCAGGCCGATGAAGCTCAAGGCGACGACCAGCACGGGTCGGCGCGGCAGCTCGCCCGCGCGCGATCCGCTCAGCATGGCCAACGCCGCCATCCCGAACAATGCGCCGAGATAGATGCCCGTGCAGCGTGCGCATAGCGGTAGAGGCCGGTCGCCGATATGAAACGAGCGCAGGTCAATGCGGTGACAGACGGCGTAGCCGATGGCGTCCGCCTTGCCGAGCAGGCCCGGCGGCGTGAGCGCCAGCCACGAGCCGGCCACCAGCGCAAAGACAGCCGATGCCAGCGCCCAGGCCATAGGCACAGAGAAACGAAAGACGGCGGAAGGGGTCACAGTTCAGGCAGCCGTCGCCACGCGCACAGGCCCCATCGGCGCGACGCGCCCGGGCACGATCTGTCTGTGGGACGACGTCATTCCGGAATGAAAAAGAACGCCACGCCCAGGATCAGGTACACGGCGATCAGTTGCACGCCCTCCAGCCAGTTGGCCTCGCCGTCGGCAGCGACCAGGTTGGCGACGAGCACGGCGGCGATCAGGGCGACCATCTCGAACTGGTTGAACACCAGCGTCAGCGGACGGTTGGGGTTGATGAGCAACGCAATGAACACCAGCACCGGCGCGACGAAGATAGCGATCTGGAGGCTGGAGCCGAGGGCGATCTCCAGGCTCAAGTCCATCTGGTTTTTGATCGCCACCTGCACGGCCACCAGGTGCTCGGCCACGTTGCCGATGAGGGGGACCAGGATCACACCAAGGAAGAACTCGCTCAGGCCAAAGGTGTCCGTCACCGTTTCGACGTTATGCACCAGGATCTCGCTCAGCCACACCGTGGCGCCGGTGGCGAGGGTCAGCACAATCAGTGCGGTGCGCAGCGGCCAGTGCGGGGCCTCGGAGGTCGCGCCGCCGGCGCGCTCCAGCGCGAGGTGGTCGCTGTTGCGGAGCGAGAAGTACAGGCCCAGGCCGTAGACGATGATCATCACCACGGCCACGCCGATGCTGATCTCTTCCACGATCAACAGCGGCAGCGCCTCGCCCTCCAGCGTATGGTTGAACAGCGAGGGCACGCACAGCGCGACGACGGCCAGCACGAGCATGGTGGCGTTCGTGCCCTGCGCCTGACGCCCGAACGTCTGCCGTCCGTTCCTCAAGCCGCCGAGCAACAGGCTCGCGCCCATCACCAGCAGCAGGTTGCCCAGGATCGAGCCGGTGATGGATGCCTTCACCAGCTCCAGCAGGCCGGCGTTGAGGGCGACGATGGTAATGATCAGCTCCGCCGCGTTGCCGAGGGTGGCGTTGAGCAGGCCGCCGATCTTGGGGCCGGTGACGGCCGCCAGCGCCTCGGTCGCCTCGCCGATCAGGCCGGCCAACGGGATCAGGCCGGCGCAGGCGGCGATGAAGATGGGGATCGGCCCCCACTCCAGCAGGCTGCCGAAGATGGCCAGCGGCACGGCCAGCAGCAGATAATAAACCGGCTTGATGGATTTCAACGCGGACATTCAGAGCGCCTTCGAGGAGTGCCTCGGCATTGTAACCGACGCGCCCGAAAAGCAAAATCATGTACAATCGGCGCGCATGGCAGCGGAGACTCCCCTTCTCAATAAACGGTATAAGCTGCTCAGCGCCATCGGCCAGGGCGGCATGGCAGTGGTGCACAAGGCTCAGGATTTGTCGCTGGGCCGGCTGGTGGCGGTGAAGATCCTGCGCGAGACGCTGACCGGCGACCCCGAATTTCTGGCCCGCTTTCAGCAGGAGGCGCGCGCTGCGGCCAACCTCGCCCACCCCAACATCGTCACCGTCCACGACTTCGGACGTGACGGCGGGCGGTATTACATCGTGATGGAGTACATCGAGGGCCAGGACCTCAAGACCATCATCAAGGAGGCAGCGCCCTTCAGCGTGGATTACGCGCTCGACCTGGCCATCCAGATCTGCGCCGGCGTGGGTTACGCCCACCGCGCCGGGCTGGTGCACTGTGATATCAAGCCGCAGAACATCCTGGTCACGGCCGACGGGCGCGTGAAGATCACCGACTTCGGCATCGCACGCGCGCTGGCCAACCTGCGCCCCGGCGAGACCACCGACGTGGTCTGGGGCAGCCCGCAATACTACTCGCCGGAGCAGGCCGCCGGCGAACATCCCACACCCGCCTCGGACGTATACGCCATCGGTGTGGTCATGTTCGAGATGCTGGCGGGCCGCCTGCCGTTTGTGGCCTCCACCCAGCAGGCGCTCGCGCTGATGCACCTGCGCGAGGAGCCGCCCCGTCTCTCCCTCTTCAACGATCAGGTCCCCGAGACACTCGAACGGATCGTGCACAAGGTGCTGGCCAAGGAACCGGCGGCGCGCTATCGCACGGCGGACCAACTCGGCCGCATCCTGATCTCGTTCCGCCAGCAGGGCGAAGCGCTCGTGCTCAGTTCTGGAAGCACGCCGGCGGAGCCGCAGCCGCGCGCCATCCCGGCCTCCACGCCGGCTGCCCCGCCAACGGCGGCCCCCCCTGCCGCCGCCATGCTGCGCCGCGCCGAGGCCGGCGCTCCGGCCTATGCCGTCCCTCCGCCTGTGGTCACCACCGGCCCGGCGACCGAAGTGTTGGACGAGAGCGACGAGGGCCTCGATTGGATCGCGGTCGGCCTGGGCTTTCTGGCCGTGCTGGCCGTGGTCGGGCTGATCCCGCTGTATATCTGGATTTATCTCCTCTACACGCGTTAGTTGGCTGCTCCAGTCTGCGCAGCGCCGGTCCTGAACGCGCGAGACTCGGTTCTGCCGTCGCAAGACGGCTTCACTGTGGTCGGCGCAGCCTCAGCCGTTGTTCTCATCAAACGCTTACGGGGCCTCGCCATTTAGGGAGCGCAATGCTCAAAAACCGGATGGTATAATCCAATCGAAACACGGCGTGATCCCCGAAGTTACGCTGTGGGAGGTACCCTGTGAACTCAGCTCGCATCCGCAGCGCGTTCGTCTACATTCTTATCATTGTCGCCATCGTCGTCCTGCTGTTCCAGCTCCGGCAGCAGCCGCAGGCACAGGTTCTGCCGCTGAACGAAGTGGCCGAGGCGATCAGCAAAGGCGAGATCAAGAAGATTGTGGTGGACGAGAACACGCTCGAAATCACCTATCGCAGCGGCCGGCCGGCTGCTGAGTCGCGCATCCAGCCTTCCGGTACCGTTTTCGAGCAACTGGCCGCCCTCAACGTCACGCCCGAGGAGATGCGGGCCGTCTCCTTCGAGGTCAAACGCCCCTCCGAACTCAACAGCATCCTGACCTTCCTCGGATATATGCTCCCCGCCCTGCTGGTGGTCGGCGTGATTTACTTCATGCTGCGGCAGGCGCAGGGCAGCAACAACCAGGCGCTCTCGTTCGGCAAGAGCCGCGCGCGCATGTTCAACAGCGATCACCCGACGGTGACCTTCGAGGACGTGGCCGGCGTGGACGAAGCCAAGGAAGAGCTGAAGGAAGTGGTCGAGTTCCTCAAAGAGCCGGATAAGTTCATCGCCCTGGGCGCACGCATCCCGAAGGGCGTGCTGCTGGTCGGCTCACCGGGGACGGGCAAAACGCTGCTCTCCAAGGCGGTGGCGGGCGAGGCCGGCGTGCCGTTCTTCTCGATCTCCGGCTCCGAGTTCGTGGAGATGTTCGTCGGGGTCGGCGCCAGCCGGGTGCGCGATCTGTTCGACCAGGCCAAGCGTCACTCACCCTGCATCATCTTCGTGGACGAGATTGATGCGGTGGGCCGCCACCGCGGCGCGGGCCTGGGCGGCTCGCACGACGAACGCGAGCAGACGCTCAACCAGATCCTGGTGGAGATGGACGGTTTCGATACCGACACCAACATCATCGTCATCGCCGCCACCAACCGGCCCGACATCCTCGACCCGGCGCTAATGCGGCCCGGCCGCTTCGACCGGCGCGTGGTGCTGGATCGGCCCGATATGAAGGGCCGCGAACAGATCATCAAAGTGCACGTGCGCGGCAAGCCGCTGGCCTCCGATGTGGAGCCGAGCACGCTGGCCAAGGCCACGCCGGGCTTCGTCGGGGCAGATTTAGAGAACATGGTCAACGAGGCCGCCATCCTGGCCGCCCGCCGCAACAAGAAGGCCATCAGCCACAAGGAATTCGAGGAGGCCATCGAGCGCGTCATCGCCGGGCCGGAGCGCAAGAGCCGCATCATCTCCGAAGAGGAGAAGCGCGTGATCGCCTATCACGAGGCCGGCCACGCCGTCGTCATGCATGCCCTCCCCGAGGCCGACCCGGTGCACAAGGTCAGCATCATCGCGCGCGGCATGGCCGGCGGCTACACGCTGGCCCTGCCTGACGAAGACCGCACGTTGTACTCGAAGAAGAAGTTCGAGGCCGACCTGGCCGGCCTGCTTGGCGGGCGCGTGGCCGAGGAGCTGGTCTTCGGCGACATCACCACCGGCGCGGCCAACGATATGGAGCGCGTAACGAAGATCGCCCGTTCGATGGTGACGCGTTGGGGCATGAGCGCCAAGATGGGGCCGATGGTGTATGGCCAGAAGGAAGAGTTGATCTTCCTGGGACGCGAGATCTCCGAGCAGCGCGATTACTCGGACGCCGTGGCCGAGCAGATTGATAACGAGGTGCGCGAGCTGGTGAACAACGCCTACGAACGCGCCAAGTCCATCCTGCTTCAATACCGCGACCGGCTGGATGCGATCGCCCAGCGGCTGATGGAAGTCGAGACGGTGGAAGCCGCCGAGTTCGAGCGGCTCTTCCCCAGCCCGTTCGGCGGCGCAAGCGGCCGCAAGCGCACCTGGCCGACGCTCCCCTCCGGCGAGCGCCCAACGCCCAGCCTGCCGCAAGCGCCGGCGCCGGCGCCGGCTTAAGCCCGAGCTATGGCTTAAACAAGCGCCCCGGCCTGAGGCCGGGGCGCTTTTGTTCGGTGTCGCGGCGCGTTCACGCCCACGTATCCCACAGCGGCTCCGCCATTTCCTGCATCTTATTCTCATAACGCGCCATCACAAACAATGCGTCCGAGAGGCGGTTGAGGTAGCGCAACACATACGGCCCGACCGGTTCTTCGCGGATGAGGGCGGCGACCTCGCGTTCGGCCCGGCGGCAGATGGTGCGCGCCAGGTGCAGGTTGGCCGCGCCGACCGAGCCGCCCGGCAGGATGAAGTTCTCCAATGGCCCGACGGTTTCGTTGAGCTCGTCAATCAGCGCCTCAAGTTTTTCCACATGCCGCGCTTCGATCTGCGGGATGGCGTGCTCGGCCTTGTCCTCTTCGCGGAAGCACAGGTCAGAGCCGAGGTGAAAGAGCTCATTCTGAATGGGAGGCAGCGTCTGTTGCAGCCGGTCACACAAGCCGTGCGCCAGCGCTACGCCCAGCGCGGCGTTAAGTTCGTCTACCGCGCCATAGGCCGTGATGCGCAGCGAGTCTTTGGGCACGCGCTGCCCGCCGCCCAGGGAAGTCAAGCCTTGATCGCCCTTGCGGGTGTAGATTCTCGTGAGTCGGGGCATTCGGATACTCCTTCAGTGTGAACGCCGGCCCGCGCCGCGGCCACAAAACGTGCGGCCAGCTCGGGCCGGGAAAGAAAGTGCAGATGAGTGTAGGACGCGAGCAGGTTGCCCAGGCGAGCGCCTTCGAGGCCAGGCCCGGCGCGAAAAACGTCGGGCTGATGCTCGTAGAGGTAAGGCAGCGTAGCCGGCCGGCCCTGCCAGACGGAATGATGGAATTCGTGCCCCCGTCCGGTTTCGCCGGCGCGCCATAACCAACTGTCGCTCAGCGCCCGCAGCGAACGATAGCCGAGCGTGAGGCGCGGCGTTAGCACGGAACCGCCGGGCAGCAGCCCGACCATCGGATGGGTGACACCCTGAGCGTCTGTGATCGTTTCGGTGAGATACATCAGCCCGCCGCATTCGGCGTAGATGGGGAGGCCGGCGGCGTGCGCGGCGCGCAGCTCGGCTTTGAGGCGCTCATTGGCAGCCAGTTGCGCCGCCCACAGCTCCGGGTAGCCGCCGCAGAGGTAGACGGCCCGGGCACCGCGCGGCAACGCTTCGGACTCCAACGGGCTGAAGAAGGCGATCTCGGCGCCCGCCGCCCGGAGCAGATCCAGGTTGTCTTCGTAGATGAAGTTGAAGGCGAGGTCGTGCGCCACGGCGATGACGACGGGCGGTCCGGCGGGGAAGCCGGCGAAGAGGTCGCTATCGGCCTCCGGCAGGTCGGGCGCAGAAGCGGCCAACTCCAACATACGCTCGACATCTACACAAGCCTCAAACTCGGCGCGCAGCGCCTCCAGCCAGGTCTGCCGGTCGCCGGCCTCGGGCGCGGTGACCAGGCCTAGGTGACGCTCCGGCAGGCGCCAGCGTTCGTCGGCGGCGAGAAAGCCCAGCACAGGCAGGCCGGTCTCGGCCTCGACGGCGGCCTTCACCAGGGCGGCGTGGGCCGGGCTACCGACTCGATTGAGCAACACGCCCGCCAGGCGCACCCGGGCCTCGAAGTCTCGAAAACCGCGCACCAGTGCGGCGGCGCTGCGCGCCATCGCGCTCACATCCACCACCAGCACAACGGGCGCCTCCAGCAGCCGGGCGAGGTGCGCGGTGCTGCCCGCGTCAGCAACGCCCGAATAGCCGTCGAACAAACCCATCACGCCCTCGATCACGGCGATGTCTGCCCCGGCAGCGTGATGGGCGAAGCTGACGCGCACGCGTTCGGGCGGCAGAAGCCAGGCATCGAGGTTGTGACAGGGGCGGCGCGCAGCAAGGGTGAGGTAACCCGGGTCAATGTAATCCGGGCCGGCTTTGAACGGCGCAACGTTCAGGCCATGCGCCCTGAGCGCCGCCATGAGGCCGACGGCGAAGGTGGTCTTGCCGGCGCCGCTGGCCGGCGCGGCGATGAGGCAGCGCGGTACACTCATACAGGCTCTGATTGCGGATGGAAAAGGCCCGCCAGCGCAGCGATGCCCTCGACTACGCGCGGGGCGGGGCGCGAGCAGTAGCTGTTCGCCTCGAGCGCGTACACCCGTCCGGCCTGCGCTGCCGGGATCGCGCCCCAGACCGCCGGTTTGGGCAGGGCCTCCCATTCCGCCTGCGCCTGTTCGCGTGAGTAGCCGCACGGGATCAGCACCACGATATCCGGCCGAGCGGCGGCGACCTGCTCCCACGTCACGCGGAACGATCTTTCGCCCGCCCGCCCGAGCACTGCCTCGCCCCCGGCCAGGGCGACCATTTCGGGGACCCAGTGCCCGGCGGCAAATGGCGGGTCGAGCCATTCGCAGGCGAAGACACGCGGGCGCGGCCGGCCCTGCACCGATTGTGTGACGGCGGCCAGCCGCGCCTGAAGCTGCGCCAGCAGTCGCGCGCCGCGTTCCGGCACGCCGAGCACGCCGGCTACGGTGCGCACATCTTCGAAAATGCCGTCGAGGTTGGGCGGCGTGAGCGAGATCACCTTCGGCCGGCCCGGCAGGCGCGCGGCCAGGGCCCGCACCTGACTGAAGTTCACCGCGCACACGTCGCACAACTCTTGGGTGATGATCACGTCCGGCGCGAGGGCGGCGAGCAACTCTTCGTCCACCGTATACAGGCTCTCACCCCGCCGCAGGCGCGCCGCGACCTCGGCGTCAATCTTGGCCGGCGTGAGGCCGTGCGGGATGGCCGAGCGGGTGAGGCGCGGCAAATCTGCAACGACTTCGGGCGGATAGTCGCACTCGTGCGAGACGCCCACCAGGCAATCGGCCAGGCCGAGCGCACAGACGATTTCGGTGGCGGAGGGCAGCAGCGAAGCGAGACGCATGACGACTCTCTCTCAACCTGAAGTCTGTTTCATGGCGAATCGTGGCGCGCCAGAGGGGTTGCGCCAGACCCGTAGGGGTCTGGAAATCCTTCGGGTCTTGCCCATCCATCGAGTCCGCACTGCGGCGGGGGGTTGCAATCCGTCCTTCTGCTGGAAATCCTTCGGGTCTTGCCCATCCATCGAGTCATAGCGCGCGCACCCGTTCGATCAATTCGGCCAGTGAGCGGCACTCACTCGCGGGCCGGAGGCCGTTGACGCGCCACACGGCCTCGTTCACCTCCACGCGCAGCGGCAGGTCCGGGTCGGCCCAGCGCACTTCGTAGCCGATGCGTTCGAGCGCGCGCGCCGTCCACTGCGCAGCGAGGCCTTCGCCGAACAGCGCAATCGGCCCGCACGGATGGCGCAGCACTTTGAAGGCGCCGGCTGCGCTGTCGAACTCCACGCCCTCGCTGCGGAAGGCTTCGGCCAGCGCGCCGTTGAGGGCCAGCTCCTCGGGCAGGCCGACGACGAGCGCGCCGCCCGCCGCCGAGCCGTTGCGGGCCGCCAGCACCCACAACCGATCGGCCACGCGCAGGGCCAGGTCCAGGTCATGCGTCGAGAGCAGGATGGCGCAGCGATGCTCACGGGCCAGCGCGGCGAGCAAGTGCAGCACATCCACCCGGCGCGGCAGGTCGAGGAAGGCGGTCGGCTCATCGAGCAGCAGCACCTGCGGCTCCTGCGCCAGCGCGCGCGCGATCATCACGCGCTGCCGTTCGCCGTCGCTCAACTCATTCACCGGTCGCGCGGCCAGGGCGGCAGCGCCCACCTGCGTCAGCGCGCGGCGCACAACAGCTTCGTCGTGAGCGGTGAGCGCGCCGCGCCAGTCGGTGTAGGGGTGCCGCCCGAGCGCGGCCAGTGCGTAGGCCGAGAGGTTGCCGGCCTCCACGCGCTCGGTGAGCACGATGGCCAGCCGCTTCGCCAGCTCGCTGGGGGGCAGCCGGTGGGCGTCGTCGGCGCCGAGGCGCACGCGCCCGGCCAGTGGCCGCTGCAGGCCGGCCAGCGTGCGCAGCAGGGTGGACTTGCCCGCGCCGTTCGGCCCGATCAGGCAGGTCAGTTCACCTGCGCGCAACTCCAGATCGAGCGGCCCGAGCAGCGCCCGCGCGCCGTAACCGATAACGAGGGACTCCGTCGTGAGCGTCATGACCACCTTCATCCCGCAAAACTGTTCCGCAACTGGCGCTGGCGCACGAGCACCCACAGGATGACGGGTACGCCGAAGAGCGAAGTGATGACGTTGACGGGCAGCACCTGCCCGGAGCCGGGCAACTGGGCGATGATGTCGGCGATGAGGGCGACGGTGGCGCCCAGCAGCAGCGAGGTGGGGATGAGCACGCGATGATCGCCGGTGTTAAAGAGCGAGCGGCACAGATGCGGCACCGCCACGCCGATGAAGCCGACCGGCCCGCAAAAGGCCGTCACCACGCCGGCCAGCAGCGAGGCGCTGAGCAGGATGAGACGACGCACGCGCGGCACGTTCACGCCCAGGCTGCGAGCATAAGTTTCACCGAGCAGGAAGGCATTGAGCGGCTTGGGCAGGATCAGCGCCAGGCCCAGGCCGGTCAGCACCACCGGAGCGAAGACGCGCATCTGGCTCCACGTCACGCCGCCGAAGCTGCCAGCCGACCACAGGCTGAAGGCCTGCACACGTTCGGGCGCGCTGAAGTAGATGAGCAGGCTGACCAGCGCGCTGGTGAGGTAACCGAACATCAGGCCTAGGATGAGCAGGCTGAGCGTGTTTTGCACGCGGCGCGCCACAAACAGCACCGCAGCCAGCACCAGCGCCGCGCCCGCGCTCGCGGCCGCCGCCAGGCTCAGGTCGCCGAACAGGCCGAGGCCCTCGATCAGCAACCGGCCGGCGGCGCCCACGCTCAACACCACCAGCGCCACGCCCAGGCTGGCGCCCGAACTCACGCCCAGCACGAACGGGTCGGCCAGCGGGTTGCGGAAGAGCGTCTGCATCTGCAGGCCGCTCACCGCCAGCGCCGCGCCTGCCAGCGCCGCCGTCAGTGCCTTGGGCACGCGGAACTTCCAGACGATGTCGCTCCAGGTGGCGCGTGCCCCCTCCCCGCCGAGCAGGATGCGCACCACATCCTCGAGCGGGATGCTGACCGAGCCGAGGGTGAGCGCGAGCAGAAAGGCGACGGCCAGCGCGCCCAGCAGGCCGGCGAACGCCACGCGACGCAGACCCAGCGCCGGCCAGACAGTTTCGGAGAGCGTCGTTTCGTTCATTGGATCGGATTCGGTCGGGTTGATTCGGGTCTGGCGAAGGCAATGCCTTCGCCAGACCCTCAGTGTTACTTCAGTTGCCGGAAGTACGTCAGGGTATGATCCTTCATCAGCTCCGGGTGCAGGATGGCGACGAGGTCGGCCAGCACCACATCCGGGCGGGCGACGGCGCTTTCATAGTAATCGTTGCCGCCGCTGGGCGTGGTGCGGGCGTCGTTGTTCCAGACGTTGCCGGCCTGGTAGGCGGCGAAGTCGGCGAAGCGCGCGTCCTGATCGGTCAGGCTCTTCAGGTCGGGGACAAAGCCGAGGTTGAGCCAGTAGTCGGCGTCCCGCGCCTTGTCGAAGACTTCCTCGAAGGCAAGATACAGGCTGCCGGTGTCGGTGGTATCGGCCCACGGATAGGTGGCGCCGGCGTCAATCAAAAATGCCGCCGCGAAGCTCTTACCGCCGGGCATATACCACGTGCCCTCGTAAGGCGTGCCGACGAAGACTTTGGGTTTGCCTGTGGCGTTGGCGGCGAGCGCTTTCAGGGCTTCGTACTTCTGCGCCGTCTCGTCGAAGGCTTTTTGGGCTTGCGCCTCCCGGTTGAAGAAGGCGGCGATAAACTTGCCCCACTCGGCGCGGCCCAGCGGCGAGGTATCCAGCCATTCGGCGTTGAGCGCCACCTTGAGGCCCGCTTCGATCAGCTTCGGATGCGCATCGTACTCGGGCGAGCCGGAGCTGTACGCCATGATCAAATCCGGCCGGAGGTCGAGCGCCTGCTCGACGTTGACCGTCGCGCCGGTCCCGATCATCTTGAGCTTGCCGTCCGCCGCCATCTTCAGCACCGTGGGGTTGCTGACATAGGTGGCATCGTCCAGGCCCACCAGCCGGTCGAGCACGCCGATCTGCTCGAGGAAGGGTAGATAGGTGGTGGACATGGTGACGATGGTCTTCACCGGGACTTCGATGATCTGCTCTTCAATGAAGCCTTTGGGTTTGGGCGTGCCGCACTGCACCAGCGCGTATTGGAAGGACTCGGTCGCGCCGGGGAACGGCGTCTTCACTGTGAGCACCTTGTAGTGATTAAAGTATTCGATCGTGAAGCCGGCCGAGTAATCTACCGTGGCCTTCTCGGGGAAGTAATCCACGCCCTCGGCGTAGTCGGTCACGCAGGCATCGGTGAGGTTGGCGGTGGGGGCGGGGATGGCGGTGGGGGCCGCCGTTGGCGGGGCCACTGTCGGTGGGACGGCAGTGGGGGCCGCCGTTGGCGGGGCTGCCGTTGGCGAGACTGCCGTTGGCGCGGCCGCCGGCGCGCAGGCCGCCAGCGCGAGGGCCAAAAGCGTGAGGGCTGAGAACAAACGCAACATGGCAAACTCCTCCGGGTTGATGACGCCTCGAACATCCGCAGAGAAGGCCGTATCGCCGACGAAAAACCCCTCATCGCAGGGTGATGAGGGGTGAAGACGACCGAGCCGTGAGCATCCCGGCCGGGGCTTCCACCGCCTTTCTGCGAGGTTCGTGGACAGCGCAAGGCAGGCGGGCGACCTGGCTTGTCAGTCTGGCGGTCGTCTGGTCGTGTCGTCTCTGCCAACCCGACCACTTGACTGCTCGACCAACTTACAGTTGCGCGACAGCGTCGGACTTCGTTCGTCGGAACGTCACCGACTTCGCCGTTTGGGCCCGCACCATCCGGGATGACGGGCACCTGCCTTGCTGATTATTGATTTATGGGCAGAGTGTATGCGGTTGTATGAAGCATGTCAAGAGTAGAGAGCGGCGAAGCCCGGCAGTACCGACCGTCCGCTTATGTTCTGGATTGACAACGCACCGCAGGCCAGCCTCACCGGCATCATCCTCGATGGCACGTCGCCGGGGCCATCTAACCCGCCCATGCGCACGGCGACGGCAACCGCAACGCCGCCGAAGGTACTAAAACGCGCCGGCAACTCATCGGCTAAAATGCGTCTGCTCCCCGCCAGCCCCGATGATGGGGATGACGACGGCGCAGGCGCCAGTGCTTTCAGTTTCAGGCGCCTCATCAATCAGTTAATCTGTCAGGAGAACTCACAATGCCGCTGACGCCGACACGTCGGACACGTTCGTTGAAAGATTATTTCTGGATCGCCGCGCGCGGCTTCTGCATGGGCGCCGCCGACGTGGTGCCGGGCGTCTCCGGCGGCACGATGGCCTTCATCCTCGGCATCTACGATGAATTGCTGCACGCTATCCACGCCATCAATCTGGACTTTCTCCGCCGTCTGCTCACCCTGCGCTGGCGGGAAGCGTTCGCGCACTTCCCCTGGCGCTTTCTGCTGGCGCTGGGGGTGGGGATCGGCGCCGCCATCTTCAGCCTGGCGGAAGGCCTCAGTTGGGCACTGGAACACTACCCGGCGCCGGTGTGGGCCTTCTTCTTTGGCCTGGTGCTGGCCTCCGTCTTCGTGGTGCGCAAACGCGTCCAGCGCTGGACGCCGGCCGTCATGGCGCTAGCCTGGCTGGCCGCCATCGGGGCGTATGTGCTGGTTGGACTGACGCCAACGCAAACGCCCGACGCGCCGTGGTTTCTCTTCCTCAGCGGCGCAATCGCCATCTGCGCCATGATCCTGCCCGGCATCTCCGGCGCGTTCATCCTGGTGCTGCTGGGGAAATATCAATACGTGCTGGATGCCGTCGTGCGGCTCGATTTATTCACCCTGGCCCTCGTCGCCGCCGGTTGTGTGGTGGGGTTGCTCAGCTTCGTCCGCGTGCTCCGTTGGCTGCTCCAGCATTATCATGACCCGACTGTCGCTGTGCTGGCCGGTTTCATGTTCGGCTCGCTGCGCAAGGTGTGGCCGTGGAAGGAGACCTTCCCCGCCGGCGCGACAGGCGAAAACATCCTGACTCAACAACTCAATGTGCTGCCTGCTACGTTCTCGCCGGAGGTAGGCCTGGCGCTGGCATTGCTGCTGCTCGGCGCCGGCCTGGTCTGGGGGATAGACTATCTCGCCGCTCGACAGGTCAGGTCGGCCCAGCCCGGCCTGCCGGAACGCTGAACGTCAGCCCTCGCCCGGCGACGACACGGCGTCCGGCTCGGCCAGCGGCAGCCGCAGAGTGAAGGTGCTGCCCTTCCCCTGCCCGGCGCTGTAGAGGGTGAGCGAGCCGCCCATCAGCTCGGCCAGGCGACGCGAGATGCTCAGGCCCAGGCCGGTGCCGCCGTGTTTGCGCGTGATGGTGCCATCCCCCTGGACGAAGGGCCGGAACAACCGACTCTGCTTCTCGAGCGGAATGCCGATGCCGGTGTCGGCCACTTCGATCACGGCCAGGCCGGTGTCGTGATCGAGCCGGGCCGTGACCGTAACCGCGCCCTCGTCGGTGAACTTGAGGGCGTTGCCGAGCAGGTTGATGATGATCTGCTTGAGCTTCTCCGCGTCGGCCCGGAGCCGGATGGGCGTCGCGGGCGGCGGCATGTTCAACGCCAGGCCCTTCTTATTGGCCGAAGCCCACATGAGCATGTAAATCTCATTCAGCACCTCGGCCAGGTTGATCGTTTCGAGGCGGATGTTCATCTTGCCGGCCTCGATCCTGGCGATATCCAACAGGTCGTTGACGATGTTGAGCAAATGGCGCGCGGAGTCGTAAGCGATCTGCGCGAACTGTTTGGCCTCGTCCAGCGTGTGCAGGTCGTCGTTGAGGATCAGGCTGAGCGAGCCGAGGATGCCGGTCAGCGGGGTGCGCAGTTCGTGCGAGGTGTTGGCCAGGAACTCGCTCTTGACGCGGTTGGCCTCCTCGGCGGCGCGCCGCGCCTGGTTGAGACGCTCGAGCAGCAGCGCATTCGAGAGCGCCAGCTCGGCCCGCTCGGCAAAGGCGGCGATCAGGCGGCGCGCGCGCTCGTCGAAGGCGTCGGGCCGGTCGCTCTGCAAATCCAGCACGCCGATGACGCGGCCGCCCGCCTGCAAGGGCACGGCCAGCTCCGATCGGGTGCGCGCTTCGCCGCGCAGGTACCGCTCGTCGGCGCTCACGTCCGGCGCATACACCATCTGCCGGGTGCGGACGGCGGCCGTGGTCAGGCCCGGCCCATCGAGCAACAGCGGCGCGGTAGTGGTCACGTGATAGGGGCCGGCGCGCGCGATGCGCTTCAATTCGCCGGCGGCCTCATCCACCAACATCAGGCCACAATCGGCAAAAGCGAACTCCTGGATCAGGGCGTTCACCATCTGCTCGGCCAGGCCGGCCACGCCCGCTTCCGTGGGCAGCAGCCGGGCCGAGGCGCGGTACAGGGCGGCCAGCTCCGCCGCCTGCAACGCCAGTTCCTCCTCGCGGCGCTTCTGCTCGGTCATGTCGCGCGCCACGACGATGATCACCACCTGATCATTGTGCACGACGCGGCTGGCACTCACGGCCACGGTGATCTCGCTGCCGTCGCGCCGCCGGTAGCGGCGCTCGCCTAACGTGACCGCGGCCTCGGCCATAATCCGCTCGATGTTCGCATCAATGCCGGCCCGGTCGTGAGCCACGACATCATACAGGGTCAACTGCGGTACTTCTTCCGCCGTGTAGCCCAGGAGTTGCCGCCAGGCGGCGTTGGCTTCCAGCAATCGCCGGGTGCGGGGCTCAAGGGAGAAAATGGCCTCGGCGCTCTGATCAACCACGGCGCGGTAGCGGGCCTCGATCTCCAGCAGACGGGCTTCCGCCTGTTTGCGGTCGGTTACCAGGGTGAGGGAGAACGCGACCTGATCAACCTGTCCGTCGGGCAGAGAGGTGAGCGGCACGGCGCGGCTGGCTACCCATTCCCAGTGGCCGGCTTTGTGGCGTATGCGGTACTCCACCGCGTTGGGCGTGCCGGCGCGCAATTGTTGCAGATGTCTTCGCACGAGGCCCAGGTCCTCCGGATGTACGTACGGCGTGAGCAACTGCGGCCTTCGCAGCTCGGCCTCGCCGTAGCCCAGGAAATTCGGGCGATTGCAATAAATCATCCGGCTTCGGGCGAGCGAGAAGAGGAGGAGAGTGTCCGGTGCTTGTTCGGCCAGCCGCTCGAAGAGCGCCGCGTCTACGGGCGAGGACCCATTCGTCTCGGAAATGATCGGGCCCGATGACTGTTCCATGTACGGTACCCCCGTCAGTTGCTGGAGAAACGTTCGGGGCGGCGCGGCGCGGTCTGCGCCGGCGCGGCGTGATGCTCCAGCAGCTTCCACGTCACGCCGACGGCCCGAAAGACGTTGACGGCCCGCGTTTGAAGCAGGACCGTCCCTGCCACCTGCCCCGTGTCCATGTTCTCCAGGCATTGCACCTCCGCCGTCCGGCCAAAGATGCGCACGCGGGCCTCAGTCGCCCAGATGTGCAGCGGCCCCTGGTGGCGGAAGATATCGCGCCACGAGGCGCGAATCGCCTCCCAGCCATACAAGGGCGGCCAGCCGGGATGCACGCACACGGCGTCGGCGCTGGCCACCCACAGGCGCTCCATCGCGGCAAAGTCGGCCAGGCTCAGCGCCAGATAGAATTGATCGTTGACTCGGATGACGGCCTCCGTCGCGTCCATCGTCACAACCCATTCGACCATTTTCGGATCAGGGGCGGCAATTCAGCCAGCGCCCGGATTTCGGCCTCCGGGACGATGTTGCCGCGGTGCGCCCGGTTGGCCGGCCCATCGGCGCGCGCGCTGAGCCACACGTGGCGCAGCCCCGCCAGTTGCGCGCCAAGGATGTCGGCGCCCAGCGTGTCCCCCACCATCACCACCGCCGCCGGCGGCAGCCCCCACGCCTTCAATGCCAGCTCGAAGATCCGCGGGTTCGGTTTGCGCAGGCCCACCGCCGCCGAGATGAGGATGGGGTCGAAATACTCGCGCAGGCCGGCGTTGTCAATCAGGCGCTGGACGTTGCCGGCGTCGCTGGCGTTGGAGATCAGCCCCAGGCGCAAGCCGGCGGCCTGCAGCTCACGCAGCGTCGCGTGTGCACCGGGCATCGGTTCATACAATGTTTCGCTGTAGGCGAAGTAGGCTTTGACCGCCTCGGCCAGCACGTCCGGCGCCGGCGCCGGCGCGCCCAGGTCGGCCAGCGTCGTGGTGATGAGGTAACCGGCGGTGTACTCGACCCAGTCGGACTGGCGCTGCTGATCGAAGACCGCATAGTTGGCGCGCAGCCGACTGAAGAAGGCCTCCGGTGCTAAGGCGTAACCGCGCGCGTTCAAATGCGCCAGCAGATCGGCCTGCATGCGCGGCATGACGGCGCCCCAATTCTGGTCGTGCGCTGAATAGATCAAGGTCGAGCCGAGGTCGAAGAGCACGCCGCCGATCATCGCTGTTAATTATACTGAGGCGATCCTGCTGAATGTAAGCACTTTGACCGTTGCAAAATCGTTCGAGCCGGTTACACTGCGGGCAGGAGACGGATTTATGTCTGAACGCGAGCTCATCGTCAATGGCGTTCGCATTGATGCCGGCCTGCTAGAGATACGCGCCGTGCGCCGCTGCCTGACCGAAGAGTGCCAGTCGCACTGCTGCACGGGCGGCGTGTACCTCAGCACGCGGCAGGCGGCGGACATCCTGGCCCATGCCCACCTCATCCAGCCGCACCTGCCCGAGGAGCGTCGCAACCCGGCCCTGTGGTTCGACGGCCAGGTGGAGCCGGACGAAGACCACCCCGATGGCGGTGAGGTGACCGGCACGAGCGTGGTGCCGGACCCGACCCATCCGGCCAGGCAGGCCTGCCTCTTTCTACGGCCCGACCGCCGCTGCGCGCTACAAGCAGCCGGCCTGGCCGCCGGAGAGCATCCCTGGCGCTTCAAGCCTTTCTACTGCGCCCTGCATCCGCTGGTCTACGTGGACAAGCGCCTCGTCTTGAGTGAAGACAGCGAGATCTATCTGGAGGGCGGCAGTTGCAGCCGCCCGCACGAGGCCGCGCCTATCGCGCTCTACAAGTTGTTCGATTTGGAGTTGAAGCTGGTGCTGGGGGAAGACGGCTATGCGGAATTGGAACGACTGGCGGAAGGTAAATAGCGGCGGGTGTCCGGCTCAGGGTGACACCCGCCACTGTGACGCTCACCCTTTACGCCTGCGCGAGCTGTTGTTGCTTTAGTAGCTTCTCCCGTTTCCGTAGTTCGGCTACGCGCGCAAAACCAACCATCCGGCCCAGGTCTTCATCCCACAGACGCCAACGGAGGGTCTTAAGGCTCTCTGCCAGCGTCAGCGTGGGGGAATGCTGGAACAGGTCGTTCTCGCGGTAGGCGGCCTCCAACCGATAGAAGGGGATCTTCGGGCTGAGATGGTGGATGTGATGGAAGCCGATGTTGCCGGTGAACCACTGCAACACCTTCGGCAGCTTATAGAACGAGCTGCCCTGTAGTGATGCCTGCACGTAATCCCAATCGGGATGCGGGCGCCAGTAGGTGTCCTCGAACTGGTGCTGGATGTAAAACAGCCAAACTCCGACCAGTGAACCGAGGTAGATCAGCGGGATCTGGACGAGCAGATAGTTTTGCCAGCCGATCAACGCGCACCAGGCGGCTGCCCAGCCCAGCAGCGCCGCCGTAGTGCCGTGCACGCTGAGCTTCTCGCGCGCCGGGTCGGCGTGGTAGGGCCAACGCTGCAGGAAGACAAAATTCACCTGAGCGCCGAACAGGAAGAGGAAGGCCGGGTGCCGATAGAGGCGATAACCCAGCCGCCGCCACCAGGGCAGCGCCATGTACTCGCGCACCGTCAGCGTCGTCACGTCGCCCAGGCCACGCCGATCGAGGTCGCCCGAAGTGGCATGATGGATGGCGTGGCCGTGCCGCCAACTGAAATAGGGTGTGAAGGTCAGCACACCGAAGATCACGCCGACGATGTCGTTGAGTTTCTGGCTCTTGAAGAACGCGCCGTGGCCGCAATCGTGCATGATGATGAACAGGCGCACCATGAACAGCGCGCCCGGCACGGCCAGCGCCAGCGTGAGCAGATACGAGACGTTGAGGCTCCAGACCATCAGCGCCCAGATCAGCGCAAAAGGCAGGAGGGTGAGTGCAATTTGCTTGAGGCCTTCGCGCACATCCGGCTTGTGGTACTGTGCGACGATTTTTTGCCAGGAACGGCCGCCGCTCTTGGCCGAGGCGGCAGCCAGACTTTGAGACATGGTAAAACTCCTGATTAAGGTGTAACAGCAGCCCACCCATGCGGCGGGCAACAGGATCACGTGTAACGCTGAGACAGGAAGGTGGGAAAGCAGGCGAAGGCTAGCAAAGTAAGGGGAGCGAGAGGGCGCGCGGCGCAACTGGGACTGAAGCGAAGCGGCGCAGAGGTGGATTAATGAGGACCCGCCGACGGGCGCGGGCGCGCGGCGGGGGCGAGGCGCGGTGCAGCGCCCAGAGCATCAACGCCGTATGCAGCACCGACAGCAGCGCGCTGGCTGCTGCCAACTGCATCCATTCCAGCGGGATCCGGCAGCGCCCCTGCCTGCCCAGCTCCGCCTGATAACTGAGGATATGCGCGCAGTAGCGCGTGAGCACCTCGGCTTTGAAGGCTTCAAGGGAGAGACGGCATTGCTTGAGCGAGGGCATCGCACAGCGCAAGTCGGCCTCGAAATATCCGAGCGAGCCCTGCATGTGACGCCAGGCTTCGGCCAGGCGCAGCCGATAGGCTTCGGCGATCCGGGGGCGCACCAGAAGTGGCAGCCGCGTCAACGGCGTCGCCAGGTCGAGCGCGGCAAAGCGGCGCCACCGTTTCTGGGCCTCGGCCAAGTAATCGCTGGCCGTCAGCGTGCTCAGTTGAGCGAGCGTAGCTTCCGCTTGCTTGAGCCGTTCCTGCGCAGAAGCCAATTGGGGGAACATTGAGCCTGATTGTAACCGTGAGCGGCCAGGCTGCCCAATTAAGGTTTCCTCAACGTTCTAAGGCACGCGGAATGCCGGCAGGAGGACATGATCGGTTGCGCCGGCCCGCAGCCGATCGCCGGTCTCGGCATCGTACAACCCCACAGCCAATGCGTAATCGCCCGGCGGCAGGTCGAAGGCATAGTCATCGGCGATCACTTCATTCTGCACCCAGAGCGAGGTCGGCCATGCGCCACCGCGCGGCAGTGCATCGGCCTGCGCCACGATCTGGCCGACGGCGTCCAGCACGTGGACGAAGACGGTATAGTCGGCGTCCAGCACGGGCGTTGTGCTTTGCCAGTACAACTTCAGCCGCGTCGTCGGGCCGGGCTGCAGCTCATAACCCGCCAGCCGGATGTCCGCCTTGGAGGCAGCCCCCGAAAGAGCGGCTCCCACTCGGCTGGCCGCTTCTGGCAGAGCAAAGGCCCGTTGGACGGCAAGCACTTCAACAACGGTCAGCGCCGCTTCGCCGGCACCGTCAACACTCAGAGTCAGGTCAAAGGGTCCGGCCGGCCAATCTTGCGGCAAACGCAAAGTCAGCCGTTGCGCCAGCGCGCCGCTGACCGTCACCATGCCTCGCCACAACACACGCTCGCCAAGCCCGATCGTCAGCGGGGCCTGCAACGGCGCAACCGTATGCCAGTATAGCGTGAGTTCGAAACGTTGATTCGGTCGCAGGCTCGGCGCAGTGAGCGTGTAGCCGAGCAGCGGCGCCAAGGTGCTTGTGACGGGTTGTTGGGGCGCGTACGCGCGCCGCAGCGCCTCAGCCGAGGCCTCTCTATACGCCAGGGACTCCCGTCCTAACGTAGCCCGCTCGCCGCCGAAGCCACCCTGCGCGTTGAGGCGCGCCAGGCCTGCGTCCGTGCTCTGTGAGTAGAGGCCGACCTTCACCACGTAGTCATCCGGCGGCAGCCCGGGCGGCAGCCGCAGCTTATGGCGTGTGATGAGCGTATCTCCGGCGACCCACTGCTCTGAAGGATAGGTGAAATTATCGCTCTGTGTCCATTGCCGGCCCAGTGAATCGTACAGTCGCACGTAAGGCAGGTAGTCGTCGGCAGGCGCGGCATTTTCGACTCGCCAGCGCACATCCACCAGCAGTTGCTCACCATCGCGTGTCGCACGGTAGCCCGTTGCGAATAGCACATTGCCGAAGTTTACTTCCAGCGCGGCGAAGGCCGGCAACGGCGGACTCTGTCCGGCCGCGAAGCGATAGACACTGAACTCAGGACGGTTGTCCGGCCCGAGTTGCTCGAATACGAGGTATGGCCGCCAGTTCGTCGTCCACGCCTCGGGCAACGGCGCGGACGCGGCGGAGACGATCAGCGCCGACCGGTTGCGCGGCAGCGCCAGCGACGAACCGCCGGTCAACCAGCGCACCGCGCCATACTCGCGCGCCAGGTAAGCAACCGTGGGATGGCGGTAATGGATGGCCGAGACATAGGCGCTGGTCTCGGCCAGCGATTGCGTGTTGAGGTAGGCCGAGAGGCCGGTCAGGTCGGCATCGTTGTTCAGGCGCTGGCTGCGCAGGTTCGCCCACTCGAAGAAGTACAGGCGATAAGTAGCAGATGTGCCGGCGGCCAGGATCACCAGCGTGATGATGGTGAAAGGATAGGCGGTGCCGATAAGCGGGCCGGGCCAGCGTTGCTGCACCCAGCGGTAAGTGGCGGCGAGGCCCAGCGCCGGAAAGACGAAGACCAGCGGCGTCAGGCCGAAGGCGCGCACATTCGAGGGAAAGATATCGTGGACGGAAAGCGCGGTGGGGAGCAGCATGAACAGCAGCCAGGCGAGCGCCAAGAGGGACGCAGGTCTTTGGAGGTTGAAGCCCGACCGCCGACCGCCGATCGCAGCCGGCGGCGCGCCAAAAGCGGTCAATAGAACGAGAAACAGGCCGATGGCGAAAAACACGCCGAGCGGCAGCGGGAAGAGCGGCAGGCCGGGCAGGTTGAAGCGGTCATAGGGCTCGCCATCCAGGAAGACCATCTCGGCGGCGCGGCGAAAGCCCTGCCACAGCAGGCCCTCATCGCCAGGGCGCGCGACGATTTGCGCGGCGCGGTTCAGAAAATCCTCCGGGTGCCGAACGAAGTACAGGCCGAGCGGAGCGAAGGTGAGGGCAGCCGAAAGGACGAAAAGCAGAAAATACCCGGCCAGTGCCGAGGGCAGCGGAATGCGGGGCTTGGCGCCAATCACCCGTAAGGCGTGCGTTTGGTGTCCCGCCCCCTGCCCTCGCCTCCAACGCCAGACCGCCGCAAACACCGCCAGCCACAACACGGCCAGCGGAAACGGAAATAGCCGCGCCGAGAGGTAGGTGTAAGCAGCCAGCCCGGTGAAAAAACCGGCGAGGATGAAATCGCGACTCTGTAATCTCCAATCTCCTTCGGAGAGCAATTCGGGATCGGAGATTCGATAAAGACCGCGGCAGAGGAAACCAAGGGCCAGGGACTGCACCAGCGGCTGGGTGATGACGCGAAAGCCGAAGCGTGAGAAGACAAGGTGAAAGAACGCAAAGGCCAGCAGCCCGGCGGCCAGCGCGGCCAGCGTGTACGGCCCCACCCTGTCGCCCGGCATAAACAGACGCATGAACTCGGCTATGGCAAAGAAAGTCGCCGGGATGGTGAGAACGCCCAGAAACGCCGCTGCCAACCGCAGGCTGAAGATCGAAGAGCCGATCAGGTTGAACCAGGCGGCGAGCCAGTAGTAGAAGAGCGGCTCGTGGCCGGTGTAGGCCTGGATGAAGATGGGCCGATAGCCGTTGAAGGCCACCTCGTTGCCGAGCAACGCCGTCGCTGCCAGGTCATAGTGCAGACCGGGCGGTATCATCGTCAGTTGCCACAGCCGCAGGAACGCGCCGGCCAACGTGGCCAGGACAATGGTCAGGTAATAGCGCCGAGGCATCCGCGGAGTTTAGATTGCCAATCTCTGATGACGGATTTAGGCCTGCAATCCAAAATCAATCATCACAGGAGCGCTTGCTCCAAATCTTCGATCACATCCTCGACCGCTTCGATGCCGGCGGATAGGCGCACACAGCCGTCACTGATCCCGAGGGCCATGCGCTGCTCGGGCGTCAGGGCGCGGTGCGAGGCGATGGCCGGGTAGAGCACTTCGGTGACGATATCGCCGAGCGTGGGGAGGCGCTGGACGAGGCGCAGCCTTTCCAGAAACCTGAAGACCTCGGCGCGACCGGCGTCTTTGAGATCAAAGGCCAGCACACCGCCAAAGCAACCCTCGCGGAAGAGGCGCCGTGCCACGGCCTGATCAGGATTGTCCGGCAGGCCGGGGTAGTAGACGCGGGCGACGCGCCGGTGGCCGACCAGCCAATTCGCCAGGCGAAGTGCGTTGGCGTTCTGCTCACGCACACGCAGTGGCAGGGTGCGCAGGCCACGCCATGCCAGGTATGCTTCGAACGCACCGAGGTTCGCGCCTAGCACCTTGCGCGTCTGGCGCAGGTTGACCGCGTCGGCGGCCTGGGCGGTGACGACCACACCGGCCAGCACGTCGCCGTGCCCGCCCAGGTACTTCGTCGCCGAGTGCACCACGAAGTCCGCGCCAAAGGCGAGCGGTTGGAGGAGATAGGGTGTGGTGAAGGTTGAGTCCACGATGACGCGCGCGCCGTGTCGTTTGGCTAGGGCGACCAGCGCCGGCGCATCGGCCACGCGACAGAGCGGGTTAGCGACGACCTCGAAGAGCAGGACGCTCGCGCCGGGGAGCGCGGCCTCGACGGCCGCCGGGTCGCGCGCGTCCACGCGGCGCACGGTCACCCCGCCGGCCGCCAGATGGTCGAGCAGGGTCGTGGTGGCACCGTACAACTCGGCTGCTGCGACCACTGTCGCGCCGGGCCGTGCGCCGGCGGCCAACAGCGCAGCGTGCAAGGCGGCCATGCCGGAGGCAAAGGCGGCGGCGTCCGCACCCGCCTCCAGTTCGGTCAGCGCCGCCTCGAAGGCCTCCTGGGTCGGTGCGCTGTAGCGCGCATAGACGTAGCCGACGCGCTCATCGCCCAGGGCGGCATCCAGCGTTTCGCCGTCGGCCTGCGCCCAGGCGGAAGCAGTGACAATCGGTGGGGCAAGAGACGTCCCCGGCTTGGGCGCAATCTTGCCGGCATGAACGGCGGTGGTGAAGATGGACATGGGTCGAAGTATAACGCGCCCTCCCCGTCTTGTGCTCCTCCGAGCAAAGAGGACTTTCTTTAAGAAAAAAACCGATTGACTCTTGCGACGCAGAGTCATACAGTAGTGGCACCAGAAAAGCTTCACGGGAAAACTGAGATCGGCCTGAGCCGACACACAAGCTGATAGAGGCGTATCCGGCCAAAACCGCCCGAGCACTCTTCATGAGCGACGCATCGGGAATTGATGTCACAATGACGTGGTCGGAACAGCGCCTGGCCCCTCCTCCTTGGTGTGTCAGTCTTGCGGCGCGGAATTAGTGGCTGATCTCAAGCACGCCAATCCCCGTGAGGCTTTTCTACGTCTCGACCCCCTGTCTCATTTCTCATTCAACATTCAACCAACCGGCTTGACCGGATCAGCCATAACCAGAGCGGTGGACGCTTTCCTGCCATCCTTACGCGCTCCACTCACCCCGGAACCAATGAGGTCAGGTCGGCTGACAATACCTTCCATGTAGTGTTATTCCCTGATGAGAGACGACCACTGCGCAGATAGTCCGGTCAGGTCGGCTGACAATACCTTCCATGTAGTGTTATGCTTGCAACCATGACCACTGCGAACACCTCCCAACCTGCCTCCAGCAAACTCACCGACTTGCTGATCGGCATCGGCTACGTGCTGGGCATCTCATATCCGGTGCTGGCGCTCTCCACCGGCGTCCGCTCGCTCTATCAGCTCTTTTTCAAAGAGGGCGTCACCGATTATCTGCCGCCGCTGCTCAGCGGCCTGGCAGCGCTGTGTTATCTCGTTGCCACGGTTGGCTTCTTCAATCGCAAGCGCTGGGCATGGCAGCTGTCCGTCAGCACACTCGGCCTTGAGACGTTGCTGACCTTTCTCGTCGGCGCTCTGAGTTTCATCCTCCCCGATGTGATCGGGCGCACTGTCTGGCGGCACTTCGGCGCAGACTCAGTAGATCGCAGAATGGCCTGATGCGGCCCACAACATGAGGGGCCTGTTCAGCCGGTAAGATTGTCGGTACCACCAAAACAATCGCCGGAGAACAAGCCCATGTCCGATGATAAGCTGAGATTG
>JBBIQY010000044.1:0-31915 GCA_037442085.1 Anaerolineae bacterium
ATCTTATTAAACTGCGGGCGTAAATGAGTATAACAGAAGGGTGAGTCAGGTGCAAACAAGGGACAGTTAGTGTTCGTTGGCGGAGGCCACCACCGGCGGCCAGCGATAGACGACCATATTCTCGCCGCCCGCGGCCGGGCTGTAGGGCGCGCCCGTGCGGAACACCTCCTGTTCTGCCACTGCTTCCGTCAGGCCGGGATACCAGCCGGGAAATGTCACCAAATACTCGGCGCCCTGCTCGGAGAGCCAGGCCGCCAGGCGCGGTTCATCGCGGATGAAGCCGATGATCTCCGGTGAGACTAGGCCGGCCAGGTCGAGCAGTGGCCGGCCGCCGAAGTAGCCCAGCGCGCCGATGTCGTGCGCCGCGACGAGCGCGCCGGGCGGCGTGTTGATGGCCACCCAGCGGGCCGTCGCCACCATCTCCGACTCGATGATACGCACATCGCGGGCATAGAGCAACGCGCCCTGCCCCCAGAAAACCAGCGCCAGCACGCCGAAGGCCGCGGCCCACGTCCGGCTCAACACGCGTGGCCACAACCGCTGACTGCTCAAACGCCAGATCTCCCAAACGCCGCCCACCCCCAGCGTGACAAGCACTGGAATGATGGGCATGACGTAGCGGCCATATTGATAACTGACCGGCAGGCGCAGAATGTAGGCGCCAACAAAGGCCGCTCCCCAGAGCAGCGGCAGCCACCGCTCCCAGCGCCGTTCCCGGCCAGCTTGCACCGCGCCGGCCACGAGGCCCGGCAACAGCAGAACCTGCGCGCCGATCCACGGCAACACCGCAACACCCGGCTCGCAATGGCCGCCCGGCTCGCAGCGCCAGACGGCGCGCGCCCACAGCGGGAATTCGCGCAGGATGGCGTACTCCGCCTGCTTGGCGTAAAACGTATTTGGCCACGGGCTCCCACTCAGCCACAAGTTGAAAGCCAGGTACAGCCCAAACACGCCGGCGAACGCTCCGCCAAATCGCAACAGCGCCGCCCACCCTGACCAACGCGGCCAGATCAGCCGGGCCGCGGCGAACGGCAGCAGGGTCAAGCCGTCGGGCCGGAGGAGGACGCTCAGGCCGACAAGGAGACCCAGCCAGCCGGGTCGTTCCACCGGCAAGACGAACACCGCCAGCGCCAGCGCGGCAAACAGCACGGTCTCCATCCCAGACATGGCTGCCCAGCCGAGATGCCATTCCAGCGCGAGGCATGCGCCCGCGAGCAGCGCCGCCGCCCGCCGCTCCGGCCAAAAGCTCAGCACCAAGCGATAGGTCAGCCAGGCCGCCAGGCCGAGGCTCGCCGTTCCCAGCGCATACGTCCACAGGCGCGGCTCGAGGCGCAGCAGGTAGCCAACCGCAATCAGGCCTGTCCACAAAGGCGCGGTCGAGCCGGCGGAAGGCTGGCCGGGGACGAAGGCGAACTCGCCGCGCGCGCCCAGGTTGCGGGCGTAGGTCTGGTGAATCCACGCATCGTCCAGGCCAAAGCCCACGTAACCGTAGACACGGCTTGCGCCGAGATACAGCAGCGCGGTCAGTGCGCTGAGTGCCAACAACAGGAGCCACCGAGAGCGCCGCCGGGCAAAAAGTGACTTCATCGCTTACGGAACTCGCTCCAGGATATAGGTCGCGCCAAATGTCGCGCGCAGTTGCAGGCGAGGCTCACTGGTCGGGTCGGCGGCCAGGTCGGCCAGCCCCTCGGCAACGTTGGCGTCCAGCACCAGCCAGCGCGCCTCGAAGTCGGCCATCGCGCGCAGCAGCGCGTCCACATCATCGGCGGGGATGGCCAGGGAGGCAAGGCCAGTGTAGTAGTAAAAGGCCGGCGGGTTGTTGACGGCAACGACGGCGCCCGGCCCCTCTGCACGCAACAGCCACTGCCCGATCTCGGCATACACCGCGTCGGGTGGCGGGCCGGCGCGGGTCAGAGGCGCGAAGCGCAACCCGGTGAGCGCCACGGCGCCGGCCACCAGCAATACTGTGAATATCGGCTTGGAGCGCTGCGGCTGCCAGTGCTTCAGGACGCGGGCGGCCCTATCCACCGCCGCCTCTAACCCGACGACGGCCAGCGCGGAGACGAACGGCAGCAGCGCCGCACCGGAGTGAAAGTAGCCGCCGCGCGCGCCGGGGAAGGTGAAGGCGAAGGTCATGACAGCAAAGAGCACAATGCCGTACAGCGCCGCCAATTGCGCCAAGGGGTGTCGGCGCAGGCGCCACAGCCCAATCAGGAAGAACGGGAAGGCAATGATGCCGGCCTGCGCCACCGCCAGGTTGCCGACGTTCACCATCAGGGCGTCCCACTTATCGCGCAGGAGGTGTTCCCACCCCATCGCCAGGTAACGGGCCGGCGTCAGTTGCTCCGGCCAGTAGGTGAACAGCTCGTTGTAATTCGTCAGCCACAGCGCCCGCGCACCGTTGGGAGCCAGGGGCGCGCCCACGACGAGCAGGTTGCGGAGGAACCATGGGGACATGATGAGGAGGTAGCCGACGAGAAGGAAGAAGGAAGAAGGAAGAAGGTTGAAGGTCGGAGGCCGGAGGTCGAGGGTCGAAGTTCGAGGGCGGAGGTGTGTGACAGAGTTGAAGAACAGAAGGCAGAGTAAGACCAGCAGGCCGTCGGCGCGAGCGAGGTGGGCAAGGCCGGCAAGAAGGCCGCTGACGAACAGCAGCCGGCGCGAAGCGGGCGCTTCCCGAAATGCCAGGAGCGAGCCGGCGGCGCACAGGCCGAAGAGCGCAAACGAGTCGGTGGTGGTCCAGAACGGGAAGTAGAAAGCACTGAAGAGGGTGAGCAGCGCAGCAGCCCAGGCGGAGCGGCGCGCGCCGGTGAGCGTTTGGGCGACCCCGTAAGCCAGGAGCGGCAAGGTCGAGGCGGCCAGCACCATGGGGATCTGCGCGGCGCGAAAGGCGAGTGGGTTCGGAAGCGGGCCGCCAGCCACGGCCTCGGCCAGGGCAATGAACGGCGCGGCCACGATTGAGGTGAGGGGCATCCAGTACAGGTGACTGGGCGCTGGAAGTTGGCGCAGCGGACTGAAGTAATTCCACACGTACGGCTCGCTGAAGCCGTGGCCGCGCGCCAGTTGCAACGCGCCGCCGAAGTAATAGTGCGCGTCCATGTAGCCGGGCTGCGTGACGAAGACCGCCGCCAGCGCGTTGACGGCCATCCCCAGCAGCAATAACCCGGCCAGGTCACGGCGCATTTCTCCTCTCTCAATCATGGCAGGGTGTAGAGCGTGTACGCGCCGCCGAAATTTTCCACCGGGGTCAGGCGCGCGCGCAGCCGCTCCAACTCCGCCCAATCTTCGGCCGTCTCCAGCGAGTCGCTGCGCCAGGCGCGCACGAACTCCGCGCCCCAGTCTGCAATGAGCACATACGTCATCCCCCTGCTCTGCCAGTGGCCCAAAATATTCTCCGCCGAACCGAGCGTCCGGCGCAGATGCCACCAGCGGTCAATGATTTCGTCGGGCGCGCAGCGGGTGAGCGATGCGCACTCCAGCGAGCGCGGCTCCCAAAGAAAGACGACGCGCGCGTCGGCGGGCAAGGCGTTCACGCGCTCGAGGGCCGCCGCGTACCAGCCTAGCTGCGCGCGCCGATAGTCGCCGGCGGATTGCGCGCCGGCCAGGTAGGCCAGCGGGCTGCGCGCGCCGAAATCGAGCGCGTGCTCGACCACGCCAAGCGCCAGGACGACGCCAACGATCACACGTGCAACAAAGGATAGACGTAGTCGCGGTGTATCGAAGTGGGCCAGCGTCAACAGGCCGGCCGCCGCCAGCACGGCCAGCGCCGGAAATATGGCGAAGAACAACCGCGCCTGCACGGCATACTTCGAGACGAACAGCAGCGCCACCCAGCCCGCATAGCTGGCCAGACAGAACACCACCATCGGCCAGAGCGCGCGCTTGTGCTCGTCTGCCAGGGACCGCCAGCCCAGCGCCAACGCCAGCGGCAGAAAAACCCACAGCGGCCCCAACGTGGCATCATAGTCGTTGCCGCCCTGCACACCCAGAAACACTGCCCGGAAGAAGACCAGCGCCGCGCTCAGCGGATTCCGCTCGATCAGGTCGGGCCGATTGTAGAAGGTCAGCCGCCAGGCATCCATCCCTTCCGTCGGGAACAGCAGCGGGTAAGCCGGGTTGCCGGTGAAGAGCCAGTTCTTGAGGAGCCAGGGTGAGAAGGTGAGAAGACAAGGCAGGAGGAAGGAAGAAAAAAGAAGGAGGCGTGGTACGTGGTATGTGTTACGTTTCTCGGAAAGCGTGTTGGCGATGATGACGATGAAAGCGGCGAGGGGCACGATGACGCCGGTGTACTTGCAGCCGAGCGCGAGGCCGGAGAGCGCGCCGGCCACGATCAGCCAGCGCGGATGGTCGCCTCTGCGCCATTGGTCAAGCGCAATCACCACGCCCAGCGCCAACACCATCAGCAGAAACTCGGCATAGGCCCAGGCCAGCGAAATGGCGATGGTGTGCGCGGAGAACAGGATAGCGGGCGCGACCGGCGCGTGCGACGCACCCAGCGTTCGTCCGGCAAACCCGGCCAGGCCCAGCGCCAGCACTGCGCCGAAAGCCCAGCCCAACGTCTGCGCGGCGATGTCGCCGCGCAACAGATCGGCGGCGGTGAACAACATCTCGTTCAGTTGCGGGAAACCGCTGAACGCGAAGGCCGGGTCCACGCGCAGATGGCCGAGCTGCGCGTACCAGCGGGGCAGCGTCAGGTGATAGACCAGCGCATCCCAGGCCAGCGGCGGCGCCAGCGCCTGCAGGAGCCCGAGTCCCAGGGTGACCGTGACATATCCTGCGCATAATCGAGGCCAGAGGCCCGGCCCCCAGAATGCGCACACCGCCTGCGCAACCCCGGCCCACCAGCTACGCGCCTCGCGCCAGAAGAGCAGGAGGACAGCGGCTGCCAGACCGACGATCGCCGGCAGCGTCAGAGCACTGGCCAGGCCGAGGGCCAGGAGTATCAGGGCCAGCCCACCCCACCCCAGCGCCGCGGCCAGCGCTGCGCGTTCGCCCGGCCACAAGCCGAAGGCATTGCCTTCGCCCAATGGCAGCCATTTCAAGAGACGCAGGCCCAGCGCACCGCCGACCGTCGCCAGGCAGAGCGCAACGGCCAGGTCGAGCGCAACGCCCAGCAAATGCGCGGCCTGCGCCGGCGTCACCGGTTTGTGGACGGCGTAGTAGCCGGCCAGCACGGCAGCGAAGAGGAGAGCCAGGGCCAGGGCGGCCCACAGCCGCGAGTCGCGCGTCACGGTGTGAGGCCCAGTGCCGCCAGCCGGGCGCGGGCCTCAGCCAGCGCCGGTTCGACTCGGAGCAAGGCGCGGTACAGGTCGGCGGCGGCTTCGCGCCGGCCGTCCGCCAGGTGCAGCTCGCCGAGCGGCAGCAGCCGCCGCGCCATCTCCGGCGAGAGGTCGGCGCGCGCCAGTTGCGGCAGCTCATCCACCGGCAAAGCGCGACGTTGATAGACGAAGTACGCGTGCGGCGTCCAGCCGGCTGACCCCCAGCCAAGCGAGCCATATTCAGACACCGCCCACCAGACGTTTTCGTAGCGGGCCAAAGCTTCTGCCGTGCGGCCCTGCGCCAGCGCGATCTCGCCCGCCGTCAGCAGCGCCGCCACCTGCTGCTCGATGTGCACGTTCTGCACCCAAAGCGAATTTTCGATTTGCCGGTCAGCCAGCGCCCAGTCGCCGCGTGCCCGCGCTACCTCGGCCAGGCCGACGTAGACCCATGGCAACTGCGCATTATCGCGCCAGGCCTCAAGCAGGAATTGCTCGGCGTCATGGATCTGGCCGGCTGCGATTCGAGTCCGCACGCGCTCCAGCGGCGCAGCCTCCGTCGGCAGTGAGGTCGCCAACGCCTGGCGGCGCACCGGGGTCTCCGTCCAGAAGCTCAAGCCCGCACTCATGGGGCGCAACGCAAGAAACCGTTGATAGGCCGTCTGCGCCACATCGGGCTGGTTCAGCGCTTCGGCGTACCGGCCGAGATTGAGGTGGTAGGTCGCAGCGAGCGGGGCAAGCTGCGAGGCCTGCTGCATCGCGGCGAGGGCCTCCGCGTGGCGGCCTGCCTGCCAGTACAGCGCGGCCAGGTTGGCGTGCGTCACCGCATATGCCGGCTCCAGGTCACGCCCGCGTTCCAGCCGTGCGATGCCGGCCTCCAGGGCCGCCGCATCGCCCGCGGCCGCGAGCCAGCCGTAGGCATAGCCGGCCTGCTGCCAGTAGAACGCCAGCGCTGGGTCGGCGTTTGCGGCCTCGTCAAAGCCTTGAGCCGCGCGCGCCCAATCGCCACTGCTCCCGGCCTCCACCGCCTGCTCCGAGAGCGCGTAGGCGCGCAGGCTGTAGGCGGTGAACAGCGCAGCGGCCAGGCCGGGGAGGAGCAGCCACAACGGATGGAAGCACGCCGGAGTACTGGCGGCGCGCGCAGGCAGCGGGTCAGACTCTTCGGCCAGGGCGCAAGCGAGCAGTACGGCCAGCGGCAGGGCCACCGCCAGGTAGCGCGTATGGTCATCCACCTGCGAGTGCGTCAGGAAGCCGGCCCAACTCGCCGCCACCGCGGCCCAACGTGCGCGCGCCGCGAGAGTCGGTTTGCGCCGCGCTCGCCACAACGCCCACGCAATTGCCGCAACTGCGATGGCCACCGCGCCCAGGCCAATCAGCCCGGACTCGGCAGCGGTGGTGAACGGCACGCTGTGCGCGTGCAGATAGAGACGGTCGGGCGGCGCGGAGTTGTAGCGCATGTAGTCGGTGGGGAAGGTGCCCGGCCCGGTCCCCCAGAACGGCGAGGAAGTGAACGCCATCCAGGCCGCGCCCCAGAACTGGCTGCGCGCCTGAGCCGCCGGCCCCTGCGTGGCGCTGCCCTCGAAGGTAAGCACGCGATACACCGCGAAGGCGAATGCCGCGACAAGGATGGCCGCCAGGGCCAGAATCGAAGCCGGGTGCGCGCGCAGCCAGCGCCAGACGGCCTCGGCCCGCGCGCGCGCCGTTTCCGAGACGACCCCCATCCACAACCCGGCCAAAACGCCGAGGGCCACGGCCAGCCCGGCCTGTCCGCCGCGCGAGAGCGTGAAGGCCTGCACGCCCAGCGCCGCCGCCAGCCAGACGAGCAGGGAGAGGCGCGCAACTCGATGGGGGGTGACCAGCGCGCGCGCCAGCGCCAGCGGCGTCAGGATATTGAGAAACGAAGACAAAAGATTGGCATCGCCGAACACCGAGTAGAGCCGGTACTGAAAATCCGGCGCGACGGTCTGCCCGGCCACCAGCGCCAGCCAGCCCAGGTAGCGCTGCGCCAGCTCCACGCCCGACAGGCCGATGACGATGCCGCCCACGATCAGCAGGGTCTTTTCGGTGAGTTCCGCCGGCCAGCCGGAACGGGTCAGAGAGTAAGCGCAGTAGAAGATGACGATGTAGGCCACGGCCTGGGCCGGCAGCGGCAGGCTGCGGCGCACATCCTGCGAGAGCAGCACGGTGACCAGCTGCGCACCGACGAACAGCAGCGCCGCCCACTCCAGCCCGACACCGGGCACGGACCGACGGCGCAGCAACAGGCCGCCCAGCCAGGCCCCGCCGAGCACCGCCATCAGCACCGCCGAGAGCGCCTGCAGGCGAAAGGCCACCAGGCCGTTCACACTGCCGCCGATCAGGATGATGTAAGCCCAGAGCAGAACCAACGCCGCTTCGCGCAGGAGGTAAATGCCCGGGGCCGAGAGACGGGGAGGGGCGTCAAGGAAGGCGCGCATACACCACCGCCACGTCATCGCGGTACAACTCGCGCCAGCGGGGATTCTCGCTCAGCCGGTCGCCGAGGAGCGACTCAGACTCGATCAGCACTAGCCGCACGCCGTAACGATTGAGCACGGTTTCGTAGCCGGGCCGGCCCAGCGAGACGCGCAGATACTCGCGCAGAAAGGCATCGTCGTACAAATCGGTGCGGCCATCCACGAAGACTGGATACTCCGGGTAAAGCGCCCACATCAGATAGCCGCCAAAGTTGTACGTGTTGTAGAGTGGCCCCGGCGGGCGCGCGCGCCGAATGAACTCCGCTGCGCCGACAGGCGAGACCTTCGCAATTGCCTGCTCGTTGACCGAGGCCGGCAGCACGGTGAAGACCTTGAGCATGGCCACGAGCGCGAGCACGATGAGCAGGACCCAGTTGAGGGCGGCATTGCCGGCGAACGCAGGCCGCTCGGCGCCGTTGCGGGCCAGCAGGTCGGCGGCGTGGCGCGTCAGCAGCGGCGGCGCAACGACGGCAAGCAGCGGCACATTGCGCCCGGCGAGGAAGCCGAGATAAGCCACGCCACACACCAGCACCAGGTCGGTCACATCTACCGGGCGGCGCGAGAGCGCGACCACGGCAAACGTGGCGAACAACAACCAGAGAAAGGCCTGCTGTTCCAGCGCATGGAAGTTGGGCGACTGCCACTCCTGGATGAAGTCGCGCAGCGCGCCGATGCCGACGGTTTTGAACGGATAGAGCAACATCTCCGGCCCAGCCGGGTTGAGGGCAACGGCGAGCACACACAGGAGGGTGACGCTGGCGAGTTGAAGCAAGGGCGTGAGACGTACGGCGTGCTGCGTGTTGCGCGAAGACCACCCGGCCCACACGAATTTGATCGCCTCGCCACTGAAGGTGAGCGCCAACAGGATAAAACCAATCGCGAAGCCGCCGTGTGCGTTAGCCCAGAGCGCCATCAGCACCGGCAGCAGCAAAAGCAGGGGCAGGCGATTTGACGGCCTCGTTCCTCCCTCATCCCCCCACCCCTTCTCTAAAAGGAGATTGGGGCAACGCCACCGATACAGAATCAGCGCAAACGCCGCTGCCAAAACGAGTGAGACCAGTTGCGGGCGTGCCGACCAGTAGATGCCGGAGACGGTGGCTGCCAGCACCAGCACAAAAGCGCGCAGCAGCGGCGGGCCGGAGCACGCCGGATAGACCAGAGCAAAGGTCAGCGTCACCAGCGCTGCGGTAAACACATTCAGCCCGGCGTGCCCAAAGTTTGCAAACAAGAGATACAGCGGCACCTGTACCAGCCAGCCGGGAATGCGCCAGACCGCGCCGGCCCGCGTGTGCGAAAACGGATCGGTCTGCGGGATCGCGCCGTGAGCGACGATCCACTGCCCGGTGCGCAGGTGCCACCAGGTATCCGTGTCGGCGGACACCCGTGACGCCATGGCGAAGATGGCCATAAAGGTCAGCGCGATGACGAGGCGGTTGAGGGTGAGGGCCCTTACCATTCGAACGATGCAAAACTCTTATCGCGCAAGGTGTGCAGAGCCAAAGCCGTCCAGACCGTGAGCGCCAGCAGGAACTGCATCACCAGCGGCCAGTCGAAGTCAATGCGCAGCAGCCGGGTGAGGTGCGGGCCATAGGCGAACAACAGCAACAGCCAGCCGGTGCGCGGGTGAGCCACGATCAAAGGCGCGATGCCGACAAAGACCAGCGTCGCCAAACTCAAGCCGCTGGCGTAGGGCGAGAGCAGCAGCGACGCCGCCATGAGCAGCCCGGCCAGTTGCGCATCAAACTTCCAGCACGCAGCCCGAACCGCCCAACCTGTCACGCCAAGCACAGCCAGCCAGGCCAGCCCATACCACCACGGCCAGCCGGCCAGAAAACTCAGGCTGATGCTGATGGATTGCCAGGTCGAGCCGAACTCGGACAGGCCGGGTGCACCGCCTGGCGAGCTGCCGAACAGGTTCTCCAGCCAGGCCGGCCCAAGCAGCAACATCGGCGCGGCTGTAAGAGCGAGCACAATCAGCGCCGTCTTCAGCGTTAGCCGCAGCGGCCACTCTTTTAAGACGAAAATGGCCAGCACGATCAGGGCCAGCCAGCTCTCCTGATACTTGGTGGCCGCCAGCAGCACCCCCAATGCCATCCGCCAGGGAGACTTCAACTGCCAGCCGCTCACCAAAAGCGCAAACCCCGCGATCACGTAACCCGCCAGGTTGCCGTCCACAAGCTGCCGCAGCATCCAGTGCGAGCCAAGCAAGGCCACAAGCAGAACGCCATCCAACCGGCCATCCGCCCGGCGCGGCGCACTGAAGACCAGCAGCGCCAGCGTGATCAGCGTATGTAAGGCCCAGCTCTCGCGAAAGGGCAGCCAGCCAAGCGGCCACAGCCATAACATGATCCAGGGCGGCACGTAGATGCCATCCTGGACGTTGTAGTCGGGCCAGCCCTGGCTCAACGCCGGGTAATAATAGGTGCGCCAATCAAAACCGTAAAACGGACTCTCCAGCGGCAGAAACTGCGCGGCCCACAAGAACAATCCGACCGCAACCGCAAACAGCGCGCCGGCAAGTAGCAGTTGCGGCCAACGTGAATGGCCGGCGCTCGTCAACAACAGTTTGGCCTGACGAGTCATCACGGCGCCGGCTCCACGCGATACGCGCGCAGAAGCCCCAGGGGCCCATCTGCCCGCCCGCCCAACACCGCCACCTCTTGCAAGGCCTGCGGATACCCGGCTCCCATAAAGGGCGCGTACTCGCGCCGAATGGCGTGATCGTAATCTACCAGCCAGGTTACGGCGCTCCTTTGCAGATAGGCCAGCAGGTCCCGCTCCCGCACTGCGCGGAACGCTTCAGTGTTCACCACGCCGTCCAGATTGAGCACCGTCCGCCCGCTGTAGTAGGCGTAGATGCCGGCGTTGAAACTGGCGCTCCAGTCACCGGCAGGCGTCGCTGCAATCCAATCCGCAGCGGCGCGCATCTCGCGCTGCCACGGGTAGAGGCCGATCTGCCAGATCAGCGCAGCGACGGCGACGCAATACGCCAGCCAGAGCGCCAGGCCGCCGACGAGCCAGGTGGCGCGCACCCGCAGCGAAGCGACCCCAAGCGCCGCCGCGACGGCGAAAAAGGCCGCTAACGGCGTGAAGTACCACGGCCGCGGATACCAGCGCAGTCCGGCGTGAGCAACAACGAGCGCCACCCCGGCGCCGAGGAGCGGCAGCAGTGTGAGCGCCTCTATCCGCCGATTGGGCGTCGTGCGCCAGCGCCAAAGCAGCAGCCCGAGCACAATCCACCACACGATCACGCCGCCGAGCAACGGCATAGACACAGCGTCACCACGCAGCCATAGGCTCGCGCCGACCATTTGCCGCGCGCCCTCCTGCAACAGACCCCAGGCGCCGGGGTCACCCGCCAATATGTAGCGCATACGAATAGCATAGGGCACCGCCACGCCGCTCTCTTGCAACCAGCTCCCTACCGCGAGTCGATTCCAAAGAAACCACGGAGCCGCCGCCAGCGCGGTCAGACCGCCCACCCAAAGACTGCGACGGAGACCGACGCGCCAGCCCAGGGCCGCGATCACGCTCAACAGGCTGGAACCCAGAAAGAATGCGCTATCACTACGGGCGAGGAACATCAGTCCGCCCAACACCCCCAGCCGCAGCCAGGCCGCGCGATCTGTGGCGCCCGCCAGACAGGCGGTGAGCTGCAACCAGAAGAGAGCCAAACAGGCCATGCCCAGGGCGGTCTCCAGGCCGTTCGTGGCTTGCAAAATCACCATGGGGTTGACGGCATACAGCAGTCCAGCGACTGCCCCGGCTCGTTCTCCTCGGCTGAGCCAGGCGGCCAATTGGGCGATGGCCCAGACCGCGACCGTGTCGAGCAGGCCGGCCAGGCTCAAAGCGAGATGAACCCGCAGATCATCCAATGTCCCGGGCCAACCGAAGATCGGCAACAGCAGCCCATACCACAAGGGGTGAAAGCCGTTGGTGAGGTGGAGGCCGTCAATGCTCACGCTGCCAGTGGCGACCGTATGGCGCGCCAGCATGAAGTAGTAGTAGGCATCATCCGGCAGGTTCTTTTCCAACAACAGCGACACCGGCTGCCAGGCCACCCAGAGACGCAGGCCGAGCGCCAGTAGCAGAGCGAGCGCCAGCCAGCGCCGCCCACCAGCAGTCTTGAAGTGTAACCATGGGGAGAACCTGGGCATGGCGCCCCGCATTCTAGCCGAGCGCCGTCTCAGTGAAGGTTGGGCTTGGTTGGTTGGGCGGTGCGGAACCGGGCCGGTGCGCGCGCGGCTGCCAGATGCCGGCCGCGCACCACACCCAAACCAACAACAGCCAGGCCGTCCAGGCCGGTTCCGGCAGATGGCGCGGCGCGCCCAACGCCATGGCGGCGTAAGGCAGGTAGGTCCACAACACCCAGGCCAGCCCCCAGTTGAGCGTGGTGGTGAGTCGCCACACCGGGATCACGCTGACCGCCAGCACGGTGACCACGCTGTGTTCGTTGGCATAAGGCGAGAGCAACAGCGCCGCACACAGGCACAGGCCAAGTGAAGCGGGCGAAAACTCTGGACGACGACGGTACAAAAGGATAAACGTCACCGCCCCAATCCCCACGGAGGCCAAACCGATCAGTGCCGCCGGCCAGCCAAGATAAGCGCCGGCTCCGGCCAGGCTGATATTGGCAAACGGTCGCGCGAGCTGGGCAGAGAGGCTCAGGCCGGAGGGAAAAAGCACCTGCCACCAGTCGCGGCCCAACCCGAGCAGACCGGGCACGGTAAAGAGCGCAACGAGCGCCGCCACCCGGAGCCGGCGTTCGATCGGCCACTCAACGCCAAGCCGCATGACCAGCCACAGCAGGACGAGCCAGGACTCCTGAGGCTTGGCCGTAATCAACAAGATGCTGAGGACAAGCGCCCAGACTTTTTGGCGCTCCCAGCCATAGAGCAGCAACCCGCAGCCGCCGATCACGAGCAGGGCCAGGTTCCCATCCGCAATCTGGCGGAGGGACATGTAAGACAGCAGCAGAGCCAACACCGCGACGCCATCCAGCGAGCCGGCAGCCCTCCGCGGCGCGGAGGCGATCAGCACCGCGCAGGTGAGGAACGCCAGCAGCCCCCAGCTCGCGCCGAACGGCCAAACGGCGATGGGCCAGAGCATCAAGAGCGTCCACGGCGGGTTGAAGGTCGTTGCCGGATACACGGGCCAGCCGGTTTGGAACGCCGCCCAGTAAGGGCGCCAGTCGAAGCCGAAGCCCAACGCCTCGATGGGAAGCTGTTGTGCGCCGTGAGCGAAGATGACGGCCGCCAGGCCAAACAGGGCGGCGGCCAGAGCATACTCCCGCGTGCGCTGACTTCCGAGCAACGGTATCCGCGCCCCTATCCCGGCAACGTGCTGCCGGTCACTCATACCGGCGCAAGCCGGCAAGCTGTAACGCCAGTTGCCATATGAACTTGGGGTTATAGACCAAATAACGTCGCCACAGGCGGCGCGGCTCGCTCATCAGCCGGAACAGCCACTCGAGGCCGTTCGTCTGCATCCAGCGCGGGGCCTGCGGCTGGCGGCCCGTAAAGAAATCGAACGCCGCGCCGACGCCGATCAGCAGCGGCGGCGTCAGGCGCGGTCGGTAACGCGCCATCCACAAATCCTGCTTGGGCGAACCGAGGCCCACCCAGACGAGGTGCGCGCCCGAAGCGTTGACCTGTTCGATCATCGTCTCTTCTTCAACCGGGGTGAGCTCCCGAAACGGCGGGCAGAACGCGCCGGCCACCTTCAGGCCGGGGAAACGGGCCTGCATCACCTGCGCCAGTTGGTCGGCCACGCCGGGCGCGCCGCCGAGGTAGAACTGAGCATAACCGCGCTGCGCGGAGAGTTCGGTGAGCGCCCACATCAAATCCGGCCCGTAGACGCGGCCCACAGTCGCCGCGCCCATCAGTCTCAGCGCCCAGACGACGGGCATGCCATCGGGCGTGACCCAACCGGCGCCGTTGAGGGCGGCGCGCACCTCCGGGCGTTCGTGACCCTGCATCAGCGTGTAGACCGGGCAGGTGCTGGCGAAGACGCGCCGGTTTTCGTGCACCGCCTGCGCCATCTCGGCCACGGCGGTTGTAAGGTCAAAGGCGGTGACGTGGACGCCGAGCAGGTTGAGGCGCGGGCTGGCAGCCGTCTGAAAGCTCATCTCACCCGACCCCATTTTCTTCCAGCACCGCGCCGGTCAGAACACGCCGATAGACCTGCTCCGTCAAAGCAGTCAGGCGTTCCCAGGTGTAGCGTGCTTCGACCTTACGCCGTCCAGCTTCGCCCAGAGCGAGGCGCGTCTCAGGGTGTTCCAGCAGATATACCAGGCGTTCTGCCAGCGCCTGGGGCCGGGGTGGAATAAGCAGGCCATCTTCACCGTCGCGGATCAGCGCGCGCACCGCCGGGATATCTACACCGACAACGGGCTTACCCAGAAGCCAGGCCTCGGTGAAGACGCCGCCAAAGCTCTCCTGGGTGGAGGGCAGACAGAAGATATCGCAGGCGGCCAGGGCATCGGTCTTTTCCTGAAGGGTGACCGTATCGAGTTCGATCAGGCGAGGGTCATTGACGGCGCGAAACAAGCGCCGCGAGTCATCGGTGCGCGGGCCGATGAAGACGAAGCGCGTCTCCGGCCAGGTGCGCCAGACCAACGGCGCCGCAGCCAGCAAAGTAGCGAGGCCTTTGTAAGCATACTTTTGCCCGACAAACAAAATGAGCGGCCAGGCCTCGAGGCGATGGTCGGCGCGAAAGCGGGCGCCGTCGGCGTGCTCGGCCAGGACAGGGCCGTGGCCGGTAACGAACACGTTGCGCTCCGCCACACCCAGGCGGATCAGCTCTTCCTTTTCGGCCTCGGTCAATGCGATCACGGCATCTGCAGCGCGGTACAACTTGTGATAGTAACGGTGCAGCCAGCCGCCCCACCAGGGATGGTGCACCGGCGTCAGGATGAAAGGCACGCCACGCCGGCGCGCCAACTGGAACGAGGCGTAGCTCAACCCTTCGCGCCCGATGCGGCAATTGTGAATCAGGTCGGCGGCAGCCGCGAACGGGGCGATGGCCCCGGCCAGCTCTGCAGCAATGCGCGGCAAGGCCCAGCCCTGCAGGGGATAGTAGGCCAACACCCATGGCCAGAGACGTCGTCGTGCGGCGCTGCTCAGCGTGACCCGGTTAACCGTTACGCCCTCGAACTCGTACTGCCGCGCTTCTCGCGGTGTACGCAGCGTCGTCCCCAGCAGCCAGTCATGGCGCGGTTCATCCCACTGTGTGACCACCTGGACTGAATGATGAACTTGCAGATGCCGCGCCAGTTGATGCATGTGCAATTGCGCCCCGCCCAGGTAGGGCGGATAGGCGGTGAGGGTAAAGAGTAGGTTCATGCCTCCATTACCCGGCGATACACGGCCACCGTCTCGCGCGCGCAGCGTTCCCAGGTGAAGGCGGCAGCCTGTGCTCGCCCCCGAACGCGCAGATCATGGGCGAAGGCCTCGTCAATCAGCACACGGTTCATCGCCTCGGCAATCGTCTCGGTATCCTGCGGGTCCACCAGCACCCCGGCCTCGCCCACCACCTCGGGCAGCGAGGCTGTGTTCGCCGCGATGACGGGGCAACCACAGGCCATGGCCTCCAGCGGCGGAAAGCCGAAGCCTTCCTGCAGCGACGGATAAATCAGACAAACTGCGCCGGCGTACAATCGCCAGAGCGTTTCATCGGGGACATAACCCATTAGCTCAACTGCGCCGCGCAGATCGAGCTCGTCCAGCAGCGCCTCGACCCGCGCACCGCCCCACCCCTGCCCGCCCACCACTTTCAGCGGCGGTGCAGCGGGACAATGCTCCCGCAGTCTGGCATAGGCTTGCAGCGCCGTCGCCAGATTCTTACGTGGCTCAAGCGTGCCGACGGTGAGAAAGTAACGCTCATCCCATCGGCACGATGCCGGCGGGGCGACGCGCTGGCCGAGCGGAACCACACTCAGGCGTTCCGCCGATATCCGCAAGTGGCGGATGACTTCTGTGCATGTGAAGGTCGAGCTGACGAGGACGTGTTGCGCCCTGGCGGCGCTCGCCATCCAGCGCCGCAAACGCCAGCGCATCACCGGCGGGAACCAGTGTGGATGCGACAGCGGGATGACATCATGCAGCGTCGCGATTATCCGCTGTCGCGTCGGGATTAGCATCGGCGCGGTGCAGTGCAGGAGATCGAGGCGTAACTGCTGCGCGCGAAGCGGCAGGATCAGCGGGCAGTAGACCCACTCCCACCACAGCACGAACAGTTTGCGCCGCAGGCCCGGGTCGGGCGTGCGCCTCTCGCCAGCGCGCACCTCGATAAACTCACAATCTGCAAACTCGCCATGCTGCAGGGCGCGGGCCAGCTCAACACTGTAACGCGCTGTACCCGCCGCGTTGAACTGCGCCGCCGAGACTTCCAGCCCGATGCGCACGTTCAGCCTCGTCGCTTGTGCTGCATCCACCACTTCAGCGGCGCACGATATGCCGGCAGGCCCGTCAGGCGTTCGAGGACAGTGGCCGCATAGGCGAGCAGCCTTGGGCGCAATGCACCCGCCGAGGCCGCATAACGCCACGACTCGCGCCATTCTCCCTGTTCGGCCAGGCGCATCGCCGTCTGCAGGCGCGCATCGGCGAGCAGGGCCGCTTTCTCCGGTGCCAATGCGTAGTAGTCAATCAACCGCTCCCAATCCGCATGCATGCGTTGAATCCCCGAGGTCGTCTTCGACGTACCATGCAGACGATAGGTGGCGACAAGTTGCGGATGATAGTCAAAGCGTGCGCCGCCGGCATGCAGGCGCAGCCAGTATTCAGAATCCATTGCATAGTGATAGGCCGGGTCAAGCAGCCCGGCGCGCTCGATGACCGTGCGGCGCATGAACAGCGTCGGCTGATAGGGAATGGTGAAGCGCAGCAGCTCGGTCAAGGAGAATGGACGACCATAAGCGTTCTGCAGTGGTTGGCCGTCGGCGTCGGTGTATACGCAATCGCCATACACCACATCCACCTCCGGATGCGCGCACAGATAGCCCACCTGGGCACGAAAAGCCCCCGGCAGGTAGGTGTCGTCGGAGTTGATCCACGCCACGATCTCACCGGTGGCGCGCGCCAGGCCCTTGTTGATCGCGTCCGACTGACCGTTGTCTTTCTCGCTTACCCAGTAAGCCAGCCGGTCAGCGTAGCGCTGAATGATCTCAACGCTGCCGTCGGTCGAGCCCCCGTCAATGACGAGGTATTCGAGATTGGGATAGCCCTGGTTCAGCACCGAGCGCAGCGTCCCCTCGAGGAACTGCGCCTGGTTGAAGGAGGGGGTGATGATGGAGAGGCGGGGCAAATAAGAATCGCTCACGAGGGTGGAAGAATGGCAATTGCAAGCAGCCGACATCCTTTAAAGCCTATCCTTAAACCTCGCGTTCCAGCGCAGGAATCGCTGGTTTTCGCGAAAAATCATGCGATGGGCACAGGTTTAGAGATAAGTTCTTATACGATTGGAGGCGCATCGAGCATGTCTCTGTCAGCCGAACTTATTTCACCGAGTACAAGTTGACGATAGTGCGCACGGCATAAGCGCGCCGTCCGTTCCCACGAGAAATGACGGGCGCGTATCCGCCCGCGTTCAATAAGTGCGGTCCGTAACGGCTCATCGAACCACAGTTTCTTGAGCGCAGCGGCTATTGCGTGAACGTCATCGGGATCAAAAAGCAAGCCAGCCTTACCTACCAGGTCAGGCAAGCAGGTGGCGTTCGAACTAGCCAATGGCACACCGGCCTCGAAGGCTTCGATCACCGGCATACCAAAGCCTTCAAACCGTGAGGGAAACACGACGCACCGCGCCCGCGCATAAAACTCGGTGGTAGGCCATTGGAAGCCCGTAAAAAAAACCTGGTCGTCCAGCTGCAACTCGCGTACACGTCTCTCGAGTCGCGGAAAGAAGGGTGGATACTTTCTCCCGATACAGACTAATGGTAGCCACAGGCCCTCTTGATCACGCAAAATTGCCAAGGCATCGAGTAATGCCAAATGGTTTTTATGTGGCCAAGTCTGGGCCGGATACAGCACAAAGGTCTCAGGCAATCCCGCTGGGAACTGTGTCGCTTGTGACTTCGCAGTGATCAGCGGTGCCGCCATGGGCACGACATGAACGAGTGTCTCTGGTAGAGCGAGCTGCTTGATGATGTCGCGTCGTGTCCACGATGAAGCCACAATGACTAGGCGCGCCTGACGACACAAGGTAGTGTAGACCACTTCGCGCGTCAACCGCTCATGAGCCGAAAAGTAGTGTGGCAAGTGTCGGTGCTGCATATCCCACGGTTGGTAGATCGTCGGGATGTGAGTGAAGAAGCCGGCTTGGAAGGTAAAGTGCATCAAGTCAGCCTGTAGAGCTTCGATGTAGCCGTCGGATCGGGGCACGCGGACAGCTGCCGGCCCGATGAACGGCGTTAGACGTTGCCACAGTGAACGCAACCAAGGGAAAGTCTTCAACCATTCCCGCAACGTCTTGGGGGTTGTGGTCAAAGGCGCAGTCACGATGTGACATGGCCCGGACACATAGGGCTTCAACCACTCATCGTGGTCGGGCAAAGTCAGGAAGTAATACTCTTCCTCGCCGTCATCAAGATGCGATAAGCCATAAGCCAGACCCACAATGGCCTGTTCCACGCCACCGGATTGTCCGCCTGGCAGGCGCGCATCCAGCACGATGCGTAAAGGTTTTTGTGGTCGGGTCATTTCCCGAGAACCCGGCGGTCATCTGAGGCCAAGTACGGCTTTTCAATCACCAAACCGCAGACCCCGGCGCCCGGCATAGCCTCCCAGGAATCATATTCCGTATAATGGTCAATCAATTCACGCACATCATCCACCGTACACGCATACTCATCGCGCTGCCAGCGTTGCACATAAGCGACAAAGCGCCCGCGTTCCCTTTCCCCAAACCATTGCAAGCACTGCGGTGCTTGCCCGGTTGGCTCAATCAAACGCTGATACAGCGAATCATAATCATAAAAGCGTTGAAAAAAGTAGCCGTGTGCACCGGCTGTAGCCTGCGTGCCATAATAGTTGACGGAGCGATATTCATCCCACGCTTGCCGATCTACTGGCACAGTGATTATCAGTCGCCCCCCTGGTTTCAACGCTGCATAGAGCCAGCGCATGGCTTCACGATCATCATACGGCCCGGCGATGTGCTCAATGACCGACAAAGACCAGATACAATCAAAGCGCGCTGGGACTTCAGCCAACCGGGCAACATCGCGGGTGTCCACCTGAAGATTGGCGATCCCCAACGCATCTGCCAGACGCGCGCTGTGGGCGGCATCGTTACGATCCGGGTTGATCATTTCGATGGCGCAATTGGGCCATTGTTCGGCGACAAAATAGCTGAACAGCCGTGGAGAACTCACGTCGAGGGCCAACGAAAAGGACGGTAGCCAACGTCGGGCAAAGTCGAACTCGAAATAGCGTGTCAACGAAACGGGGTTGATAAGATAACTCAAGCCTGCCGTCCGGCCCCGAGCTAATAAGCGCCAAGCCAATTGGCGGCCATAGATATCGAATGCTTTGCCTGGGAAGTCATGCCTGGCCGCATAGCGTTCGGCTGCAAATGCTCTTGGACACAACATGAGCAGTCGGGCTAATCGCTGACTTCTACCGATCACTGAAACCATATCCTCAGCCCTGAGCTTTACCGCCCCGCGAATTGCCCTTGTTTCCTCACGCCTGTACCTTGGCCACCCGGCGGAGAATATGCCACGCGTTCAGCGGGGCTATCCAGCCGATGATCCCCGCATAAGTCACCACCGTTGCAGCAATAACACCGATCACACCATAGGTCTGCACCCAGAGAATGGAGAGCGCCAGGTTGACCACCGCCTGGACAAGGCCAATGCCCATCTGAAAGCGGATGTGGCCCAGGCCGTTGAGCAGAAAAGCGAAGGTATTACCCCAGGCCCATAACCAGGCCCAGGCCGCCATGAGCCACACCAGCGCGGGCGAAGCGGATACGGCGCCTACCGTCCACAAGCAGATCAACGGGTCGGCCAGCAGGCCCAGGGCGACCAGCGCCAGCGTGATTGTTGCCATCCCGCCGATCAGCGTGCGCCTAAGAGTGCGTCGGACCCAGGCCCAGTCGCTGCGGGCCGCCGCCTCAGCATACGCCGGCCACAACGGCGCGAGGGATAGGCTGTGCAGCAGCGCCAAGGTGCCGAAGAGGCGATAAGTGATGTTATAACCGGTGACCGCCTCCGGCCCTACAAAGCGCGCGATGACTAAATTATCAGTCTGAAACAGTACCAGCGCCGCGATCTGGAGTAGAAAGAATTCAACGCCAGTCTGCATCAAGCGTCGGGACTGGGAAAGCCTCACGCTTAATAGGCGTGGCCGCAACCAGGCCTTGTGCCGGCCGAACAACCAGAGCGTGCTCAGCACCGCGGCCAGGGTCTGGGCACCCGAGAACCCTAACACCAGAGCGGGCAGGCCAGCCTGCGATTGGGTTGCAATCAATAGGCCTGCTAGGCCAAGCAGGCTTCCCGCGGCCGTCCAATAGTTCGCCAGCGTGCCCTCTTGATAGGCGGTGAGCACCCGGCCAGATACCGCCAGTGGCAGGTTCACCAAAGCCAGGCCAGTCGCTAGAGCCAAGGCCGGGCTAAGTTCAGCCCGGCCTAGCTCGGAGGCAACATTCAGCCACGCGTTCCAATCTAACCATGGCCAGGCCAAGCCGAGTGCCAGGCCCAGAATTGCCGCGATACCAACCAGCAACCAGAACGTCGTTGCCACATAACGCTGGGCCAGATCTCTTCGGCCCTGGCCATCGGCTTCGGCCACGGCATTGATCAGGCCATTGCCCAGGCCGATGTCGGCCAGGGCCAGCCAGCTCAGGATCGTGCTGATAATCACCCATAGTCCGTAACGCTCGTCACCCAGATAACGCACGGTGAGGGGCACAGTCAGGAAAGCGACGGCCATGCTCACACCTCGGCTCGCCAGTGCTGTCAACGCGGTCTGCACAATGCGCGTATATCGGCGCTGACTATCGGTCGCCGGCACGACACGGCCCAGAGTCAGCGCCAGCCAGTGGCGTACTTGAAGCCAGCTCGTATTCATGCTGTGCACAGGATAGGCAACAGGGCGCCATTCACCCTGGCCAAGAGTCGGTTTGCAGTACTGGGCGTACAGCCCGATACCACGCTACCGTCCTCTGCAGCCCTTCTTCAAAGCTGGTGTGCGAGCGAAAGCCAAACGCCCGCTCGGCGCGGGTCGTGTCCAGCTTGCGCCGTGGCTGGCCGTTGGGCTTGGTCGTGTCCCAGACGATTCCGCCCTCATAACCGGTTACGCGCGCGATGGTGTGCACCAGCTCCTTGATGCTGATCTCGAAGGCGCTGCCGAGATTGACCGGCTCACTAGAGTCATAGCGCTCGGCGGCCAGCACGATGCCCTCTGCCGCATCTTCCACATACAGGAACTCGCGCGTCGGCGAGCCGTCCCCCCAGACCACGATCTCGCGCTCGCCGCGCGCCCGGGCGTCTAGACACTTCTTGATCAGCGCCGGGATGACGTGCGAACTCTCCGGGTCGAAGTTGTCGCCGGGGCCGTACAGGTTCACGGGCAGCAGAAAGATGGAATTGAAGCCGTATTGTTGCCGGTACGCCTGCGACTGCACCAGCAGCATTTTCTTCGCCAAGCCGTAGGGCGCGTTGGTCTCCTCCGGGTAGCCGTTCCACAGGTCGTCCTCGCGGAACGGGATCGGCGTGTGCTTGGGGTAGGCGCAGACGGTACCAATGGCAACAAACTTCTCAACGCCCGCGCGCCAGGCCTCGTGCAGAAGCTGCACCCCCATCATCAGGTTGTCGTAGAAGAACTCGGCCGGATGAGCGCGGTTGGCGCCGATGCCGCCGACATGGCCGGCAGCATGGATGACGAGGTGCGGGCGCGCCTCGGCATACAGACGCTGGATGTTGTCCCGTTCGCGTAAGTCACAGTCGGCCTGGCGCGGGACGAAGACCTCGCGGCAGCCGACGGCTCGCAAGCGTGCCACGATATGCTGACCCAAAAAGCCCGCGCCGCCGGTAACGACCACCCGCTTGGAAGCCCAGTCAAAGTTCACAGCTACAGCCTTTCAGAAAAGTCAGGGCGGACGGATCAACCGCCAATATCACGGCCCATCCTTCAGCCTTTTCAGTACGCTCCCTGCCGGCTGAGCACCGCGCCCAGCGTCCGCCACAGGATGACCAGATCCAGCCAGAGAGAGTAGTTGCGGATATAGTATAAGTCCAGGTGAGTGTTGAGGTGCATCGGCAGGTCACTGCGGCCATTCACCTGCCACCAGCCGGTGATGCCCGGCGGCACGGCCAGCCGCTGGCGCTGCCACGGCTCGTAAGCCGCGACGATGAACTCTTGCTCCGGGCGCGGGCCGACCAGGCTCATCTCACCCTTGAGGACGTTGAAGAACTGGGGCAGCTCGTCCAGGCTGAAGGCCCGCAGCCAGCGCCCGGCCCGCGTGACCCGGTCATCGTCCGCTTGTTTGTGGATGGGCCGGCCCAGCGCATCCAGCCGAGGCGTCGGACGGCGCGCCTCCGCGCCGACGTGCATGGTGCGGAACTTGTACATGGCAAACAACCGCCCGTTCTCGCCCACGCGCCGCTGGCTGAAGATCACCGGCCCCGGCGAATCCAGCTTGATCCACAGCGCAATCAAGCCCATCAAGGGCAGGCCGGGGATGAGCAACAGCAGCGTCATCACGATGTCGAACAGCCGCTTGACGCCCCAGGCCAAGCCGGTGATGCGCGGCTCGCGCAGGCCGATCAGGGGGATGTTGCTGAGCATCTCGACGGAGGATTGGACGAACACCAACCGGAAGTAATCGGGCACCAGCCGCACGCGCACCGGCTCAGTCAGCAGGGCGTACTCCAGCCGTTCGACGGCGGCGTACTCCTCAATCGGCAGCGCCACAATCACTTCATCCACGCGCTGCGCGCGCACCAGGCCGGGCACATCGCACAACCGGCCGAGCAGCGGCAGGCCCTCCGGGCCGGCCCGGGCGTGATCGTCCACGCAGCCGACGATGAGTGCGGTGTCGCCGAGGCAGCGGCGCAGCGCGGCGATGACGTTGACGGCCATCTCGCCTGTGCCCACCACCAGCACGCGGATCATGGCACGACCCTGCCGCCGCTGGTGGCGCAAACGCAAGCCGACGGCGAGGCGCAGCCCGGCTAGGCCGGCCAGCTCCAGAAAGAAGAAGTAGACGACCAGCAGTCGCGGCACGTCGCGGAAGGTGAAGTACAAGAAGCCGGCGAAGACAAACGTGGCCACGAACAAGGCGCGGAGCAGACCGGCCGGATGGCCGGCAAGGGTTGCGCCATGCCGCACATTGTAAACGGACAACGCCCAGAACGTCACGAAGAAAATGACGCCGACGCCGAGGTGAAGCCAGGGGTTGAGGAGGTAAACGTCGGCGCGGCTTCCCAGCGCCTCGCCGAAGGGCAGGTAGCGGCGCAGAAAGTCGGCGCCGATGAGCGCGCTCTGAGTCACGAGCGCATCCGCTGCTATCAGGAAAACCGCCAGCCGCTGCAGTCGGACGAACATCAGCGCGATTATAGGGAACAGCGCGGGCGGCGGTCAATTAGGGTTGGGAAGGGAACACCAACCGAATCAAAAGGCCGCCTCATCGGCGGCCTCCGGGTCATTCGCGGAGATAGTCGCGCAGCTTGCGGCGATGTGTCGGGTGGCGCAGGCGACTGAGGGCCTGGGCCTCGATCTGGCGCACGCGCTCTCGCGTTACGCCCATCTTCTTGCCCACTTCTTCCAGGGTGTAGCTTTCCCCATCCAGCAAGCCATAGCGCAGCTGCAGGATGCGCACCTCGCGCGGCGGCAAGCCGTTGAGCACTTCCTGTATCTGCTCACGCAGCAGGTTGCGCGTGGCGATCTCCACCGGCTCCGGCGAGTCCTCATCCTCAATGAAGTCGCCCAGCACCGAGTCCTCCTCTTCATCGGTCGGCGTCTCCAGCGAGAGCGGACGGCGCGCGATCTGGATGATGGACTCGACCTTCTTCGGGGTGACCTTAAGAGCGTCGCCCAATTCCTCGATGCTCGGCTCGCGACCCAGTTCCTGGGTGAGTTGGTGCGAGACGCGCAGCATCTTATTGATCTGGTCACCCATATGCACGGGAACGCGGATGGTACGGCCCTGGTCGGCGATGGCACGGGTGACGGCCTGGCGAATCCACCAAGTGGCATAGGTGCTGAACTTGTGCCCGCGGTGGTAGTCGAACTTCTTGGCCGCCCGGATCAGGCCGATGTTGCCCTCCTGGATCAGGTCGAGGAAGGGCACGCCGCGACCAATGTACTTCTTGGCGACGCTGATGACCAGGCGGGAGTTGGCCGTGATCAGGTGTTCACGGGCGGCCATGCCGTCGGAGATGAGCAGCTCCAGGTCCTTGCGCTTCTTAGCCGTGACGCCGCCCCTCACCAGCCGTTCACGGGCGAATTTGGCCTTCTCGATGCGCTTGGCGAGCGAGACCTCCTCCGCCGCCGTCAGCAGCGGCACGCGCCCGATTTCCTTGAGATACAGGCCGATGGTGTCGTCGGCGTCAATGGCGGAGAGGTAAGAGTCGTCCTCGTCCGCCTGAGACAGCTCAGATTCGATCTCGGCCTCGGTCTCCTCCATGTCCTCGTCGGACGGCTCGTCCACATCAACGCTGTCAATCACCTCGATGCGGGCCGTCAGCAGGGCCGCGTGGGCTTCATCCAGCTGCTCGACATCGCGCTCCGCTTCCGGGAAGAACCGCAGGATGTCGTCGTAAGTGACAAAGCCCTTCTGTTTGCCGACATCGAGCAATTGCTGGATGGCGCTGTATTCTTCCTCGACGCCAAATTCCTCCGACGCGCCGTTGTTGCCCAGCTTCTCATCATCGTGAGTCAGTTCGGCCAGCAGGGAGTTCGACTCATAGAGGTCGTCCTTGGAGGAACGCCTCGGGCGCGGCAGGGAAATCGCCGGCGCCCGTTTTTTGCCAACCAACGAGCGCGCCGGCGGCGTGGGCGCAACCGGCCTGGCAGGCGTTTTATTTGGTTGAGATTTGGATTTCTTAGGTACTGCCATAGCAGTAAGAGAATATCCTTGTTTTACAAATAATGCAACAGAATCTACCAATAACAAACAATCAGGCCTGGCGAATGTCAAATTCAGCCAGGCCTGTGGTCTTGCAAGTTACTTTATGGTGAGACGGTGCCTGGGCTTGGCGGGCTGGTTTCTGGAGCAGGCGCGGTGGTCGGCTCGGGTGTGGCGGTCGGCGGCAGGTACGGCGGGTTATCCAGCCAGCCCAGCACAGGCTCCAGCGAAAAACCGTTCACTACGAGCACCGCCGCATCACCTTCGCGCATGACGTAATAATCGGTCCCCGTCACGGTTTTGTCGCCGACGACCAGCTTCAAAGTCCGGCCATCCGTCAGGCCGATCTCCAGGGTGTGCGTCGGGCTGAGGACGCCAAACGCCGACAGGTCGGACGTTCCTGTAATGAGATTGCGGAATTGGAGGTTGACGAGCGTGGCGACGTTGTTGGCAGCCGCCAGTTGATCGGCGGGTCGCGCCTCCGGCTCAGTCACCGACCAGCTTGCTTCCGCCGAAGCCCGGTCGAACGCAACGCTGCGGTTGACTGCGCGGTCGGTCACGCGCACGCTCAGCACCTGGTCGCCGGTTACGCCAGTCCACACCGGGCCGGTAGTGGCGCTCGTTGGCGCCGGCGTGGGCGTGGCGGTCGCCGCCGCAGGCGCGGCGTTCTGGGTTGCCAGGACGTAGAGCAGCAGGAGGGCGAAGACGCCGAGCAGGATCAGGGTGGTGTTGCGACTCATGTGTGCCGACGGCGCTGGAACCAGACGACGCCGCCCGCAACCAGCACCAGCGCCGGCAGGGCAATGACGGTGACGAAGAGGATCATGTTGCCGGTCAGCGCATCAATGGCGCGCAGTGAGCGGCGCGGCGGCGTGCGTTGCGTCAGGTTGATGAGCGTGTCATCCTGGGTCGCCCAGTTGACGCTGTTGACGAACAAGTTGGAGTTGGCGAACTCGTTGGCAAAGGCGTCGGATGCAAACTCCGAGTCGCCAAAGACGACCACTCGACCCCGGGTCTGGGTGTTCTCGACGGCGACGCCCAGCGCCAGCGGGCCGGCCACATCGGCGCCGTCGAACGCCGGCCCGGTCGGGCTGTTGAGGCTGCCGATGTCCGTCTCACCCCAGGCCTGATCACTGCTCTCCACCAACAGGGATGTGGTCAGGCTTGGCGCGGTCGTCGTGTACTCGAGGCTGCGCACGATCGGGAAGAAGGTGGCGAAGTTCTGCAGGCGGTCGGTGATCGGGCTGGTGCCGTAACGGCTCGCCACAATCCACAAGGGCTGGCCCTGAATGCTGCGCACGAAGTCAGTGACCACGTCGCCGCGCGCGGTCACGCCCCAGGTTGCGCTCAGGTACTGCACCAGCGGGTCAGGCTCGGTCGCGCGCGCGCCCTGGGTCTGCGCCGTCGGGTCCAACAGGACCACCAGGGACGCCCGCTCGCGGGTCAGGTATTGCGCAATCTTGTCCACGTCGGCCTGGGGCAGCGGCTGCTGCGGCCCGGCCACGATCAGCGCGCGCGCGTCGGCGGGCACGGTGTCGGTCAGTTGCAGGTTGAGCGGCCGCAATTCGTAGTTCTGTTTCTTGAGCAGATCGGCGACGACCGACATGCTCGTCTCTTGTTGCTGCCCCGCCTCCAGGCCCTTCTCACCGCGCCCGGAGGTCACATAGATCACACGCTGTTCGGGCTGGGCGAAGCGCACCAGGGCGCTGGCAATTTCCGAGTCACTGACGATGCGGATCTCTTCACGTTGCGCGCCGCTCTCCAGGAAGAGCGTGCCGTCGCGCGACACGCCGTATTCGCGCGCCCGCACCGGGTTGGTCTCCGGGTCCACAAACTCGTAAGACAGCTTGTCCGGATCAACGGCGCGGAATTTCTCCAGCGTCTGGCGGGTGGACTCTTGCGATGAAGCCAGCCGGCTGGTGTAGAAGCCGACCGCACGCACCGGGCCGGGCGCGGCCTTCATCGCCTCGATGGCCTCCGGCGGCAGGGTATTCACGCTGCCCTCGCTCACGTCGCGCTGGCGCGCTTCCAGCGGCAGGCGGGCGACGATGTAGTTGAGCAGCACCAGGATGCCCAGCAGGGCGCCGACCATCAGCGCCGTGTTGGCGCCGTAGCGCGCCTGCCGGCCCTGCGCCCAGGCACTCACCGCACCGGGCCGGAACAGGATCGCTGCCACAAAGGCCAGCAATCCCACGATCAGGCTGACTTGCACGCTGACATTGAACTGGCGGTAGAGCAGCCACAGCACGCCGGCGGCCAGCAGGCCAAAGACGCCGACGCCGACGGCCCAGGGCGCAAATTCCTTCAAATCCAGGTTCATTCGTCTCATCGCCACCTCCGCGACTCGACGACCCGGGCGGTGAGGAACAGAAAGAGCACGATCACCGAGACGAAGTACAACGCGCTGCTCAGGTCGAGGACGCCCCTGATGAAGTTATCGTAGTAGTGGCCGGAGATATCGAGATAGCGAACGACTTCGGCAAAGACGCCGGTCTCGCCTTGGGGCGCAAACAGCCCGACGAGCCACAGGCCGAGCGTGATGGCGAAGGTGGCGAAGAAGGCCGCGATTTGGTTGGCAAACAAGCTGGAGGTGAAGACGCCGATGGCCATCAGCGCCGCGACCAGCAACAGGAAGCCCACATACGCCGAGCCGACCACGCCCCAATCCAGGCCCGGGTCGGTGATGGCGTTGCCGATCACGAAGTAGATGGCGCTGATGAACAGGATAACGCACATGAAGGCCACGGCGGCCAGCCACTTGCCGGTCACCAGCTCCCATTCCTTGATCGGCGCGGTCAGCAACAACTCCATGGTGCCGGTGCGGTGTTCCTCGGCCAGCAGGCGCATGGTCAGGCCCGGTGTCAGGAACAGCACCAGCGTGACGAACGGGCCGAACACCCATTGCGTCACCTGGGGCGGGCCGCCGAAACCGCCTAAGGCGCTGGTGGCAAAGTTGAAGTTGAAGATGATGCCCAGGACGAGAAACAGGGCAAAGGCCACCACGTAGGCGACCGGGGAGACGAAGTAATGGTTGAACTCACGTTTGGCGATAGTCCAGGCGTTACGCATAACTCAAATGGGTTGCGTCGGGCGTAGTTGATCGCCGTCTCCGTTCGACGTCAACCTATTAGGCGGATTGTTTTTCTTCGACGGGTGAAACGGCTGGCGCGGCGACTTTTTCATCCTTTGTCAATTCTAGGAAGATCTCCTCCAGGCTGGCCTTGTCGCGATGCAGCTCCAGCAGGCGCCAGCCGCCGGTGACGACGGCGTGCGCGACCCGAGCGCGGCCATCCGCGCCGGGCGCCGTCTCGATCTCGAACCGGTCTTCGCTGACGCGCCGCACACCCACCACACCCGAGACCGCATGCAATGCCTCGACCAGGCCGTCGCCATCGCCCTCTATCTGCAAGTGGATACGCCCTCCGCCCGCGATTTGCGTGCTCAGGCGCTCGGGAGTGTCCTCGGCCACGATCCGGCCGCCGGCGATGATGATGACGCGGTTGCACAACTCCTGCGCGTGCGCCAGCATGTGCGTGGACAGCATGACCGTTTGCTCTTTACCGATCTCACGAATGAGGGCCTTGACTTCCTTTTGTTGCTGCGGGTCGAGGCCGTCCATCGGCTCGTCCATGATCAGCACTTCCGGCTTGTGGAGCAGCGCCTGGGCCAATCCGACACGCTGGCGCAGGCCCTTGGACAGGTTGCCGACGTAAGATTCGGCGCGGTCGTCAATCCGCACGATCTCCATGACCTCATCCACTCGGTCTGCCCGGTTGGGGATCTGGCGCAGCTCGGCCATAAAGTCCAGGTACTGCACCACGGTCATCTCGGGGTACAGCGGCACGCTCTCCGGCAGGTAGCCGACGCGCTTGCGCACTTCGAGCGACTCGGTTAGCAAGTCGAAGCCGGCCACGCGCCCCGAGCCTTCCGACGGCGGCATGAAACCGGTTAGGATGCGCATCGTGGTGGTCTTGCCGGCCCCGTTCGGGCCGAGGAAGCCGACGATCTCACCCTTTTTGGCGTGAAAGGTCAGCTTGTCAATGGCGGTTCGCTCGCCGTAACGCTTGGTAAGGTCCTCGACCTGGATCATGGCGGGTTAGGAGATGAGTGGGTCGGCGGTCTGCCGATACAAAATCATACACAACAAGGAGCACACAGTGCAGCAGGCTACACTGGGTGCTCCGGGTGAGTCTACATAGCATAGAGACTATACAAGTTCGTCCCAGTCACGTCAAGCGGCATTCATGCGACATTAATAGATTTGCACATCCCCTGTCTGGGGAGTAAAATCCCGCGCGTTGCCCACCCCAAGTGGGGCATCCCTATGCATCTCCACACCGTCGGGTAAGCTTAAAAGGCAATCACTCACACAGGCGGCGCCTGTGATTTTTAATTTTTCCAGGAGACACACCCAAACATGGGAGACCTGACACCCTTTGAGCAGGCCGCGATCTACGCCACGCTCACCATCTCCATCCTCGGCCTGGGCTACGCCGTATTCCTGCGTCAGCAAATCCTGCGTCACGACAAAGGCACGGCCAAAATGCAGGAAATCTGGGGCTGGATCCGAGACGGGGCCAACGCTTACCTCACCCGGCAGCTTCGCGCCATCCTACCGCTGATCGTCGTGCTCACGGTAGCGCTGTTCTTCTCGGTTTACATCGTCCCCCCCACGCGTGAAGCCGTCGAGCACTTCGAGAAACTGAACATCACGGACACCGCCCAGGTCACGCTGATCGTCGCGTTCGCCCGGGCGATCGCCTTCGTCATGGGCGCGGGCTTCTCCCTGGCCGTCGGCCAGATCGGCATGCGCATGGCGGTGGAGGCCAACGTCCGGGTAGCGGCGGAGGCGCGCCAGACGTTCTCCGGTGCGACGCGCATCGCCTACCGCGCCGGCACCATCACCGGTATGTTGACCGACGGCCTGGGCCTGTTCGGCGGCACGATCATCTTCATCTTTCTCGGCAAGGCCGCCCCGGATGCGCTGTTGGGTTTCGGCTTCGGCGGCACGCTGTTGGCCCTCTTCATGCGCGTGGGCGGCGGCATTTACACGAAGGCCGCCGATGTCGGTGCTGACCTGGTCGGCAAGGTCGAGCAGGGGCTGGAGGAGGACGACCCACGCAACGCCGCCGTCATCGCCGACTTGGTCGGCGACAACGTGGGCGACTGCGCCGGCATGGCCGCCGACATCTTCGAAAGCTACGAGGTCACGATCGTCTCCGGCCTGATCCTCGGCCTGGCGCTGACGGCCATCACCGGCCACAATGGGTGGTTCGTCTTCCCGCTGGTCGTGCGCGGCATCGGCGTGTTCTCCTCCATTATCAGCACCTACCTGGTGCGGACTCCGGAGAAGGAACAGGGCGGCGACGCCATGCGCGCCATCTCCCGCGGTTTTCTGTACGCTGCCGGCATGTCGGTCGTGATGTTCGCGGCGGCCGGCTGGTATTACATGAGTGTGGTCGGTGGCCAAACAGCCCTGGGCGAAATCCCCGGCGGCTGGTGGCGGCCCGTGTTGGCGGTGGTGGCCGGTGTCGTGTTGGCGATCCTGATCGAGCGCGTCACCGAATACTTCACCGGCACCCACAACGCGCCGGTCAAGGACATCGTCAAATCCATGCGCGGCGGGCCGGCCACCACCATCCTCTCCGGCATGGTGCAGGGCAAGGAAAGCGCCGTCTGGTCGGTGGTGATCATCGCCGGCACGATCTTTGCCTCGGTGGTGATCTTCTCCGGGGTGGGCCAGACGCCCGAACAGCAGGTGGCCTATGTGCTCTATGGCGTGGCGATGACGGGCATCGGCATGTTGACCCTGACCGGCAACAACGTGGCGATGGACTCCTTCGGCCCCATCTCGGACAACGCCAACGGCATCGGCGAGATGGCCGCGATGGATGAGAAAGCGCGCCGGATCATGACCGACCTGGATGCGGTCGGCAACACGACCAAAGCCATCACCAAAGGCGTGGCCATCGGCTCGGCGGTGATCGCGGCGGTGGCCCTGTTCGGCTCGTACATCACCGACGTGACGCGCGTCCAGGAATCGGCGAATGTGATGGCGCGGGCCGCCGAAGAAACACTGCCTTTCACCCGTCTCTTTATCGAGACCGGCATTCGCGTCTCGGTGCCGGAGGTCTTCATCGGGATGTTGCTGGGCGGCGCGCTGCCGTGGATGTTCTCGTCGCTGGCGATCGGCGCAGTGAACCGCGCCGCCGGCCTGATCGTGGATGAAGTGCGCCGGCAATTCCGCAGCGGCGTGCTGGAGCCGAGGCACTCGCCCAAGTTCAAAGAGCCCGATTACCGGCAGGCTGTCTCGATTTCCACCCTGGCGGCGCAAAAGGAGCTGATCTCGCTCGCGTTACTGGGAGTGGTGCCACCGATCCTGGTAGGCCTGTTCCTGGGCGTCGAGGCGCTGGGCGGCTTCCTGGCCGGCATCATCATCTCCGGCCAGTTGCTGGCGGTGTACATGGCAAACGCCGGCGGCGCGTGGGACAACGCCAAGAAGGTGGTGGAGGATGAGCCCCGTGACCTAGAAAAGAACACCGGTAAACGCTCCGAGCGCCACAAGGCGGCGGTGGTCGGCGACACGGTCGGCGACCCGCTCAAGGACACCGCCGGCCCGGCCCTCAACCCGATGATCAAGGTCGTGAATCTGGTCTCCGTCATCGTCGCGCCGATTGCGGTGCTGTATCACGGGATCAGCGTCGGCACGGTCATCGTCGGGGTCGTGCTGCTGGCGGCGCTCGGCTGGGCCATCCGGCGCAGCAAGAGCGAAGCGGCGACCGAATTGGTGTAGGCGGCGCGCCCAAAACCGCCCAACCGAGGCGAACGGGGCCGGCAGAAACGGCTCCGTTTGCGTTTAACTTCTTGGCAAACGATCGCTGGAAGCGACCGAACGACCCCCTGACCAAATTCCGGTTTGTTGACGCGCGGCGATTGCCGCTATCATCAGGATGGTGCAAGGCGTCTCCGCCGCATTTCAAGAAAGGATCCGTGGCTCATGTACAGCACAAGTGCTGGGCAACCATAACCGAGATGAAAGCTGGGGTGACGCGCTTGAGATTGATACCGAACTCGCAGATGGCGATGTAGCGGCCCAAG
>JBBIQY010000045.1:0-31603 GCA_037442085.1 Anaerolineae bacterium
GCCCGCCGAGCGGCTTCAGGCTGCCCCCGATCAGCGCGACGTCCGCCGTCGCGTAGTACATCGCCATCTCACCCATCCCGCCACTTTCACGCCGTTGCCGACGGCCACCTGGACTCCGCCGCCTACCGCCACTTTCACGCCGCTGCCGACGGCCACCTGGACTCCCACATCTGAGACAACCACGCCCACGGCCACTTCCACGATTGGGCCGCCTGCCACCTGGACCCCCACGCCGGAGCCAACCGCGACGCCAACGCCCTGACGGGCTTCAGCCCCCCGCTCTAAAAAAAGGGGCGCGCGACGCAGCCGCTTGCCCGCTGCGTCGCGCGTCCGTCCCGATCGGCGCAGGCGCCTCTTACGAGCCGACCTTTACTCGCTGCGCGCGCCAGGAGCGATAAACAGTGATGACCAGCGTCAGCGCCGTGAGCGGGATGACGAAGTAGAGCATCACGTTGCTGAACAATGGCAGAGCGTCGTGCTGGTTGGCGGCCAGCAGCAGATAGCTCGTGTACGCAAAGTAGTAGCCGAGAAAGACAAATCCCTCCCAGCGGGCGATGGTGTAGCCGGTGAAGAAAATGGGCAGGCAGGCAATCGCTACGGCGATCATCACCGGGATGTCGAAATCGAAGGCGGCCGGCGCCACGGTCAGTCCGGCGGGGGCGACCAGCGAGGCCAGGCCGAGCACCGACAGGATATTGAAAATATTGCTGCCCACGACATTGCCCACGGCGATGTCACGCTCACCTTTGAACGAGGCCATGACCGAGGTCGCTACCTCGGGCATCGAGGTACCGGCGGCCACGATCGTCAGGCCGATGACCAGCTCACTCACGCCGAAGGCGCGCGCCAGCGCAATCGCGCCTTCCACGAACCAGTCGGAGCCGAGGGTCAGCAGCGCCAGCCCGACGACGACGAACACGCCATTGAGCGCAATCTGTCCTGCGCCGCGCGGCTTCTGACCGAACTCGCGCGCGTACTCTTCCTCGACCGCCCGGCTCTCCTTACGGCCCTGGTAAATGGCAAAGACCGTGTAAGCGATGAGCCCGGCGAACAGTATGGCGCCGTCTACTCGGCCAATCCTGCCATCGAGCGCCATCAGCAGGAAGACCACCGACACACCGATCATGAGGGGCACATCCACGCGCACCAATTGTTGCGAGACGATCAGCGGCGCGACGACGGCAGATAGGCCGAGGATCAGCAGCACATTGAAGATGTTGCTGCCGATCACGTTGCCAATTGCAATGTCCGCGCCGGCCCGGCCCGCCAGCGCTGACTGCACACTGACGGCCAGCTCGGGCGACGACGTGCCGAAGGCCACGACCGTCAAACCGATGACCAGCGGCGAAATGCCGACGGCGACGGCCAACCGGGCGGCGCCCCGCACCAGCACCTCCGCGCCCAGGGTCAGCACTGCCAGCCCGCCCACTGCCATGACCACTGCGCCCCAGTCCATCACACTCTCCTTGCTCTCCTTGAAGCCTGAGCCTCAGCCGATTTTTTTCTTGCCGCCGCCCTTCAAAGTCGCCTCCAGATCGTCGCGCACGGCCTGCATTGGGATGCCCAGACGGTAGGCGGCGGCGCCGAGGGCGTGCGAGGCGACCGGCCCGGCCACCAGCAGGAAGAGCATCAGCAGCAGCCCTTTTCCGAAGCCGAGCGGCGTCCAGTCAATAGCGGCGATGAGCAGCAGGATCACGCCGAAGGTGCTGACTTTGCCGGTGGCGTGCAGGCGCGTGTACACATCCGGCAGGCGGATCAGGCCGAGCACGCCGAGCACAGAAAAAGCCGTGCCGACGATGACGGCAAGAACGGCGATGAGCTGGATGAGGAAGTCCATCTTTGCCTCCTGGCCCGAATCAATCTACCTGTCCGGGTGGTTCAAAAGATTTTATGATCGGCCATGTATTTTGCCAGCGCAATCGTGCCTACGGTACCGAGCGCGGCCAGGCCCAGGGCCATGTCGAGATACAAGTCCTGCCGCTCGATGAGCGCGATCAGCACCAGAATCGCCAGAATCAACGTGCCGATCAGATCTGCGCCGATGAGTCGGTCAACGGCGTTTTCGCCGCGCCAGACGCGCCAGACGCAAGCGGCGATCAGGGCGATGTGAATGATCAGGGCAGCGTGCAGGGTGAACTCGAGAATGACTTGCATGTTACCTGCGCTTGTGTGCTATCTGACACGTGATTATGACACACAGAATACATCGCGCTTATTCCATCGTGTTACTTGACGATCTGCGCCAACAGCGCCCGGCGTTTGGCCTGCTCGGTTTGGGCGCCTTCACCGCTGCTGACGACATCCAGGCAGTGCGTGTACATCACGCCATCTTCGCTGATCTCCAGCACCATCTCGCCAGGGGTGATGGTGATGGCATGTGCGCTGAGCGCCGTGCCCCAATGCCCCATTTCAGACCGGATTGCGATGACGCCGGGACGGATCGGCAGCTTGGGGTCGAGCACGATGCGGGCCACGATGATGCCGCTGCGGATGATATCCACCGCCAACGAGGCGAGATAGATAAGCAAGGCCCGGGCTGCGCCGGGCAGCTGCCTGGCCGTCAGCTTGCCCTGCCTGGGATATTCCAGCGCCGCCACACCCGCCCCTAACAACAGTCCGATGATGACGTTTGACAGCTCGAGGTTGGCGGTCAGGCTGAGGTACACCAGCGATAACGCCAGGGTCACAAGAACAAAGCGGAACATGCGTGTTTTACTCTCTGGTCAATTGCAAGGCCTGGATGTAATTGGCTGGGTCGCCGAGCCAGTCTGCCGTTGCGTTCGCCAGCGTCAGCAACGGCTCGCCCCATACGCCCAGCGCCAGGCTAAGGGCGATGAGCAGGGCGGGAGCGTAGAGCTGATCCCCGGCCTTGACCTTGACGCCCTCGGGCAGCGGCTGCCACCAGATGCGCTCGAAGGCGCGCGACACGTACACCAGCGAGATCAGACTACCGACGCCGGCCAACGCCAGCACCGGGTAGTCGCCGGCCTCTACACCGCTGCGGAAGACCAGCAGCTTGCTGATGAAACCATTGAGTGGCGGGATGCCGACTAGCCCCAATCCGCCAAGCAGGAACAGCGCGCCGGCAAATGGCAGGTACTTGCCCAGCCCGGTGAGCGTGTCGAAGGACGCCGTCTTCACCGGCGCGCGGCTGGCGAGGTAGCCGGCCAGTAGCAGCATCGCCGACTTGAGCAGCGCATGGTTGAACGCGAACACCACGGCGGCCGCCAGCGCCAGCGGCGTGCCCCAGCCGATGGCGATCAGGATATAGCCGATTTGCCCGAGGGTGGAGTAAGCGAGCAGCCGTTTGGCATTGTGGGTGCCGGTCGCGCCTAACCCACCGAGAAACAGACCGACCACACCTAGCGCAATCAACAGCGCGCGCAGCCCATCACTCTGTCCCGCGTAGAGCAGCGTCGTCAGGCGGATGAAGCCGTACACGCCCAGCTTGACGACCACCGACGAGAGCAGCGCCGAAATCGGTGTGGGCGCGGTGGTGTGAAAGTCCGGCTGCCAGAAGTGGAAAGGCGCGACTGCGCTCTTGACCATGAAGAAGCCGATCAGCAAAGCCAGCGCTACCCCCGTCAACGGCTGGTTGGGAGCGGCCGCGAGGCGTTGAGCCAGGTCGGCCAGGTTGAGCGTGCCGTAGCCGATGTACAGACTGCCGCAGGCGACGAGAAGACAAACGCCGGCCAGGGTGCTCATGTAGAAGTACTTGAAGGCCGCCTCCACACCGAACCGGTCGTCGGAGATGGCGGTCAGCGCTGCGCCGGAAATCACCAGCAGTTCGGCGAAGACGAACAGATTAAACAGGTCGCCGGTCAACATGCTGCCGGTCAGGCCGGTCGTCAGGGTCAGCAGCAATGGATAGAAGGTCGGATAGGTGATCGCCGTGTCGCGGCTGCCGAGCGCGTACAGGGCGCAGACGGCGATCACCAGCTGGCACATCAACGCCATGAGGGCCGAGAGCAAATCGCCCACCAGGCTGATGCCGAACGGCGCCGCCCAGGCGCCAACCTGAAAGACGACGGGCTGGCCCGATGTCCAGATGCTGAAGAGCAGGTAGGCGCTCGACGCCAGGGCGGTGAGCAGCGTGCCGAAAGCGAAGCTTGCCTGCGCCCGGGGCCGACGCCATAAGAACAGGGCCAGCGCCGCACCTGTCAGCGGCACAACAATCGGTAACAAGACGAGATGAGCGTTTGGCATCCGGGTTGAACGTTGCTGGTTGAACTTTCGGCCCGCAAACTGTTTGGGATTCAGTGTTTCAGTTCACTGATCTCATCCAGGTCGGCGGCCCGGTAGCGCGCGGCGACGATGTTCAGCATGGCGAGGACGAAGGCAAAACCGCTCATGCTGATGACGATGGCGGTCAGGATTAGGGCCTGCGGCAAGGCGTCGCTGCGCACGCCGACCAGATTGGCGTAGGCCGGGATCAGGCCGTCGTAGGCGCCCGTCGAGAGCAGAAACAGGTTGATCGCATTGCTGACGATCACGAAACCGATGGCGGAGCGTATGACGTTGCGGCGCAGCAACTGGAAAATGCCGATGCCGAACATCGCGCCGATGGAGAGTGCGGTAAGAGCGTCCATATCAATTCACGATTTGGGATTTCTGATCCTTGTCCTTGATTTTGGCTGGCAGATGGCGGGCCCTGTCCCGGCGTTGGCCGCTGGCCTCACCCATTCCCTGTCTCGTTTCCCCGATCTCCACTTCGCCCGGATGGCCCAGCGTATCCAGCATCAGGGAGGCGCTGCCGAGCACGGCCAGGCAGATCGCAACTTCAAACAGGAAGGAGGTGCTCAGATAAAAGCCTTGGGGCAACGGCCAACCAAGCAGCGCGCCGAAGTTTACCGGCATGAAGAAGCTGCCACCCAGTAGCGTCGCTGCGGTGGAGGTTGCCACCGCCAGCAGGATGCCGCTCGCAATCAGTGGTGCGGACTTGAGCCAGGGCAGACGGCGCTTGGTCTCATTGTAGCCGAAGACCACATACCAGAAGCCGACGCCCAGACTGATGATGACGCCGGCCGTAAAGCCGTCGCCGGGCTGGTCATGGCCATACATCATATGCGTGGCCGCCACCATCAGGGTCAGCGGCTGCAGGAAATAGGCCAGCATTTGGAGAAAGGGTGAAGTCCGTAACCCGTGGATGTCGAGGATGGAATCGGGCAGATCGCGCGGCTTGAACGTGGGCTTGATCCTGGCCTTTTCCAGCTCCCGGATATTCTCCGCGTCCCGGTGCTTCTTGCTGGCGAAGCGCAGCAGCGTGTACATGGCCAGGCCCGCTATGCTGAAAACGGTGATCTCGATCAGGGTGTCGAAGCCGCGGAAATCCACCAAGATCGCGCCGACCATGTCGTTTGCGCCGGTGAGCGGCTTGGCGCTGGCCTCGTAGAACGGGGTGACGACGGACGTGCGTGGCCGGGTGCTGAGCGCATTGAAGACAATGAGTGCCATGATGAGGGCGGCGCCGGTCGCCAGCAGGGCGTCGCGCATCAGCCCGGCGCCGGTCTGCTTGAAATTCGATTCGTTGGCCCGGGCCCGCATGGCGCGCGGCAGACGCGTCAGCGCCAGCACCAGAATCACCGTCGTCAGAATGTCCACCACCACCTGTACCAGCGCCACATCCGGCGCCGGCTCCAGCACCATCAACACGGCGATGCCCAGGCCGGAGGCGCTCAGCGACAGGATGGCAAACAGGTCGCGGCGGATAAAGACGCTGACCGCCGCCGCTGCCGTCGCCAGGATCAACGTGAAGGCGCGCAGGAGGGGCAGCTCGCCCAGCTCCCACTGAAAGGCCTGCGGCGCGGGCCAGGCCAGCCGCCCAAAGAGCGCCACCAGCACGCCCAGGCCGATCAACATCAGCCACAGGTAGTTCCGCAGAAAACCGGTCTGCGTGCGCGTTGTCCAGAACGCGCCGCGATCTATCAGCCAGAGGACGAAACGATAGACCTGATTGAACGAGAGCGCCTCGCTGAGGCGCTGCTGCTGCGCGCGAAGGCGTGCGCGTTGCCAAAAGATGGCTGTGCCCAGCGTGATCGCGACTGCGCTCAACACCAGCGGCGGGTTGAAGCCGGTGAACAACGCCAGCGAGACCTTGACCTTGCCGCCGAAGGCGTTGCCCGCCGCGCCGGCCAGAAAAGACTCCAGGAAGCTCGGGTCGGGCAGAAGGCTAAAAACCAGAGAGGCGAGGGCCAGGATGGCGGGCGCGAGCCACATGCCCCACGGCGCTTCGTGTGCGCGGATTTTTGGGTCGCGCGGCGCGCCGAGGAAAACGTCGTGGACCAGCATCAGCGCCTGGGCCAGGATGAACGCGCCGGCGATGACGGTCGCGGCAGGGAAAATCCAGCTCAGCGGAGGCGTCACCGTCGGATAGGTGGCGGTGGCCAGCAAGGTCTCTTTGGCTAGGAAACCGAACAACGGCGGCAGGCCGGCCATGGAAAGGCCGGCGATGGCCGCGATGATGAACGAGACGCGCAGCGCCGAGGCCAGGCCGCCCAGCCGGCGCAGGTCGCGCGTGCCGGCCTCATGATCCACGATGCCGGCCACGAGGAACAGTGCGCCTTTGTACAGCGCGTGCGCCAACACGCCGATCGCCAGCGCCTTGAAAGCGACCTCGGTATCTTCCGCGATGAGGAGCATCAGCACGCCGAGCTGACTGACGGTGGAATAGGCCAGCAGCGCCTTCAGGTCGTTTTGTTTGAGGCCGAGGTAAGCGCCGACCAGCATCGTCGCTGCGCCGAACACGCCCAGCAGCCAGAACCAGGACTCCGTGCCGCCGAGCGCAGGGTTGAGGCGCGCCATCAGGTAGATGCCCGCTTTCACCATCGTCGCCGAATGCAGGAAGGCGCTGGCCGGTGTGGGCGCGCTCATCGCGTCCGGCAGCCAGATGTGCGCCGGGAACTGTGCGCTCTTGGTGAACGCACCAAAGGCTAACAGCCCAAGCATGACCGGATAGAGCGGGCTGGCGCGCAAAACATCGCCGCTGCCCAACAGAGTTTGGAAGTCGGTGCTACCAGCGACATGGGCGACGAACACCAGGCCGCCAAGCAGCGCAATGCCGCCGCCGCCGGTGATGAACAGCGCCTTGAACGCGCCGCGCCGCGCGGCCTCGTCCTTATACTTGTAGCCGATCAGCAAGAACGACGTTAGGCTGGTGCCTTCCCAAAAGATGAACAGCGTAATGACGTCCCCGGCCAGCACAAGGCCCAGCATGGCCGCCATGAAGAGCAGCAGGTAACTAAGAAACCGCCAGGCCGAGCCGTCGCCCCTGAAGTAATAGCCGGCGTAGACGACGACCAGCGCGCCGATGCCGGTGATCAGCAGGCCGAACAACGCGCTGAGATGATCGAGGTACAGGCTGGCGCTCAGGCCCAAGCTCGGCAGCCAGGGCAGGCTGAAGGTCAGAACTTTGGCGTCGTTCAGCAGAGGCACGCGCAGCAGCAGAGCGGCGAAGGCCGCCAGCGGCGCAAGCGCCAGCAGCCAGCCCAACGCCGGCACCGACAGCCGGGCGCCAAGCGTCGCAGGCCGTAGCAGAAGCGCCGCCAGACTTCCGCCCAGGCAGAGCAGCAGTGGGAGGTACAACAAAGGATCCGGCATGAGCTGTATTTATATCAGGCTAATGCGAACTTGGGTATCCAAATTGGCGGATGGCGGACCGGCGTTCAGCGCAATGACCAGCCTGTGCCTGATTGGGCAGGCCGTGTTTTTCTGCGTCGCGCATACCCATACAACGCCAGCAGCGTGGCGAGGTACGGCGCCATGCCTGTGAACTGTGCCGGGATGTCGTAAGTTTGGAGGAACAGATCTAGGCCGCCCGAGAAGCCGAACAGCAGCGAGATCAGCGCCAGGCCGCCGGGGTGGCCGCTTACGAGGATGATGGCGGCCAGCGAAATCCAGCCGCGCCCGGCGGACATGTTCTCGGCAAACAGACGGACGTAGCCGAGCGACAGGTACGCGCCGGCCAGGCCGCACAGCACGCCGCAGATCAGCAACGCTGCTACGCGCACCCGCCAGGCCGGCACGCCGCTCGCATCGAGCGCGGGAGCGTTGTAGCCGGCGGCGCGCAGGCGCAGCCCGAACGGGGTGCGAAAGATCATGTAGCCGCAAACGAGCACCGCCAGCCCGGCCACATACACCATCAGGTTCTGCCCGCTCAACACGTCGCCGAGCCAGGGAATATCGGCAATGAGCGGCAGCTCGACGGACGGGATGGCCTGGATGCGGGCATCGGCCAGGCTGCCCTTGACCTTGAAGATCTGGCGCAGCAGGTAGGTGGTGGCGCCGACGGCAAACAGGTTGAGGGCGATGCCGGTGACGAACTCGTCGGTCCGGAGGCCGATGGCGAAGGCGATGAAAATCAGCGCCAGGAGCGTGCTGCCTGCCACGCCACACAACACGCCGACCATCCAACTACCCGAAAAGTAAGAGCCGAGCACCGCGCAGAAGGCGGCTGCCAACATCATCCCCTCCATGGCGATGTTGAACATCCCGGCGTAATAAGTGAACGCGCCGCCGAGAGCAGCCAGCAAAATCGGGGTGGCACCGGCCAGCGTCCCATTCAAGAGGCCGAGCAAAAGTCGCATCGGTTAATCGGCGCCCCTGGCCCGGGCCAGTTTTCGCTGCGCCGCCAGCGCCTCCAGCCACTCGCTCAAACGCCCCCGGCTGGCGACCACGATCAGCACAATGAGCGCCTGCACCACCAGGATGAACTCGCTCGGCACGGCAGTGATCAACTCCATGCCCAGGGCGCCGGTCTGCAGGGCGGCGAAGAACAGGCCATACAACAGCGTGGCGATCAGGCCGCTGTTGGCGACGACAGCGATCATGATGCCATCCCAGGCGTAGTTCGCGCCCAAGCCGCGCACGAAGCGGCCCGGCCCGGCCATCACCAGCAGGCCGCCCGCCAGCCCGGCCAACGCGCCGGTCACCAGCATCACGTTCACATAGTTGTCATCCACTTTCACGCCACCCAGCCGTGCAAACAGCGAGTTTTGCCCGGTGAGCCGCCACTCGTAACCCTGCGTCCAGCGGCTGAACACAAACCAGATCGCCGCGAAGGCCAGGGCCAGCACGATCAGCCCGGAGCTGAATGCGCCGAAGCCCGGCAGCTCGAGCGTCGGCAATTGGCCGGCCGGCGCGATCCGGCGCGTCATCGGCGAAAATGCCGCCGGGTCCATCAAAGGCTCGGAGATCAGGTAGATGATCAGCAAATCGGCGATGAAGTTGAGCATCAGGGTGCTGATGAACTCACTCATGTGAAAGGCGCGCCGCAGCAACGCCGCCACGCCGGACCAGGATGCACCGCCCAGCAGAGCCAGCGTAATCAGCAGCGGGATCAGCACCGGCGCGGGCGCGTTGACGTACACCCCGCCCAGCGTAGCGAACAAGGCGCCCATCCCCAACTGTCCGGGCTGGCCGAGATTCACCGGCCCCGAAGCAAACGCCACCGCCGCCGACAGCCCGGTGAGGATCAGCGGCATCGCGTTTTTGAGTGTGGTCGCAAAGGCCCCGGCATCACCCAGCGAGAACTCGAACAACGCGCTGTATGTGGCCAGTGGGTCATAGCCCTCGATCAGCATCAGTCCTGCGCTGAGGAGCAAGGCGAGCAGGACGCCCGCCAGGCCGGTAAGGAATTTGCTCGGCATGGGTCAGGCCCGCCCCTGCAACATCCAGTAGCCGACTTCGTCCACCGTCGTTTGCGCGGCGGGCACAACGGCGACGAGCGCGCCCCGGTGCATCACGGCGATCCGGTCTGCCAGGCTGAACAATTCTTCGAGATCGGCCGAGATGAGCAGGATGGCGCGGCCTGCCGCGCGCTCCTGTGCAATTTGCTCATGGACGTACTCCATCGAGCCGATGTCGAGGCCGCGCGTAGGCTGATCGAGCAGCAGGAAGGGGCGGTTGAGCAGCAGCTCGCGCCCGAGGATGATCTTCTGTTGATTGCCGCCGGAGAGTGACCGGAACGGCGCGTCCGCCGAGGCCATCGCCACTGCGAACCGGTCGCGTAACGCTTTCGTCCAGGCGCGCGCGTGGGCGTAGTTGATCAACCGTCCGCCCCACTGCGTGAGCGCGGGCGTCAGCCGGTGGTGGGTCATGATGGCGTTTTCGAGGATGGGCGCGGCGACGCTCGCACCCTGCGCGCGCCGGTCTTGGGGGACGAAGGCCATATGCCGCCGCCGCTCGAGGATGCTGGCATGCGTCAGGTCGTGGCCGTTCAGGCAGAAGCGCCCGCTGCTGGCCGGCGCCAGGCCGATCAGCACGTTGACCAGTTCCAACTGCCCGTTGCCCTCCACGCCGGCCACACCCACGATCTCGCCGGCGTGCACATCCAGTGAAAAGGCCTTGAGCCGCTCGCGGCCTTCGCCGTCCACGTAGGTCAGGTCGTGCAACGCGGCGACGACGGGGCCGCGCTCGCCCGGGCGGCGTCGGCGGGTGAAGGCTATCTCGCGTCCGATCATCAATTGCGCCAGCTGCGTCTTGCTCAAACCGGCAGCGCTGACGGTGTCCACCTTGCGGCCTTTGCGCAGGATGGTCACGCGGTCGCTCAGGGCCAGCACTTCGTCGAGATGGTGGGAGATGAACAGGATGGTCTGCCCGCTGTCGCGCAAACGGCGCAGTTCGTCGAAGAGCTGGGGGATTTCTTGCGGCGTCAGCACTGCCGTCGGCTCGTCCAGGATGAGCACCGACACCGCGCGATAGAGCAGTTTGAGGATTTCGATCTTCTGCCGCGCCGCCACGGAGAGCTCGCCGGCGCGCGCGTCTGGGTCGAGCGCGAAGCCGAACTCGGCGATCCTGGCCTGCACCCGCGCGCGGGCCTGCGCCGCGTCCAGCCGCCCGAAGGCCGTGGCCGGCTCTGCACCCAACACCACGTTCTCCCAAACTGTGTACTCGGGGACGAGCAGGATTTCCTGGTGCACCATCCCCAGGCCGCGCGCGATGGCCTCGCCCGGCTCACGGAAGTGAACAGGCCGGCCCCGGAGGAAAACCGTGCCGCGAGTGGCGCGCTCCTGCCCATAGAGCACCTTCATCAGCGTGCTCTTGCCCGCGCCGTTTTCGCCGACGATGGCATGAATCTCGCCCTGTTGGAAGCTCACCGAGACATCCTCCAGCGCCATCACATCGGGCGGGAAGATCTTGGTGATGCCGCGCATCTCAATTAGAGCAGCGGGCGGGGGAGACGACCGGATCATCGGATGGAACGGGTGGCGCACATGACTTTTCGAAATCCGTTCCCTCCGGGCGGTATCCGCTTCATCCGTCGAATCAAGTCAGTAACGATGACGTGACGCGCGGCTATGGCTTGAAGCGCTCGATCTTCAGCTTGCCGTCAATGATGTCCTGGCGCAGGGCGAGCACGCGCTCCACGCTGGCCTGCGGCAGAACCTGAATCTGCGCCTTGAAGTCCATATCCACGCCGCCTTTGGCCAGGCCGTATTCGAGCACCTGGCCGGGCCGGTATGTGCCGTCGGCGATGGTCGCGTACACATCCTCGATGGACTTGCCGACATTCTTGATCATGCTGCCGATAACGAAGCCCGGCTCGAGGTCATTCTGGTTCGTGTCCACGCCGATGGCGTACAGCTGGCGTTCCCGGGCCGCCTGCAGGACGCCCAGGCCGGAAGCTGCTGCGATCTGGAAGACCACGTCCGCTTTCTGGTCGAAGAGCTGCAGGGCCGCCTCCTTACCCTTGGCCGGGTCATCCCAGGCGCCGTTCAGCGACTTCACTTCGACCTTGATCGCCGGGTCAATGGCGCGCACACCGTTCTCGTAGGCGAAGACGAAGGCTTGGATGACCACGTCCAGGTCGCCGCCGACCGCGCCCACAATCTTGTCCGGGTTGATATTCTTGATGGAGGTATCCGTGGTCGCCAGCGCGGCCGTCACGCCGGCCAAGTAGGCGGCCTCTTCTTCGATGTAATCCACCGAGGTGATGGTGTTGGCGCTGTTCTGCACCACCGTGTCGAGGTTGACGAAGATCTTGTCCGGGTTGGCGTCGGCGACGGCCTTGAGTTGATCCTCGAAGCCGTACGAAATGACGAAGATCACGTCGGCCACCTTGAGGGCGTCCTTCAGGCCCTGCTCGCACTTGGCGACATCGAAGTTGCATTCGATGGTGCTGGTCTGAACGCCATACCGCTGCGCGATGGCGTCAATCCCCTGCTTGCCGGAGTCGAAAAATGCGTTGTCGCCGAGCGCGCCATTGATCAGGTAGACCACGCGCTTGGCTGCGGCTGGGGAGGGCGTCGTCGCCGGAGCGCAGGCGGCCGCCAGCCAGGCGAACACCAGCAGTATAGATACAACTCGCGTTTTCATTCTTCTCTCTCCTGTGTGAACATCTGCCGATTGTACTCGCCGCCCTGGCCCTTGCCAAACGTGGAGCCGTGTGTTAAAGTTCCGGCCCGCCGGTCAAAGGCCGGCGCACTTTCTGCTCGCGGTAAGCGTTGCTCCCCGCAGCGCGCAAACGGGCTTTATCCAGAGAAAGGACAACGCATGCGCGACTATGAAGTGGCGTTTATCGCCCAGCCGGACCTCGACGAGGCCTCGCTGAACACCCTCATCGAAAAAACCAAGAGCTGGATCACGAACAGCGGCGGACAGGTGGTGAAAGTGGATGCCTGGGGCCGGCGCAAGCTGGCGTACCCCATCCGCAAACAATCGGAGGGTCAGTACGTCTTCATCACCGCTCACCTGGCACCGGCCGCCACGCGTGAGATCGAGCGCAACATGCGCTTCACCGAGCAAATTCTCCGTTTCCTTATCGTGCGCGCGGACGAGTAACGCGGCCCACACCTTTAGCAGACAGGAGAGCGAGACATGAGTCGGGGACTTAACAAGGTCATGATTATTGGCAACCTCGGGCGCGACCCGGAGATGCGCTTTACGCCCTCCGGCCGCCCCGTGACCTCCTTCACCGTGGCCACTTCCCGCATCTGGAATTCGCCGGATGGCGAGCGGCATGAGGAGACCGAGTGGTTCAACGTGGTGGCCTGGGGCAAGCTGGCCGAAACCTGCAAGCAGGTCCTGGTAAAGGGCCAGCAGGTTTACGTGGAAGGACGCCTGCAGACCCGCCGCTGGGAGGACCAGGAGGGGCGCAAGCACTTCAGCACCGAGATCGTGGCCGACCGGATGCTGATGCTCGGTGAGCGCCGTGCTGCGTCCAGCGGCGACACCGGCGCCGAGAACTACGTCGAAGAGGACGAATTTCCGTTTTGACCATCGCCCGGGCCCCGCGGGCCTTTGAGGCTCATGGGGTTCGAGTGGAAAGAGGAAGACACATGGATCAGAATCCCACCGCCGATCAATCGGTTGACGAAAGCGAAGAAGTCGTGGACAGCGGCCCGCGCTATAGCCGCGGCCCGCGCCAGATCATCAAGATCTCCATCAGCGACGCCACGCTCATCAACTACAAGAACGTGGAGTTCCTGCGCCAGTTCATCTCCGATAGCGGCAAGCTGCGCCCGCGCCGGCAGACCGGCGTGTCCGCCCATCAACAGCGGCGGGTGGCTCAGGCCGTCAAGCGCGCGCGTCACATGGCGCTGCTGCCGTTCACCCGTGGACTCGAGCGGTAACGCATGAGCAAGAGCAGGTCTGTTCCATCGAGCGTGCTCACCCGCAAGCAGCTCTCGCGCGCCCAGCGTGACCGGGAGATGCGGCGCTATGTGCTGATCGGCGCCGCCGTCGTCGGCGTGTTGCTGATCGGCCTGTTGGGTTGGGCGGCGCTCGATACGCTGGTGTTACAGCCCGCGCAGCCGGTGGCCCGCGTCGGCGGCGTGGACATCACCACCGGCGAGTTTCAGAAAGCGGTGCGCTTCCGCCGCTTCCAGTTGATCAGCCAGTACCAACAGTTCAGTGATCCGCAACTGGCGCAATTCTTCAGCCAGCAGCTCCAGCAGATCGAGGCGCAATTGAACGACTCGAACGCTTTGGGCCGCACCGTGCTGGACGAGCTGATCAACAACCAGTTGATCCGGCAGGAAGCGGCGCGACGCGGCATCACCGTTGACCCGGTTGCGCTCGACAAGCGCTTCCAGGAATTCTTCGGCTTCTTCCCCGATGGCACCGAGACGCCGACGATCACGCCCTCGCCGCTGCCGACCAGTGCGCCGCCCACGCTCAACCCGACCGTCGTCGCCGCCTGGACGCCGACCCCCACGCTGACGCCCACGGCCACCCTGACGCCGACGGCGACGAGCACGCCCGGCGCAACCGCGACGCCGACCGCCATCCCCTCCGCGACGCCGACCTTCACACCGGAGCCGACGGCGACGCCCGTGACCACGCAAGCTTACGCAACGCGGGTGGCGGAATACATCGGCAGCGTGAACCGGCTGGCCGGCTTCAACCAGGCTGACCTGCGCTATTACGTGGAGTCGTTCATGTATCGGGAACGGCTGGAGGCCGTCATCGGCGCGGAAAAGCAGCCGGCGGTGCAGGAACAGGTCGAAGCCCGTCACATTCTGGTGGCGGACGAGACGACGGCACGCGCCGTCCTGGAACGTCTCGAGGCCGGCGAAGCCTGGGACGCCCTGGCGAACGAGCTTTCCCTGGATACGTCCAACAAAGCCAACGGCGGCTACCTGGGGTGGTTTATCCGGCGCGGCGTGATGGTGGACGCTTTTGCCGATGCCGCCTTCGCCACGCCGGTCGGGACGATCAGCCAGCCGGTGCAGACGCAATTCGGCTGGCACCTGATCCAGGTGTTGAACAAGGAGCAGCGCGCGCTGCCGCCCGATCAGTTGGAGCGTGCGCGCCAGCAGGCTTTCGAAGATTGGCTGGCGGAGCAGCGCCAGGCCGTTGGGGCGGACGGCCAGCCGCTCGTCACCGAGTTCCTCGAGGTCTGGAGCACGCGCGTCCCGACGTCCCCGTCCCTGACGGCCCTGCAGCGGTAGCGGCTGTTGTCCATTAGATGGAACACAGAAGCCCGGCAGATGCCGGGCTTCTGTGTTGAACGGGCTTTACGCCATTTCGCCCTTGTAAATCTTCATCATATCGCCGAGCAGCTTGAGGGCCTCGGCCTTGGGGCGCTGGAAGGCGTTGCGGCCGATGATCGAGCCGAAGCCGCCGCCGTCGCGGATGGCGCGGGCTTCGTCCAGCACGGCGCTGGCGTCTTCCTTGGCCGCGCCGCCGGAGAAGATCACAATGCGCCGCCCGTTGAAGGCCGCTTGCGTCATATGCCGCACGCGGTCCGCCAGCGTGCTCACCGGGATCTGATACTTCTCGTACACTTTTTTGGCCTCCGCCAGCTCGAGGTGTTCGGTGGAGAGCTTGATCTTGATCAAGTGCGCGCCCATCTGCGCGGCGATCTGCGCCGCATAGGCCGTCACGTCCACGGCGGTCTCGCCGGCCTTGCTCAACGTGCCGCCGCGCGGATAGGCCCAGACGACGACGACCAGGCCGGCCTGCTTGGCCTCGAAGGTCAACTGCTGGAGTTGCTCGTATTGCAGGCGACGCTCCGCCGTGCCGGGGTAGATGGTGTAGCCGATGGCGACGCAGCCCAGCCGCAGCGCGTCGTCCACGCTGGCCGTCATCGCCCCGAGCGGGTCCTTCTCGTCCTGCAGCACATCGTGGTTGTTGAGCTTGAGGATCAGCGGGATCTCGCCCGCATAGTCGGCGGCGACGGCCTCGAGAAAGCCAAGCGGTGCCGCATAAGCGTTGCAGCCGGCCTCGATCGCCAGCTCGATGTGATAGCGCGGGTCATAACCGGCAGGGTTGGGCGCGAAGCTGCGGCCCGGCCCGTGCTCGAAGCCCTGGTCCACCGGCAAGATGACGAGCTTGCCGGTGCCTGCCAGATAGCCGCTGTTCAGCAGGCGGGCCAGGTTCGTGAGGGTGCCGGGGTTATCACTGCGATACCAGGATAGGATTTCTTTGACGCGTTGGGTCGCCATGGGTCACTCCTTGGATTGGGACGGTCGGTCTTGGAAGACTGCCTAAGTATAAGTGTCGAGGGCGAAGGGTGTCAAAACATCGGGAATACCCCTTCAACTCCCCGTCAGGCCCCGCCACAACTGGAACAGGCCGAAGCCGGCCAGCGCCAGCGCGGCGGCCAGGTTGAGCGCGCGGGTGAGGCGCGGGTTGAGGCGCTGGGCGGCGGCGAAAAAAAAGATGAACGTGATCATGCCGCCGATGAACGTGAGATAAAACATCGCCAGGAAGCTCAGGGCATACAGCGGTGATTGCCGCCACGCCTCCAGCAGCACCGCGCCGCCCGCCAGGCTCCAGAACAGGTACGGGTTCGGGTTGAGCAGGTTCATCATCGTGCTCTCCAACAGGCCGCGACCTGGCCCGCCCGCCGAGGACGCCAGCGCCTCTGCGGTGAGCGCAATACTGACCTGCGCGGACTGGAAGGCGCGAAAAGCGAGATAGAGCAGGAACAGCCCGCCGGCAACTTGCAGGCCGCGCACCAGCCAGGCCGGCATCTGCACCAGGACGAACAGGATCAGGGCGATGATTGGGCCGTCGCTGAACAGCGGCGCGAGGGTGAGGGGCAGGGCGCGGCGCGGCCCGAGCTTGAGCGTTTGCGAGAGCAGGTAAGCCAGAAACGGCCCCGGCTGTACGGCAGCGGCGAAGCCGAGGGTGAGGCCCTGAAGCAAGAACGGCATCCGCAGCTACGGGCGCTGAGTCAGGTTGAAGTTGGAGAGCGTGGCGTTAAGCACGTTGGCGTTGATCGGGTGTCTTGAATCTGATCGCCCGCGATAAGGCCGCCGCCGACGTTCAAGTCGCCGGCTTCTGCGTTGAGATGCACAGGCGGTTTGTCCTCTTCAGCCGCAGCTCACCGATTCAGTTCTTTCGGCGGACCGGCGGTTGGCGGCGGGCGTTCGCGCTGCGCTTGAGCGCTTTCTTGGCCGCCGTTTTCTTCACTGCCGGCTTGTGCGCCGGGTGCAGCGCTTCTTTGAGCACGTCGTCCATATGGTTCACAAAGACGAACCTCAATTCGCGCTTGGCCAGGGCCGGCACATCCACCATGTCCTTGTCGTTCTTCTTCGGCAGGATGACGGTCTTGAGGCGGGCGCGGTGCGCCGCCAACACCTTCTCCTTGATGCCGCCTACCGGCAGCACGCGTCCGCGCAGCGTGATCTCGCCTGTCATGCCGACCTCGCGTCGCACCTTACGCCCGGTGAAGGCGGAGATCAGCGCCGTCGCCATGCTGATGCCCGCGCTCGGCCCATCCTTGGAGATCGAGCCTTCCGGCACGTGGATGTGCGTATCGGTCTTCTCGAATTTGCGGAAGGGGATGCCCAGCACGCGCGCCCTCGATTTCATGTAAGACATGGCCGCGTACGCCGACTCCTGCATCACCTCGCCCACTTGGCCGGTGATTTGCAAGTTGCCCTTGCCCTCGAACAGGGCTACCTCGATGGGCATGGTGTCGCCGCCGGCCTCCGTCCAGGCCAGCGCCAGAACCAGTCCCGTCTCGTCTTCCTTTTCCGTGTCCAGCGGCGTGTACTGCGGCGGGCCGAGGAATTTGGGCAGCAGGCCGGGGGTGATGCGCCCCGGCTTGGCCTTGCCCTCCGCCTTGCGCCGCGCTACCTTGCGGCAGACCTTGGCGATCTCGCGTTCCAGGTTGCGCACGCCGGCCTCGTAGGTGTACGAACGGATGATGGTGCGCAGGGCCGAGTCGGTGAGGACCAGGCCGGACTTCGTGAGGCCGTTCTCTTCCAGCTGGCGCGGCACCAGGAACTTGCGCGCGATGGTCAGCTTCTCCTCCTCGATGTAGCCGGGGAACTCGATGACCTCCAACCGATCTTGCAGGGCGGGCGGGATGGTCGCCAGCGTGTTGGCCGTGGTGACGAACAACACCTTCGACAGGTCGTAGTCCACGTCCAGATAATGATCGGCGAAGGCTTTGTTCTGTTCGGGGTCGAGCACCTCCAGCAGGGCGGCGGACGGATCGCCGCGGAAGTCCGCGCCGAGCTTGTCAATCTCATCGAGCATCATCACCGGGTTGATGGTGCCGGCGCGGCGCATGGCCTGGATGATGCGGCCCGGCAGCGCGCCGATGTAGGTGCGGCGGTGGCCACGGATCTCGGCCTCGTCGCGCACGCCGCCCAGGCTGAGGCGCACGAACTTGCGCCCGAGCGCGTCGGCGATGGACTTGCCGAGCGAGGTCTTGCCCGTGCCCGGCGGGCCAACGAAGCACAGGATGGGCGCGTGGCGCTGGGCCTCGTCGCCGACGAGTTTACGCACGGCGATGTATTCCAGCACGCGCTCCTTGGCCTTGGGCAGGCCAAAGTGCTGCTTCTCCAGCACCTTCTCGGCGTGGTTCAGATCGAGGTGATCGGTGGTGGCGACGGCCCACGGCAGCTCCAGCAGCCAGTCCAGGTAGGTGCGGATGATGCCGACCTCGGGTGCCAGCGGCGGCATCTGGTTGAGGCGTTCTACCTCCTTGAGCGCCTTGTCGCGCACCTCGTCCGGCATGTGCGCGGCGGCCACCTTCTCGCGCAGCGTGTTGATCTCCGCCGTCCAGGTGTCGCCCTCGCCCAGCTCGGTCTGGATGGCTTTCATCTGTTCGCGCAGGTACATCTCGCGCTGCGAGCGATCCACCTCGCTCTGGACCTGCGAGTGGATCTGATCTTCCAGCTCCAGCACATCGAGTTCTTTGCCCAGCAGGATGCTGAGCTTCTGCAGGCGCGCAGTCGGGTCGAAGATCTCGAGCACCGTCTGGCGTTCGGCGTGCGGGAAGTCAATGGTCGAGGCGACGAAGTCTGCCAGCCAGCCCGGCTCCTCGATATTCATGGCGAAGCTATAGGCTTCTTCCGGCACGGCGCTGTTGAGGCGCACGCAACGCTCGAACAGGCCGAGCACGGCGCGCATCAGCGCCTCGGTCTCGCGCGGCTTATCGCTCGGCTCATAGATGGGCCGAGCGCGCACCACGTAGAACGGCTCGGTCCGGATGAACTCGATAATCTGCACGCGCCGCCGCCCCTGCGCCACGACCGAGGTCGAGCCGTCGGGCATGCGCAACATGCGGCCGACCGCAATCTCGGTGCCGACGGTGAACAGATCTTGCGGCGTCGGGTCTTCGATCTCGGGGTTGAGTTGGGCGACGGCGATCAGCGTCAGGTTGCCGGCATTGGCCTCGCGGATGGCCGCCATCGAGCGCTCGCGTCCGACGAAAAGCGGCGTCACCATCTGCGGGAACATCACCAGGTCGCGCAGCGGCAACAGTGGGAGCTCGATCAGGCCGTCGTTGTCCGGCTCGGCATCCGGGATCTCGTATAACTCCTCGGCCTGCCGGCTCATGGCCTCGGCCAGGCCGGAGCGGAGGAGCATCGCATGAAGGGGGGTGTCGGTCATGGACATTTTTCGATTTGCGATTTTCGATTGCGGATTTTCGATCGGCGAGACGGCTCAACCCAAATCGGCAATCAGCGATCAACGATCAACGATCAACATTTGGTGGGCGGTCTGCACTTCCGCCACGATGAACAGGCTGCCGCAGGCGACGACGACGTCGGCAGGCTCGGCCAGCTCGAAGGCGCGGGCCAGCGCCCGGGACACCGGGGTGACGGCCTCCAGCGCCGGCGCGACGCCCAGCGCCTGCGCCTTCTGCGTGACCAGAGCCAAAAGTTCGCCCGGCTCGACCGCGCGCGGATGCACGGCCTGCGCGCACAGCACAGTCGCAGCGCGCGGCAGCAGCGCCTCCAGCATCCCATCAATGTCCTTGTCCGCGGACACGCCGAACAGGACGTGCACGCGTCGGCCCGGAAAATAATCGTCGAGGGCGGCGACCAGGCGGTGAGCGGAGTCCGCGTTATGCGCGCCATCGGCTACCAGGTACGGTGCGCGACGCAGGATCTCGAAGCGGCCCGGCCAGCGCACTGTGGCAAAGCCTTCGCGCACGGCATCCAGCGAGAGCGGCAGGAAGGCGCGCAGTGTGCGCAGGGCGGCGTAAGCGGTGGCCGCGTTTTCCACCTGATGGGCGCCGAGCAGCGGCAGCGACAGGGCGGGGGGCCGCCACTCTCCCGGCAGGCCCCTGGCCCGGTGCGCGGCCAACTGCTGGCTCTCGCGCTCCGACCAGATCTCGAAGGTTTGACCGTCTAGAGTGTGCGCCAGCGGGCGGAAGTGCCAGTGGCGCCCGACCAGGATGAAGGGCGCGCCGCGCTCGGCCGCCACACGCTCCAGCACGGCCAGCGCCTCCGGCTGCTGCGGCGCCGAGATGACGGGCACGCCCGGCTTGATGATGCCGGCCTTCTCTCCCGCGATCTGCGCCAGCGTGTGGCCGAGCAGATCCATGTGGTCGTAGCTCAGCGAAGTGATGACGCTGATGAGCGGTGTGATGACGTTGGTCGCATCCAGGCGGCCGCCCAGGCCGACCTCGACGACGGCGATGTCCACGTTTTGGCGCGCAAAATATTCATAGGCCAGCGCCGTGGTCAGCTCGAAGGTGGTGACGCCCGCGACCAGCGGCGCCAACTCGCGCAGGCGGTGCACAACGTCCACCAGCTCTGCTTCGGTGATGTATTCGCCGTTGACCCGGATGCGTTCGCGGAAGTCGTGCAGATGCGGCGAAGTGTAGAAGCCGGTGCGGTAGCCGGCGACTTTGAGCACGTTGGCGCACAGAGCCGAGACCGAGCCCTTGCCCTTGGTGCCCGCCAGGTGCAGACACGGATACCGCTGCTGCGGGTTGCCCAGCAGCGTCAGGAGCGTCCGCATCCGCTCCAGGCTGAAGGTCTCGGGCGAATACTTGACCTTGCGCGTCGCGCTGTGGTCAACGAAGCTATACAGCCAGTCCAGAGCTTCGGGATAGGTCATCATGGTGCGGTCCAGCCTGCCAACGAAATACTAGCATGAGCGCGAGCAATTTGCTAACGCCGATTGAAACAAACCGACCTTTCTGGTAGAGTGCCGGATGCGATGCGGATTTCTCTATGGTTGTCGGTTGTGGTTGCCGTGGCCGTTACTGCAGCGGCACTGGCGCTGGCGTGGGCGTTCCTCAACCCAGCTGGGCCGCCGCTGGCAACAGCGGCTTTCTCGCTCCAGACGCTCACACCGAACGCGGACGGTGTGGGGGATGTGACGCGCATCACCTATCGGCTGCGGCGCCCGGCCGTCGTCTCCATCTATTTCGTCAATGCGCAGGGTGACCGTTTCTACTTCCGCCGTGAGCAGCCGCGCGAGTCCGGCGAGAACGTGGTGGATTTCAGCGGCATCGTCGAGCCTTATTGGTTGCCGGGCGAGGCCTTCGCGAGCACCCTCCTGGCGCGCGTCTTGCAGGACGGCACGTACACCTGGATCATCGAAGCGCGTGATGCCGCAGGCGAGGCCAACATCATTTCCGGTCCGCTGACCGTGACTGAGGCCGATACGGCCCTGCCGCTGCTCGAAAACTTAAGCGTTGGGCCGAAGACCTTCACGCCCAATCAGGATGGGCTGGACGACCGCGTGCGGCTGAACGTCTACCTGGATAAGGACATCACCGAGGGCGGGCTGCGGATGATGCTCATCGGCCCGAACGGGCTGGAGATCCCGCTGGCAGAAAGCGACTCCTCCCCGAAGAAGCCCGGTCAGCGCGGCGTCCACGAGTACGACTACGACGGCGGCATTGACAACGGCGAGAACCCGCCGCCCGATGGGGAGTACGAAGTGCGCGCCGTTGCCGAGGATCGGTTGGGGCAGCGTACGATGCTCAGCACCACGCTGACCATCGCGCGCGGCGGCCGCCCGCTGGCCGAAATCTACAAGGCTCAGGTGGACTTCTCCGCCGACATCGTGGTGCTCGGACAGACGTTGTATTTCACCGTCACTATCGAGAACTATGGCACGGCCCCCATCCGCACCACCGGCCCCTTCGCCGGCTACGTGTACACGTCCATGGACCAGAACTACAACGCCACCGGCTTCTATCAGGAGCCGGGCGCGTTCCGCCTCGGCATCATGTGCGATACCTGCCAGAACGACTTCCCCTGGCGCTGGGCGCTGGGCACGCCGGAGACGCTGACGGTGATCCCGGACAGCCAAGGCCGGACGCAATACTACGTGCTGCCCGGTGAACGCAAAGTGGTTACTGGCGGCATCGTGCTCGATAAACGGGTGCCCAGCCGTAACCCCCAATACTTCTGGGCCGGCCTGATCCACGAGGACGTGCGAGTCCTCAACAACCGCGCCGACCCGCGCTGGATCACGATCGAAGAGCCTTGAACACCACGTGTCACGGCATCGGGCGTCGGAGTGTCTGCCACCACTCGCCACCTGGCACCTGGCACGTTGACCTGTGATCCGGTCTCACACCGACCTCGGTGTCGTCATCGTCAACTGGAACGTGCGCGACCTGTTGGCCGCTTGTCTGGACTCGGTGTACGCCGACCTGGCGGCCAGCGGCCTGAGCGCGCGCGTTTGCGTGGTGGACAACGGCTCCAGCGATGGATCGCCGGCGATGGTGCGCGCCCAGTTCCCGCGTACGCTGCTGATCGAAAGTGAGAACCGAGGCATGGGCGCAGGGAACAACCTCGGCTTGAAGGCGCTGGGGCTGATCGCCGACCGCCGACCGCCACCCCCCCCGAATCTAGCCTCCCCCTTCGCCGTCCTCATCCTCAACCCGGATACCGTCATCCGGCCTGGCGCGCTGCGGCAGTTGGTGGATTTTCTGCGCGCGACGCCGCGCGCCGGCGTGGCTGCGCCCAAATTGCTCAACGCGGATGGCAGTCTGCAGCACTCCGGCTTTCGTTTCCCCGGCGTCGCTCAGGCGTTCTTCGACTTGTTCCCGCCGCCCGGCCGTCTTTGGTCGCTTGTCAACTCGCCGCTCAATGGCCGTTACCCTGCCGCCTGGTACGCTGCTGGTTCGCCGTTCCGCGTAGCGCACACGTTGGGCGCCGCTTTCGTCGTCCGCACGGAAGCCCTCGCCGGTGAAGCGCTGTTCGATGAGACCTTCTTCCTGTACTGTGAGGAGATTGACGCGCAGCAAAGGTTGCGGCAGCGCGGTTGGGAGTGCTGGGTCGTGCCGGGCGCCGAGGTCATCCACTACGCCGGACAGAGCACGGCGCAAAACGCCGGGCCGGCCTTTGTCCACCTGTGGACCAGCCGCCGCCGCCTGTATCGCCGCTATCATGGCCTGGCCGTCAATGCCCTGGTTGGCGGCCTCGTCCAGCTTGCCATGCGCCAGCGCATCCGCGCCAATCACCGCGCCAGTCAGGCCGGCGCCCTCGCGCCCGATGAGCGCGCCGCCGCAAATCTGCGCCTGGCTGAGGTGATGGAGGCCTGGAAGACCGGGAGACGAAGGAGAGCAAGGGGAGTGACTTGAGTCTCACCGCCATCGTCCTCACCCGCAACGAAGAAAAGCACCTGCCGGGCTGCCTGGCATCGCTGAGCTGGGCCGACGACGTCGTGGTGTTCGACTCGTTCAGCACCGACCGCACGGTAGAGATTGCGCGGGCGGCGGGGGCGCGCGTGATGCAGCGTCGGTTCGATGACTACGCCGGCCAGCGCAATGCTGCGCTCCAGGCGACGGAGGCCGAGTGGGCCTTCTTTGTGGACGCCGATGAGCGCGCCACGCCGGAGCTGGCGATCGAAGTCCGCAGCGTGCTGGGCCGAGCCGAGGCCGGTTGGTGGACGCCGCGCCACAACTACATCTTTGGGGTGCTGACCCTGCACGCCGGCTGGTATCCCGATTATCAATTGCGGCTGTTGCGCCGCACGTGCGCCCGCTACGACCCCAAACGCCCCGTCCACGAGCTGGTGCGGCTCAACGGTGAAGCCGGCTATTTACGGCAACCGCTGATCCACCTGAATTACGAAACCGTCGCCGAGTTCATTGCCAAGCAGACCGACTATGCGCGCTACGACGCCGAACGGCTCAAGCTGGAGGGCGTGCGCGCCCGGCCCCATCATCTGTTGACGATGCCGGCGCGGCAATTCTGGTGGCGCTTCGTCACGTTGTCCGGCTGGCGCGCGGGCTGGCACGGACTGCGCCTGAGCGCCCTGATGGCGCGGTTCGAGTTTGAGAAGTATAGAATGATGATGGGAAGTAAAGGTGGAAAGTAGCCGGCAGAAGACCGGCGCCTCCGCCCCTTTCCGTAGTTCAACCACTCTTGCATCTGGCATGAGGCGGGGTTAAGGAAACTTAGGGGAAACTATATCGGCGTGGGTCAGTGCTCTCATCCTCCTTCAGCGTTCCAGCCGTTTCAGCCGGGCAGTTGCCTGCTGTTCGCAACAATGTTAGAATTTTTGCCGTTTAGTGGCCTGGGTGCGAACTGGCCAATGATGAAGCATGCACGAACCCGTTCTCGTGCTCAATGCGAACTATGAGCCGCTAAACGTCTGCAATATGCAGCGCGCCATCGGCCTGTTGCTGGCCGGCAAGGCGCGCTTGCTCGAGGACGGGCGCGGCTGGATTCACACGTCCCGCACTCGTTACCCCAAGCCGTCCGTCATCAAGCTGGAGAATATGGTGCGTCGCCCGCGCCCGCGCGTCAAGCTCAGCAAGCGCGAGATCTTCCGGCGGGACAACTACACCTGCCAGTATTGCGGCCGCCAGACCCACCATCTGACGATTGACCATGTCATCCCCCGGCACCGCGGCGGCGGCCACCGCTGGGATAACCTGGTGGCGGCCTGCCCGGCCTGCAACCGCCGCAAGGGCGGGCGCACCCACACCGAGGCCGGCATGACGCTGCGCCACCGGCCCGGTGAGCCGCAGGCCACGGCTTCCTACCTCTTCGACCGTCACCTGCCCAGCAACGAGATCTGGAAGAAGTACCTCGACGGCTGGTAGCCGCGAGTAGAGCTTATCTCTAAGCTTCGCTTTGGCGGGTTGACCCGGGTCTGTTGAAGGCATTGCCTTCGTCAGACCCTCGGTTTAGAGATGGGTTCTCGCGATCTAGGATCAGCTTCACCTCCCCGCCCACCTCCAACCCCGCGTGGCGGCCCACTTCGTCGAAAAGCACACGGTTGTCGGAACGCGCCAGTAGGCGGACGCGCACGCGCGCGGTCAGGCTCTCCAGCACGCGGGCCAGCATGGCCGTGCGCATCGGCGCGTGCAGCAGGCCGCCCTCGCTCCGCTCCGCTTCGATCTCCAGCCGATGCACGGCATTGCTCAAATGCCAGTGGACGTGCGAGTCGGTGACGGAGAGTTGCTCCAGGCGCGCGCCAGTGTACGTGGCGAAGCGGTGCAGCACACCCGCGTGCCAGAAGCCGACGATGAAGCCGCGGAAGGCGCTGCCCAGCCAGGGGATGCGCGCCACCGAAGCGCTCAGACAGACGCCCGGCGTGTCGAAGTGGTTGGTCTGCAGCCACACCCAGGCTTGTGGAAAAGCCTGGCCCCAGTCCTTTTCCGTGTAGCCGCGCCCGCCGTCGAAGTTGTATCGTTTTCCGTCTATCTCGAGCACGCCGGTTACCGGATGGTCGAGGCTGACGACGCCGTGATAGCACTCCATGAACGGCACGAACGAGTACCAGCCCATGATGCCGGGCGAGAGCGCGGTCACCGGCCACGGGATCGGATTGAGAAAGCGCAGCTCGCCGTGCAACGTTTGCTCGGACCGCTCAAGGCTCAGCTTTAACCCGTCCGCGCGGAAGCGGTTGGGGCCGACGGCGATCTCGAAGTCGTGTGCTGAGGCGCTGAAAGCCTCCAGCGGGAAGCGGTGATAGTGGCTGACGCCGGTTTTGCCGTTGAGCGTCTGAATGAAGCTGTGCGAGCCGTGTCCGCTCTTGCCCAGAAAGACACCGGGGATGATGGCCCAGACCTGCTGCTCGCTTGCATCCACGAACTTGAAGTACCAGCCCTCGAAGAAGTTCTGCGTCCGGCCATGGCCGTGATACATGTCGGGGTTCCAGAGCGCACGAAGCCGAGCCAGCATGGCAAATACAAATCAACGGAAGGATCGAGGCGGCTAAAGCGTGCGTGGGCCGGGCGCTCTGCGCCGGCAGCGCTGGCTGCAATATCGGACGGACTCCCAGTTGCGCGCCCATTTCTTGCGCCAGGTCATGGGCCGGCCGCAGGCGTGGCAGGTTTTGGTCGGGAGGTATTGTTTCTTGACGTTGTGCATGGCGGCGGGTGTGTCGCTAGAGGCTGTCGAGGAAGCGCCGGGCCTGCTGCTGGATGTGACGCCGCTCATCCGCGTTCAGACGACTGACGCCGAGCACGGCGGGGCCGGTGCGCGGGTTGGCCCTCAGCGCTGCTTCGTGGGTGATGGGGAAGTTCCAGTACAGCGTGTTGAACGGGCAGGCCTCCGGGCCGGTGCGTGCTTTGGCGTTGAAGCGGCAGCCGGCGCAGTAGTCGCTCATCTTGTTGATGTAGTTGGCCGAGGCAAGGTAAGGCTTGGTCGCCAGTTGCCCGCCATCGGCGTTCAGGCCCATGCCGATGACGTTCGTCTGCATCACCCAGTCGTAGGCGTCCAAATACACGGCCTTGAACCAGGCCGTGACCGCCTGCGGATCGAGGCCGGCCAGCACGGCGAAGTTGCTCAGCACCATCAGCCGCTCGATGTGGTGGCTGTAGCCGGTCTCCAGCGCGCCGCGCAGGACGTGGCGCAGACAGTTCAGGTCCGTCTCGCCCGTCCAGAAGAAGCCGGGCAGCGGGCGCGTTGCTCGCCAGTGGTTGCTCTGCGCCAGTTGCGGCATGAGCCGCCAGTATTGCCAGTACATGTACTCACGCCAGCCGATGACCTGCCGCACGAACCCCTCGACCGAGTTGAGCCGGGCGCGGCCCGCATGGTAAGCGTCCACCGCCGCCTGCGCTGTCTCTAGCGGATCCAACAGGCCGAGGTTGAGGTACGGCGACAGCACGGCGTGGTACAGCGTGCGGTGGCGCGTCGTCATCGCGTCCTCGTATGGGCCGAACAGGTCGAGCCGATGGGTGATGAAGTCGTCCAGGGCGGCGCGAGCCTGCGCGTGCGTGACGGCGTACCCGAAGCCGGCGACTGGGCCGATGCCGTGGCCTGCCGCTTCGACCTCGGCCATTACCCGTCGTGTGAGGGCGTCCGGTGGAAAGTGGCGCGGCGCGGGCGGCGCGACGTTCTTCGGCAGCGGCCGGCGATTCTCGCGGTCGAAGTTCCACCGCCCGCCGACCGGCGCCTCCCCCTCCATCAGCAGACCGAAATGCCGGCGCATGGCGCGATAGAAGTTCTCCAGGACGACTTTCTTGACCGGCGCGGGAAAAGGATTGTAGCGGCCCGTCAGGAATTGGGTGTTGGGGAGCACGACGATCGGCAGGCCAAGCGCGGCTTCGGCCTGCTGCGTTTGCCACTGTCGCCCGGCGTAATCGGCGGCGGCCTGGGTGAGCAGACGCGCGGGCCGGCGCTACGCCAGGTGTTGCCTCAGGCCGTGAGTGAAGTTGGGCGCGCGCACGTCATCCACCGTGACGCCGCGTTCGCGCAGCGCATCGGCGTAATGGCGCATGGCGCTGAGCAGTAAGACCAGTTTCTGGCGATGGTAAGGCAGGCGGCGCAGCAGGCGCTCGCTCTCGATAAGCACCACGTAGTCGGCCTGCTCAAGGCCGGGATGGTCCAGACGGAGCTGGTCGCCGAGGACCCAGAGAGAAGTGGTCACGCTGAATCTTGTCGGGGCATGGTCGAGGATGGTTTCCCCGGCGATTGTTTGTAAGCCGCCAGGGTGCGCGCTTTGACCGCGCGGTGATCCACCAGGGGGCGGGGATAGTGTTCGCCGAGGATCACACCGCAGGCGCGCTGTTCAGCGGGTGACATCACCCACGGCGCGTGGATGAACTCGTCCGGCACACTCGCCAGCTCCGGCACCCAGCGCCGAATGAACGCGCCGGCTGGATCGAACTTCCGGCTTTGCAGCACGGGGTTGAAGATGCGAAAGTAGGGCGCGGCGTCGGTGCCCACGCCCGCCGTCCACTGCCAGCCGCCGTTGTTGGCCGCCGGGTCGCCATCCACCAATTGCTCCATGAAGTAACGTTCGCCCAACTGCCAATCAATCAGTAAGTCTTTCACCAGAAACGAGGCGACGATCATGCGGCCCCGATTGTGCATCCAGCCGAGCGTGTTGAGTTGCCGCAGGCAGGCGTCCACCACCGGGTAACCGGTCAGGCCGCGCTGCCAGGCGGTCAGGTCGGCAGGCGCATCACGCCAGGGGATCTCGCGCAGCGACGGGTTGAACGCCCGTGTCAGCGCGTCGGGAAAGTGATAGAGGATGCTGAGATAGAACTCGCGCCAGATCAGTTCATTCAGCCAGGTCTCGGCGCCCTTACGCGCCGTCTCATTCCAGGCGGCGCGCATCGCGTCCAAGGCTGCCACGACCGCTGTCCGTGCCGAGAGCATCCCAAATCGCAAGTAGGGCGAGAGCGCCGAGGTGCCCTCGATGTCCAGGCGGTTGCGATCGTCCCCGTAGGTGAAGATTCTCTTGGATACAAAATCGGCCAGCCGACGCTGCGCTTCGGCTTCGGTAGGTGGGAAGTGAGAGGGGAGGGGAAGCTCCGGCAGAGGTGAAGATTGAAGCGTGGAGATCGGCGAAGGAAGGGTGGTGGGCGCAGGCAGGAGGTCGGGGGAGGCGGGCAGCAACCGCGCCTTCCACGCTTTGCTGAAGGGTGTGAAGACGGTGTAGGCGCCGCCGCCCTGCTTCTGAGTCGCGGCCGGGTGATGCACGGTCAGGCCGCCGGTGAGCGTGAGCGGCAGTTCACGTTGGATCGCTGCATCGCGGCGGCGGGCATAGGGGCTGAAGTCTTCGGCGGCGAAGATGGCGGTTGCGCCGGTTTCGGCCAATAGCTGGCGCAGCACCATCTGAGGCTGGCCCTGGCGCACGATCAGGCGTGAACCGCGCGCGTGCAGGTCGGCGTCGAGCGTGCGCAACCCGCCGAAGAGAAACGCCCGGCGTTTGTCGGCGCGCGCGTGGTAGCGTGAGCTCAACACCTGAGGATCGAGGATGAAGACGGGGATGACGGCGCCGTGTTGCTGCGCCGCTTGTAGGGCGGGGTTATCTTGCAGCCGCAGGTCACGGCGGATCCACCACAAAGCCGTCGGCATGGGCAAGCCTTCCTAGAAGCTTATCTCTAAACTTCGCCTTGGCGATTTGATCCGGGTCCGGCGAAGGCATTGCCTGCGCCAGACCCTCGGTTTCGCGAGAGATAGGTTCTAAAAATCCAACGGCCCGCTTTGCCCGGACTGGTAGGCTTCGACGATTTTCTGGGCAACGGCTTCGGGCGCGAGGGCGTTGGCCGGCATACGGAACGGGACCTTTTTCCAGAACGGCGTATTGACCGCGCCGGGCCGCACGACGGTGATCTTGCGCGTCCGCTCCTCTTTGCGAAGGGCTTCGGCGAAGGCCTCCAGGCCGGCTTTGGCGGCGGCATAGGCGCTCAGGCCGGGCAGGCGCATCCGCTCGTGGACGGCGCCGATGAAGAACAGGTGCGCGTCTGGCGCGAGCAATGGCAGGCTGGCCTGGGCCGCCAGCAGCGCCCCGGTCAGGTTCGCATCCAGGATGCGCCGTAGCGTCTCCGGCCGAGTATCGGCGATTTTTTCCGAAGTAATGTCGCCGACGGCATAGACCCAGAGCCGGATGTCGGCCAGTTCCTGCGCGACGGCCAGAACTGCCCGCTGCACCGCGAGCGGCTCGGCCACATCGGCCTCGTAGATGTGCGGCGTGAGCGCGGCCAGCGGCGTGGAATCGCGCGTGATCGCGCCGACCGTCCAGCCGCTGCCGGTGAGGTGTGTAATAAGTGCGCGACCGATACCGCCGGCCGCGCCCCAGATGAGCGCCGAATTCATAGGTTCGTTTCCCTCAGCATTGCTGGACAAACTGTATCACCGCCCGACGCAATGCGGACGGCCGGTTCTCCCCCTTTCTCGGTTTTCTAATTTGCCGTGCGTCGTTTATTTCAACATCGGCATCTTGATGCCGTGCCGCTTCGCTGCCGCAATAGCCTCCGGGTAGCCGGCGTCCGCGTGGCGCACGACGCCCAGGCCCGGGTCGGTGGTCAGCACGCGCTCCAGGCGCCGGGCCGCTTCAGCCGTCCCGTCGGCGACGATGACCTGCCCGGCGTGCTGCGAATAACCAATGCCGACGCCGCCGCCGTGGTGGAAGCTGACCCAGGTCGCGCCGCCCACGGCGTTGATGAGGGCGTTGAGGATCGGCCAGTCGCTGACCGCATCGGTGCCGTCGCGCATCGCCTCGGTCTCGCGGTTGGGCGAGGCCACCGAGCCGGCGTCCAGGTGGTCGCGCCCGATGACGAGGGGTGCTTTCACCTCGCCGCGCGCCACCATCTCATTGAACTTCAAGCCCGCCCTGGCCCGTTCGCCGTATCCCAACCAGCAGATGCGCGCCGGCAGACCTTGAAAGTGGATCTTCTCACGCGCCATCCTGAGCCAGCGTTGCAAATGCGCGTCCTCGGGGAAGAGGGCCGCCACCGCTTCATCCGTGCGGTAGATGTCCTCCGGATCGCCGCTGAGCGCCACCCAACGGAACGGCCCCTTGCCCTCGCAGAACAGCGGACGGATGTAGGCCGGGACGAAGCCGGGGTAGTTGAAGGCGTCCTTGACACCGGCGTCGAAGGCGCGCTGGCGCAGGTTGTTGCCGTAGTCGAAGACCTCCGCGCCGCGCTTCTGGAATTCGAGCATGGCCTGAACGTGGCGCGCCATCGAGGCCGCACTGCGCCGTGTATATTCCTGCGGATCGCTCGCGCGCAGGGCATTGGCGGCCTCGAGCGAAAGGCCGTGCGGGATGTACGACAGATAATCGTGGGCGGGCGTCTGGTCGGTGACCACGTCGGGCGTGATGCCGCGGATCACCAGTTCCGGGAACACATCCGCCGCGTTGCCGATCAGGCCGATGGATTTTGCTTCACCCCTCGCCCTGGCTTCCTCAGCCAGCGTCATTGCCTCTTCGAGCGTGTCCACCACCACATCCACGTAGCCGGTCTCCAGCCGGCGCTGGGCGCGCCACGGATCCACCTCCACGATCAGCGCCACACCCTCGTTCATGGTCACTGCCAGCGGCTGTGCGCCGCCCATGCCCCCCAGGCCGGCAGTCAGCACGAATCTGCCTTTGAGCGAGCCCCAGCCTTTCAGCCGCGCCAGCGATCCGAGCGTCTCGTACGTGCCCTGCAAAATGCCCTGTGTGCCGATGTAGATCCAGCTGCCCGCCGTCATCTGCCCGTACATCATCAGGCCTTTGGCGGCCAGCTCGTCGAAGTGCGCCTGCGTGGCCCAGTGCGGCACGAGGTTGCTGTTGGCCAGGAGCACACGCGGCGCATCTGGATGTGACTTGAACACGACCACCGGCTTGCCGGATTGAACCAGCAGGGTCTCATCGTCTTCGAGGGCGATCAGCGACTCGAGGATGGCCTCAAGGCAGTCCCAGTTGCGCGCTGCCTGGCCGCGCCCGCCGTACACTACCAGATCGTCGGGCCGCTCGGCCACCTCTGGGTCGAGGTTGTTTTGAATCATGCGATAGGCGGCTTCCTGGAGCCAGCCTTTGCAGGTCAGGGTCGCGCCGCGGGGGGCGCGGATGGTGCGTGGCATGTTTCGCTTTTGCTCCGTTGACTTCAAAAACCGGGCGATGGGTCGGGGTTTTCGACAGATGCAGAGTCTCAGTAGATCCAATCTTCATGGTCTCGGGGTGGCTGGCGCAGTGATCTCATGGACGCAACCGTAATGTTGTTCCAGCGCCCGAATAATGAACTTGACCAAGCGGCTGAGCTCAAAGAGCTTAGTCT
>JBBIQY010000046.1:0-29585 GCA_037442085.1 Anaerolineae bacterium
TCAGGCTCAATTCCACGACCGAATTGGCGCTAGTGTTACTGCTGAGGGCGTCCAGCAGATCCATGAGCGTATCGGCTCGTTTGTTAAAGTTCTGGTAAACTGCTTGCCGGAACTGCTTCAGTTGTGTGGCATGTTCGTCGCTGTTCATGCCCCCAATTTGAAGCAGTTCCCCCACTTTTTGTCAAATTTTGTCAAAAGTCCAAATAGGATGCCGGCGGATTGACCGGGTCCGACTCGAGCCAGTTGCCCGCGCCGGTGTTGGGCGTGAATTCCTGAAACGTCAGCCGCTCCGTCCGCCGCGTCGCCAGGTGCAAGCGATAGATGTCCGCGCCCTGATAGGGCAAGTGGCCGCGCTGCGGGTTCAATTGGCCGGCGGTGACATCGGGGAAGAAGCTGTAGTAAACGTATTGGCCGTCGAAGGAGACGAACGGGTCGGTGACTGCGCCGCTGGTCGTATCCACCAGCACTTCTTCCGAGCCGTCCGGGTGTAGCAGCATCAAATCCGAGCCTGGCTCCACCCTGCCGGGATGAAAGACCTCCGGCCAGACGATGTGCGTGTTATCACCGTGGCGCGGCTGGCGAACGTAGATGATGTCGTACGTCACGCCCGACGCAGAGCGAGCAGTGGGCGCCCGGAGCGAGCCGAGGGCGATGGTCAACATGAGGATTGAAAGCATCCAGGTTCCAATGCTCAGCGGTTTCATCTAAACCTCTATGACTCAAATGCCCCGCGCCATTGTTCTCCTCCAGCGCGAAATGGCTCGAAGGTGCCGCTTTCGGGAGCAATGCCGTATTCTCTAGCAATTTGCGCTAGGTTGCCGGACGTCACAGGGGCGCAAAGGGGGCGCGGCGACAGCCCGCCTTGCTGTGCACAACCGCCTCCTAACGCGCGTCGGTCCGGCGCGACAAAGCCGGTTATGCGAACCGGGGACGATGGTGAAACCTTTCGATCAGCCCGGACGACGCCGATCAGTAGGGGCTGGGTCGTGCGCCAGTTTGCACGTCGGGGGCGAGCCATGCTTCCGGGCCGGCGCTGTGCAAGCTGTGCAGCTCAGGTAACGCGCTCGCCAGGCCACAGAGAGATGGATCCAACGCTCCCGGCGCGTTCCAGAGATCGTCGAATGCCTCGGCGGCCAGAAGTTGACGGGACAGCAAATTATTGCCGGTCGGCAGGCGCAGATCGGCCGTGATCGGCCGGGCACGCTCGAGTGCAGGCTGCGCGCTGGCCTGCGCCACGGGCTGCGACCAGTTGCCGGATAGCACCAGGTACGCAGGCGGTCCCGCGACCAGCAGCGCGCACAGCAGGCCCAGGGCGGCGTAGCGAACCTCGTAGCATAGCAGGCGTTGAACCCAGGACATTGGGTTGCTCCTGACAGCGGATTCTTTCAAGCTGTCGGCCTTACGGGCACTGCGGGCCTGTGCCTGCGCGCCGCACCAGCGGCAGGAAGATGCGATGCGGCCCCGCGGGCGGAGGCGGCGGCGCAGGGTCGGCTCCCCGCACCAAGCCCAGTGGCCCCTCGTAGTTGTAGTTCGGGAAGATCGTGCCCAGGTTCGCGCCGTTGCCCAGCCGGCGCGCGATGATCTCGCTCAGGATGCGGCGGTAGTCGGTGGTGATGGCGAGGTCATACCCGTCGTAGAGTTGGCCGCTCGCCAGGCCCGGCCACTGCCCATAGACGCGCCCGCCGTTGACGTTGCCGCCCAGCACCAGCATGACGCTGCCGTGGCCGTGGTCGGTGCCATGATTGGCGTTCTCCTTCAGCCGTCGCCCGAACTCGCTCATCACGACCGTCGTCAGCCGGGAGTTGTAGCTCGGGCAGCCGCTGTCGAGGTCGGTGTAAAAGGCCTTGAGGCCGCGCGCCAGCTCGGAGAGCCGTTCATTGAAGTAGCCCGTGGCGCCATCGCCCTGATATTCGTGTGTATCCCAGCCGCCCAGGTCAATCGTCGCCACGCGCAGGCCCAGCTGCATCTTGATCAGCTGCGCGATGGCCTGCAGGTTGTCGCCGAAGCTGCCGCCCGGATACTGCGCGCCGTTGGCCGGCGTGTAATCGCCGGGGTTGGTCTGCTCGATCAGGTCCACCACGTCCAGCGTCTCGGTGCCGGCCACCCGCAGCCAGTCGGCGGCGTCCTCGGTGTAATACATGTCGCGCAGAGCGGCGCGCTGCAGATTCTCGAAGTTCCAGTGGCCATGCAGGCGGAAGCCGCCGGGGTCGTTCATCGCCACAGCGTCGGGCCGGCCCAGCAACGACATCGCCAGGCCGCCGCCCGCCGAAAGGGCGGGGAATAGGATGTTCGCCGGGAGGTTGGGCGCGGTTTGCAAGTGGCGCGTCAGCCAGCCGGTGGGGGTGGTCTTGACGTTGGGCGTGCCCAGCTCCATGAACTGCATCGCGTCGAAATGGCTGCGCGTGTCTGCGGTCAGACCGCAGGCATGGATGAAGGCCAGCTTCTGCGCCTGATACAGCGCGTGCAGCGGAGCCATGGCCGGGTGCAGGCCGAACTGGCCGTCGAGGTTGATCAGCGCATTCTGACCGCTGGTTGGAACCTGCAGGTTGGGCCGCGAGGCCTGGTAGATGCCCCGGTCGCTACCGCCCAGCGGCGGCAGCACATTCAGCGCATCCCAACCCCCGCGCAGAAAGACGACGACCAGGATGTCCTCATTGTAAGCGGCTGTCGAACTCTCCTGAGCGAAGGCCAGGTGCGTGAGGCGCGAGCCGGCCAGGGCAGCGATAGCCGTCGAGCAGCCCACCAAGAAGCCGCGGCGCGAAAGTTTCTTGGGCATGAGCGGTTACCTCCACTGAAAGTCGGGCGACATGAGGATGAGCGCGACGGCGCGTGGCAGATAGTCGTTCACGTGCGATTGCGACAGGCCGGTGTTCGGGCTGTACGGGCCACGCAGAAAGTCAATGATGCGCGTGCGATTGGCCGGGTTGGACATGGGCCGGCCCAGGATGCGGTTGATCCAGTAATCCACCAGTTGGGTGGCCGTGGCGCCGTAAGCGCCCGGCGTCTGGCCGACGATGTTGATGCGCACCAGATCAATGCTGGTGTTGTTCTCCCAGTGATCAATCCAGCCCTCGATCGCCGAGATCACAAACTGCCAGCGCGCGAGCAGGTAGGTCGAACTGAGCCAGGCCGACTTCAGATCCGGGTAGCCGTTGGGCGGGCGCCAGGAGAACAGCTCCTGGCCGCCGTCGTCGTAGTGCCAGAAGAAGCCGTCCTTCGTCGGGTTGACATCGGCGTTGCAGGCGCGCAGCGCGCTGACGGCGGCCTCGAAGGGCCGCTTGATCTTCTGCGCCCAGGTGGATTGGAACTCGGGGGAGAGTAGGATGTGGCGCAGCACCTGCTTGATCTGATCGGGCGCGAAGCGCTGCGCAATGAAGACCGCCGCCGCCGAGTCCACCAGCGACTGCGGCGGATGATCGGTGATGAAGCGCCGGATGAGCTTGCGGCAGAGGAAGCGCGCCGTGCCGGGATGGTAGGCCAGCAGATCGAGCGCGTCGCGCCCATCGCGCATGGCTTCGTTGGCCTGCGTGTTCGGGAAGTACCGGCCAAGCACGAATTTGTTGGCCTTGTCATGCCAGGAGTCGTAGTAGAGGAACTCGCCGGTGTCTTCCTGCACCGGCCACCAGCCGTCTTTCACGCGCCAGCCGGTGAAGCAGCGCGCGATCTCATAGACGTCATTGTCCACATAGCCTTCGGCGACGGGCGTGTCGGCGGGGAAATTGCCGCCGCCCGGGAAGGGAATTGTGTTGACCGTCATCGGGTTGCGCACGCCCAGGTAGTTCTCCGAGCCCAGCGTGTGCAGCTCACACAGCTCGCGCGCCCAGTTCTCGTTGAAGCCCGCCACCTGGTTGATGTAGTTGTCCAGATAAAACAGCATGGCCGGGTGCGTGGCGACGGCCTCCAGCATCTGGCGGAAGTTGCCCAGGGCGTGACGGCGGATGACTTCGCGATCCCAATGCGGCCAGGTGGCGTTGGCGTAGCCGTCCCAGGCGTAGATGTTGAAGTGGTTGTGCCAGAAGTCCACCAGCAGTTCGTACAACTGGCGCTGGCTGTAGATGGCGCGGATGAAGGTCGCCGCACGCACCTCGCGCACCGGCCTGCCCCATTGGTAATTGGGGTTGTTCGAGGCCGCCCACAACTGCGTGAGCGACTGGTTGAGTGTGCTCAGGCCGGCGGCGTTGAGACGGTTCGTGCAGTCCGCGCCCTCGTCTGTCAGGTTGAGCTGCCAGTCCACAAAGCTGGCCAACCTCTCGGCGTCCGTCGCGCCGGGCTGGGCAGCGAACGTGCCGAAATCGAGGACGCCGGGCCTGGGGCCGAAGCACAGCCGCGTCAACGCGATGACTCCCAGCGGCGGCGGGGTCACAGCCTCCGGCGCGATGAGGGCGGCGGGGTGCGACTCCGGCAACGCCGTGCCCGGATCATGCGGCGGCGGCTCCTCCTGCGCCTGCACCGTCTGCCGGATGAAGAGCGCCGGCAGGCTGGCGGCCACTGCGGAGGCGGCCACGGTCGCAGCGCCGACTTTCAAGGCACGGCGGCGAGTCATGGGCGAGACGGGATCAACGGCAGACATACTGGTCTCCTCTCGGCTCAGGCCTGTCGGGTCTGGCTGAAAACAGGTCTGGTTCCAATTCGATCGGATCCGGCAGGTCTCTCTGAGCGCTAAGGGCAGGCCGCAGCGTTGGAGTTGCGTCCGACGAGCGGCAGGAAAATGCTGAACGGCCCGGCGGGCGGCGGCGGCGCGGTGGGTGTGTTATCCCGCATGAAGCCGAGCGGCGTGTAACCGCTGTAGCCCGGAAAAATCGTCGCCAGGTCTGCCGGGCTGCGCCCCATGCGCCGCTGGAGGATCTCCGAAAGCACGGCGCGATAGTCGGTGGTGATCCGGAGGTCGGCACGATCAAAGAGCTGATCGTTACGCAGGCCGGGCCAGTCGCCGTACAGGCCGCCGCGCACCTGGCGGCCCAACACCAGCATCACATTGCCGTGGCCGTGGTCGGTGCCGCGGTTGGCGTTCTCACGCAGGCGGCGGCCAAACTCGCTCATGACGACGACGGTGGTGCGCGAGTTGTAGGTGGGGCAGCCGACGTCCAGATCGGTGAAGAAGGCCGTCAGGCTGTTGGAGAGTTCGGCCAGTCGGGTGGACATGTAGCTGGTGGCAATAGCGTCGCCCTGGTTCTCGTGTGTGTCCCAGCCGCCGAAGTCAATGGTGGCGGTGCGCAGGCCGATATTGGCTTTGAGCATCTGGGCAATCAGCCGGAAGTTATTGCCCAGGCCAGTGTTCGGATACACGGCGCCGTTGGCGGGTGTGTAGGCGCCGAAGTTCTGCTGGGCAAAGAGCGCCACCGTGTCGAGCGTCTCCAGGCCCGCCTGATCTAGCCAGTGGGCGGGGTTGCCATACATGACGCGCAGGCCGCGGGTCTGTTGGTCGCGGTAAGTGGAGCTGCCGCCCAGGTTGATGCTGGTCGCGCTGGAGAGGGCCACGTTATCGGGATAGCCCAGCACGGAGGTGGGCCGCGTCGAACCGGCGGACAGCGACGGCAGCAGAACGGTGGGTGGGAACGAGATGGTTTGCAGGTAGCGCGTTATCCAGCCGGTGGAGATCGTCTTCTGGCCGGGCGTCCCCAATTCCATGTACTGCATGGCGTCGAAGTGGCTGCGCGTGCCGTGATTCAGGCCGGCGGCATGGATGACGGCCAGGTTGCCGTTCTGAAACAGCGTGTACAGCGAGGCCAGCGAGGGGTGCAGGCCGAACTGGTTGCCGCCCAGCACGCCGATGGGCCGGGCCAGCGGCTGGCTGTTCGGGTTGGCATCGCCGGAGGTCAACACCCGCAGCGTGGGGCGGCTGTTCCAGTAGTAGTCGCGATCCGGCCCGGCAATCACGGGCACGACATTGAGCGCATCCCATCCGCCGCGCAGGAAGACGACGATGACGGCCTCCTGCACATCGCCGCTGGCGGCGAAGGCAATGTTGGTCATGCGCGCGCCGGCCATCGCGGCAATGGCCGTGGAGCATCCGACGAGGAACTTGCGGCGAGAGATATGAGCCATAATGTTTAGCCTTCGATGCGATGGCGAATTACCGCCACTGGAACTCCGGCGACATCAGGATCAGGGCGACCATCCGCCTGAGCCGGTTGTTGATGTCGGTCGGGGACATCACTTGATCCGGTTGATACACGGGCGTGACCGTCGGCGAGGGCGATGACCAGCCCTGCATGATCTTCACCACTTCGGCGCGATGGGCGGGGTCGTCCATGGCGCGGCCCAGCAGCCGGCTGATCCAGTAGTCGGTGATCAGATTCGGCGTATTGCGGTCGGCGGGCATGCCGCCCAGGTTGACGCTGACGCCGCCGAGCGGGTTCTCCAGGACATTGTTGATCAGCCGCCAGCGATATAGGAATGAAGAGGTGCTGATCCAGTCTTCCTTGAGGTCCGGGTAGCCATCCGGGGAGCGGCGGCCGAACATCGGTTGGCCCATGGCGTCGTAGGCGCTCCAGAACGAGGTGTTGCCGCCGGCGTCCGGCGTGAAGTCGGCCGTTGCCGCGCGCAAGGCGCTCAGGGTGACTTCCACCGGCCGTTTGAGCTTCTGGCCCCAGGTGGTGCGGAATTCGGGCGCGAGCAGGATGTGGCGCAGCACCTGCCGAATCTGGTCGGGCGCGGCGCTCTGGGCGGTAAAGACTGCGGCCGCCGAGTCCACCAGCGATTGCGGCGGGTTATCGGTGATGAAGCGCCGGATCAGTTTGCGGCAGATGAAGCGCGCCGTGCCCGGGTGTGTGGCCAGCAGGTCGAGGGCTTCCTCGCCATCCTCGATGCCCCGATTCTCCGGGAAGTAACGCCCGATGACGGTCTTCTGAAAGCGGTCGTGCCACTGCGCGTAGAACTGAAACGTGCCGGTGTTGCCGTTCGTGCCGGTGGACCCGTTGTTGACGCGCCAGCCGGTGAAGCAGCGCGTCGCTTCGTAAACGTCGTCGTCCACGTAGCCGATGGGGGCAGCCGGGTAGCCGGGCACGGTGTTTTGGTCGCCCACGCCCAGGTAGTTCTCCGCGCCGAGCGTGTGCAGCTCGATCACTTCGCGGGCGTAGTTTTCGTTGGGGTCGCCGTCCTGGTTGATGAAGTTATCCAGGTAATAGAGCATGGCGGTGCTCTTGGCGACCGCGCCCAGCAATTGGCGGAAGTTGCCCAGCGCATGCGCACGGATCACGTCACGGTCGTAGCTCGGCCAGGTGGCGCCGGCGTACGCCCCATCCCAGGCGAAGATGCTGAAATGGTTGTGCCAGAACTCGACGACCGTCTCGAACAACTGACGGCGGCTGAAGAGCGCACGGATCAGCGTTGCGTTGCGCACATCGCGGACGGGCCGGTTGCGATCCGCGCCCGAAGCCAGGTAGTAGTTTTGCCAGAGCTGCGTCAGCGATTGGTTCAGGCTGGGCAGATTGGCGGCGGCGGCAGCCAGCCGGGCGTCACAATCCGGATCGGGGATAGCTGCCGGATTGAGTTGCTGGCCCACAAAGGCCGTCAACCGTGAGACATCGTCCGCGCCCAACGCATTGAAGGCTTCAAGGCTGGCGACCGGGTCGCCGGGGCGCGGCCCCCAGGCCAGCCGGTTGAGGGCGATGACACCCAGGGCGGGCGGCGGCGGCGGGTCACCCTGGACGAATGTGGCGGCGATGGAGGCGGCAAAGTCACCGAAGTCGCCGGGCGAGGGCGCCTCCGGCGCCGTATCGGGCACCGTCGGCGGCTCGTCCATTGCCTGCAACAGCGGTGTGGCCGCTACCAGCGTCGCCCCTAATTGCAGGGCCTGTCGCCGACGAAGTGGGCGCGTTCGGTCAACGGAAGACATAGGCCTCCTTCGAGTAGCCGGTTCAGGCCCGGCCCAGGGCAGGCGTCAGCGCCAGCTTCGGCCAGAGCGCGGCGACGGCATCGAACTCGTCGCGCTCCAGCGGCAGAGTGCGCGTCAGCATGCCCAGCTTGCGGCGCTGCGGGGCGTGCAGCGGGTGGTTCTCCAGAACACATACCTGGCCGACCTCGTCGAACAAAACGTTGTGCTGGATAACGGCGTGCGTGGCGCGGTAGACCAGGATTCCATGCTGGAAGTTGTGGTGCAGGCTGCTGTTGCACAGGTAGGCATCGCCCGGTTCGGCCTCGGTGTAGAGGTGCAGCGGAAAGCGGCTGGGCGGGCGGCGCTGGCCGAGGCCGGTCATCTCGATCCCATCCAGCCGGACACGGCTGCCGCGCATACAGTAGACAAAGCCGCCGTAGTCCAGCGTCCCGGTGTTCTCGCCGCGGATCACGATATTGCGCGTCAGCAGGCCGACGTCGGCGCGCGCATCCACGATGTCGGGGCCGTTGATCTCCAGCGCGCCCCAGTGCTGGTATTGCAACGGCTGATCGAGCGTGATCAGGTTGCCGCGCACGGAGCGAATGAAGCGGTCTTCGGCCTGCAACGGGTCGGCGCTGGCGGCGATGACGATGTGATCGCCCGCGCGCCAGTTCACCTGCCGGGCCAGCAGGAGCTGGGTCGCGCCCAGGCCGGCGGTGGCGCCGAGCTTGGCCCAGCCAACGCGCCATTCGCCGTGCATCTCCAGCGTCGCGCCGGGCGCTACGGCCAAGAACTTGTTGCCGAGGCCGTGAACGCTCTCGCCGAAGCCATCGCCGGTAAGGGTGATGACGGCCTTGTGCGTATGCGGCCAGCCGGGCGCACCGATTCGCAACTCGCCGCGCACCAGGATCCACTGCGCCTTCAGCGTCAGGTCGCGCGCATCGAACGTCAAAGCGCCGTTGATCTCCAGGCTCTGCAGCGGCGGCGGGCTGACATCCAGCAAGACCCGCTGGCCGGCGGGGATGGTCACGGCGTCGCCAGCCCGTGGCAGCCGCCCGTCCCACGTGGCCGGGTTGGACCAGCGCGCAACACTCCTGTCCCAGCGCATGGCCAGCGGTAAATTCCGCCAGTTCTGCACCGGCTTTGAGTTGACGGTGAGCATAGTGGCCTCCTCAAACCAACTGTGCGGTTTCGTTATAGCAAAATCGGATTCGGGCAGCCGCAAAAGTCGAGGGAAACTTGGGTGAAGGTTGTGTGAAGGCCGCCTTAGGTGGGGCTGCCGGGGCGATCAGCTCGGCAGTTTTATGGAAGTGGCACGCTCACTCGGCCTCAGGAGCCGGCTATCGCGGGCGTTGCGCGAGGAGCAACAGTTCGCCGAGCGAGAAGGTGATTGGCCCAGTCAGGCGGTCGCCCGAGAACTGCGGCAGGAGCGCTTCACGCGCATCGGCAGGCGCGTGCCAGAGCAGGACGCGCAGTTGCCGGCGCACGTGGTCGGGCACGCTCAGACGGTCACACCACGGCTCGAAATCCAGCGGCTTTCGGTAGTGCTCAACGTGCCGGGGGGTCAGGCCGGCGGCCAGGCAGAACGCTTCCCAATCCGCTGCCGAGTATTCCCAGGCATGCGACGGGTCGCGCAGTTTCTCGAAGGCATTGATGTACCGTGCGGCGTGCGCCTCCGGCGGCGTAACGTTGTCAATGAAGGCGAACCAGCCGCCAAGCTTGAGCACACGCGCGCTCTCGCGCACGAACTGCGCCGCGCGCGGAAAGTGATGGGCGGCCAGTCGGCAGGTGACCAAATCGAACGCACCATCTGAAAAAGGCAAGTCACTGGCCTCAGCCTCGCAGCACGTAACGTTATCAGCGCCCTTGCTGCGAATGAAACGCTCGGCGGCAATGAGCATCTGGGCTGTCACATCGCTGGCGATCACTTCTCTCACAAACGGCGCCACGGCCAGCGCGGTGTGGCCGCCACCCGTCGCGATATCCAGCGCGCGCCACTCCGGCGCAAACGGCAACAGCGCCAGCATCTGCTCCAGGCTTTCGCCCTGCGCGTGGTCGGCGCTGGTCACGTAGTTTTGCGCGTGCGCGCCGAATTGCTGTTGGACCAACTCGGTGTTCACGGCGCTGATTGTAACGGGATTGACATAGCGCGCCAGGCGGGGGCCGGCAGAGGGCGCATGGTAGAATGACACGACCTGACCCAAAATAATCACCTATGGATCATCGTCTCGTAAGCTGGGCCGTACGTCTGCCCGGCGTCCTGCCCATCCACGGTGTGACTTCAAGGAAACGGGCTGTATGAAAAAATCCGTTCAGGCTCTGCTCAACCGACGCCGCGCGCGTTTTGCCCAGATGGTATTCGCCACACTGGCGGCGTTGGGTGTCTTGGCGATCCTGCTCATTTTCTTCTCGTTTGCCACCGGCGGCCCGATCGCGCAACTCCTTGCCACCGCAACGCCAACGCCCACCGCGACGTTGCCGCCCTCGCTCACGCCCAGCCCGGTGCCCGCCACTTCCACGCCGGAGTTCACGGACACGCCCATCCCAACCGAAGGCCCGTCGCCCACGCCCACGCCGTTCACCTACACCGTCGTCGAGGGCGATACGCTCTTCAGCATCGCCCAGCAATTCACCACCACCGTGGACGCCATCATCATCACTAACAATCTCGTCGGCACCAACCTGTCCATCGGACAAACGCTGGTGATCCCCGCGCCAGGCAGCGTGCAAACCCCGACGCCCACGCCGCTGCCCACCGGTCTGCCGCGCGGCGCACGCATCCAGTACACGGTGCTGCTCGGCGACACGCTCGAACTCATCGCCGCCAAGTTCAACAGCACGGTCGAGGACATCGCCCGGCAGAACCGGCGTAACAACCAGGACCTGACCAACCCCAATCTGCGGGCCGGCGACGTGATCGTCGTCCGCATCAATCTGGTCACGCCCCTGCCGACGGCGACGGCGACGCCGACCACTACAACAGCGACAGCCGCTCCGACCGGAACCCGCGCTCCTTGATCTGTGACCGACCTTGACCTGACGACTTTTGCCGAGGAAGTGCGCGCCGCCGACGCGGCGCTCTCACCCGCGCGCGCCAACCTGCTCTTTGCACGGGACATCGCCTACCCCGACCTGCGCCCAGCGCTTTACCTGCGCCAGCTCGATGACCTGGCGGAGGCCGCTGCCCGCGCCCTCAAGGGGGCCGACGTCGCGGCGCGCGCTCGCTCACTAGCCGAATTCCTTTTTCGACAGCAGGGCTTCCACGGCAACCGCGCTGAGTACGGCGATCCGCGTAACTCATTTCTCAACGAGGTGCTGACGCGCCGCCTGGGGTTGCCCATCAGCCTGAGCGTCGTGTTCCTGCACGTCGGACAGCAGTTGGAATTGCCGGTGAAGGGGGTGGGGATGCCGGGCCATTTCATCGTCGGTGTGACGACCTCAGCCGGCATGTTGTACCTCGATCCTTTCAACGGCGGCGCGCCGCTCACCCGCGAGCAGTGCCTGGAGCGCGTGCAGCAGGCCACCGGCTACCGGGGCCGCTTCGATCCGCGCTGGCTGGCGCCCACCCCGCCGCGCGACATCGTCGCCCGGATGCTCAACAACCTGCGCCATGTCTACTCGCAAGCCGAAGACTGGCCGCGCACCCTGAGCGTCATCGAACGCCTGCGGGAGCTACAGCCGGACGAGCCGGCCCACGTGCGCGACCTGGGCATGGTGCTCTACCGCAACGGCGCCTTGCGGCGCGCCGCCGAGAGCCTGACGCAATACCTGGCGCTGGCCCCCAACGCCAAAGACGCCGACCAGGTGCGGCAGAGCCGTAACCTGCTCTGGGACGAGCTGGCGCGGCAAAGCTGAGCGGCCAAGGATTTGGCCTCATCCCCAAAGTCGCGTAAACTTCCAGCAGCGTTGCCCATCGCCTTTGCCTGGAAGGAGCCTCATGCGAAGTAAGCGCCGCCTGCTGGGGATGACCACTGCGCAGCTTGCCATCCTCGCCGGGGCCGGTTTGCTGGTGGTGTGCCTAGGCTGCGGTGGCCTGAGCGCCCTCGCTCTGCAACTGACGAACGAGCCGCTTGCGCCGCTGGCCACCGTGGCCCCGACCATGCCGCCGCCCACCGCTACGCCAACGCTCTCGCCCGAATTGGAACAAACCGCTGCGCCGCCGACCGAGACGCCAACTCCCGCGCCGACGGCTACGCGCGAGCCGGGCCGCCACTATGAACCGGAGGGCGGCTACTCCTTCATCCCCCCGGCGGGCTGGCAAATGACAGAGCTGGCCGGCCTCAAGTATCAGGTCGCCATCACCACCGCCGCCGGCTTCAATGCCAACATCAACTTCGTGGACGAAGCCTACGATGGCACGCTGAATGCTTATATCTCCGCCAGTCGGGCCGCCTTGCAACAGGCTTATCCCGATGTCAAGTTCGGCGTGCAGCAAGAGTTTTTCGCGGCGGCCAACATCCCCGCAGCCCGGCTGGAAGCGACCCTGACCCTAAACGGCCAGCCGCTGCGCCAGATCTACTATTTCTTCGACGCCGGCCAGCGCAATTACATTGCCACCTGCTCGCGTCTGGGAGACGGCAGCCAGGAGTTCGTCGTCGAGGCCTGCAACCAAAGCCTGCGCACGTTCCGATTGGAACAGCCATAGCTCCCGGCAGCGCCGGTGCAACTGCTCTCTGAAGAGGCCCATCATGATGAAGCGCTTACTCTTTGTCCTCCTGAGCAGCGGCCTGCTGTTCACCGCCTGCGCCAGCCCTACGCCACCGCAGACGCCGAGCGTTCAACCGCCGGAGCAAAGGACGCCCACTGCCCTGCCAACCGCCGTCGTACAAGTGGCCACGCCGACGCCGGAGGCCGGCCCGCTACAGCGCAGCCTGGCGCTGGTAGAGGCCGTGACCCTGGCCCCGGTTACAGCGGGCGCCACCCAGGCCGAGGCCACCGTGCGCGGCACGCTCGACGATGCCTGCACCACCCTGGCCGATGTGACGGTGCGCCGCCAGGCGCAGGTCTTCATTATCAACGTCTTCAAGGCGCGTCCGGCAAACGCGGTGTGCGCGCAAATCATCTCCACCTTCGAGCGCACGGTCACACTGGATTTGACCGGGCTGGCCGCCGGCGATTACGTGGTTGTGGCGAACGACGTGAACACAACGCTGACCCTAACCGACGCGACGCCCGCCCCGACTGCGACCAGCCCCGCGCCGACCCCGGCCCCGACCGCTGCGCCCGTCACTCCGGTCGCGCCCACGCCCACCACCGCGCCGCCAGCCGAGGCCCAATGCACCAACAAGGTCGCCTTCGAGGCCGATGTCACCATCCCGGACGGGACACCCATGCGCCAGGGCGAGCGCTTCATCAAAACATGGCGGGTGCGTAACGCCGGTACATGCACCTGGCGCGGCTACGCGCTGGGGTTTTACAGCGGCGATCAGATGAGCGCGCCGCCGACCGTGCCCATCCCCGACGTGGTGCCGCCGAACACGCGGGTCAACGTCTCGGTCGAATTAGTCGCGCCAACGCGCGGCGGGCGGCAGCACAGCGACTGGCAATTTCAGGACGCCGCCGGCCAGCGCTTCGGCGTCGGGCCGACACCCACTGGCGCGTTGTGGGCCGTCATCGTCGTGAACTTCAGCGGCCAGGAGGTCGTGTCGCCGCCGGCGGGCCAGGGCGTCGGCATCGTGCCTACCCCCGCCGGCTGCGGGGCGACGGGCAACCCGGGCTTTGAGGCGCAGACGCTGGCGCTCATCAACGACGCGCGCGCCGCCAATGGCCTGCCGCCCTACACACTGCAAGGCCAGCTCCAGCAGGCAGCCGCCATGCACGCGCAGGACATGGCCTGCAATCTCTTCATCGGCCACACGGGCAGCAACGGTACGACAGCCAAGATCCGCGTGGCGAACCAGGGCTATGCCAACCACAACTCAGCCACAGAGAACGTGTACGCCGGCAGCGGCGTGACGCCGGACATCGCCTTCAACTGGTGGATGAACAGCGAGCCGCACCGCAGCAACATCCTCAGCCAGCGCGCAACACAGATCGGTGTGGCCTACGCGCTCAGCCCACGCAACGGCTGGGGCTACTACACGCTGGTATTTGCGCGGCCATAGGCCGCGCCCTTTCCCGACAGAAACCGCCCGAACGCGCGCTGCCTTTTCGAGGTGCGACGCGTGTCCCCGCGTCTATGGCCTAAACTTGAACGCCGACCACCCCGCGTAGCGCGCGCTCTCGCCCAACTCGGCCTCGATGCGCAACAGTCGGTTGTACTTCGCCACACGGTCGGTGCGGGCCGGCGCACCGGTCTTGATCTGCCCGGCGTTCGTGGCCACCACCAGGTCGGCGATCGTCGTGTCCTCGGTCTCGCCGGAGCGATGCGACACCACCGCCGTCCAGCCCGCCGTCTGCGCCATGCGGATCGCGTCCAGCGTCTCGGTCAACGAGCCGATTTGATTGAGCTTGATCAGGATGGAATTGGCGGCTTTCTCGGCGATAGCGCGCGCCAGCCGATTGACGTTGGTCACCAGAAAGTCATCGCCCACCAACTGCACCCGGTCGCCCAGGCGGGCGCACAGCAGCTTCCAGCCCTCCCAATCATCCTCGGCCAGGCCGTCCTCCAGCGAGAGGATCGGGTAGCGACTCACGATGTCGGCCCAATAGTCCACCATCTCGGCAGTGGTCAGGCTCCGGTTCTCGCGCGCCAGATGATATTTGCCGTCATGATAAATCTCGCTGACGGCCGGGTCCATCGCCAGCATCACCTGCTCGCCCGGCTTGTAACCGGCGCGCTCGACGGCCTGCAAGATGACCTTGAGCGCCGACTCATTGTCCGGCAGGCTGGGCGCAAAGCCGCCCTCGTCGCCGACGTTGGTCGGCTGGTTCATGTCGTGCAGCACCTTCTTCAGGCTCTGATAGATTTCACTGCCCCAGCGCAGCGCCTCGCGGAAACTGGGCGCGCCGACGGGCAGCACCATATACTCCTGAAAGTCCGTGCTGTTGGCGGCGTGCTTGCCGCCGTTGAGGATGTTCATCATCGGCACCGGCAGGACGTGGGCGTGCACGCCGCCGAGGTACTTGTAGAGCGGCAGTTCCAGCGAGGCCGCCGCCGCCCGGGCCGCCGCCAGCGACGTGCCCAGGATGGCGTTCGCGCCGAGCTTGCTTTTGGTCTCGGTGCCGTCGAGCTGGATCAGCTTGCGGTCCAGCCCAATCTGGTCGAGGACGTCGTGGCCGTAAAGCGCGTCGGCGATGACCGTGTTGACGTGCTCGACGGCCTTGAGCGTGCCTTTGCCGCCATAACGGCCCTTGTCGCCGTCGCGCAGCTCCAGTGCTTCGTGCGCGCCGGTAGAGGCGCCGGATGGCACCATGGCGCTGCCGGTCACGCCGTCCACCAGCGTCACCTCAACGGATATCGTCGGGTTACCGCGCGAGTCCAGCACCTCGTAGCCATTGATCTCTTCGATTTCGATCTGCATGGGGGAAACTCCTTGTCGTGAGGGTGAATGCGCTTTGAAACGGACCGGCGTTATTGTGCCATAACCTGAAAGGATTTTTGATTTCGGATTGCAGATTTGTGATTTTGGTTGGCGCAGTGATCAAGGGGATGTCAACGGATAAAGTCACTGTCACCGACCTTTCAGCAGCAGCAGAGGGTTGCGGCAGCCCGGCTGCCAGCCGGCGCGAGTCCGTTACAATTGTGCCGACCCTTTCACCGCTTAGCAGCCCTCACAGGAGCAATCTCATGGTATTCCCCCCCTACGTGAAAAATAAGGCCCTGCGCAAGTGGGTGCAGGAGATGGCGGCGCTGTGCAAGCCGGACAGCGTCTACTGGTGCGACGGCTCGCAGGAGGAATACGACCGCCTGTGCGAGTTGATGGTGCAGAGCGGCACGTTCATCCGCTTGAACCCGGAGAAGCGGCCCAACAGCTTCCTGGCCCGCTCCGACCCCGCCGACGTGGCCCGCGTCGAAGACCGCACCTTCATTTGCAGCCTGAACAAAAACGACGCCGGCCCTACCAACAACTGGATGCCGCCGAAAGAGATGAAGGCCACGCTGACCAAGCTATTCGATGGCTCGATGCGGGGCCGCACGATGTACGTCATCCCTTTCAGCATGGGGCCGCTTGGCTCGCCCATCGCCCACATTGGCGTGGAACTGAGCGACTCGCCCTACGTGGCCGTCAACATGCGCATCATGACGCGCATGGGCCGGGCGGTGCTGGACGTGCTAGGCGACGGCGAGTTCGTGCCCTGCCTGCACTCGGTCGGCGCGCCCCTGGAACCCGGCCAGAAGGACGTGCCCTGGCCGTGCAACAAGGAGCACAAGTACATCGTGCACTTCCCGGAGGAACGCAGCATCTGGAGCTACGGCTCGGGCTACGGCGGCAATGCCCTGCTCGGCAAGAAGTGCTTCGCCCTGCGCATCGCCTCGGTGCTGGCCCACGACGAGGGCTGGCTGGCCGAGCACATGCTCATCCTCGGCGTCGAGTCGCCGGACGGTGAGAAGGACTACGTGGCCGCCGCCTTCCCCAGCGCCTGCGGCAAGACCAACTTCGCCATGCTCATCCCGCCCTCCGCTCTGGCGGGCTGGAAGATCACCACCGTCGGCGACGACATCGCCTGGATCAAGCCCAACGCCGACGGCAAACTGTATGCCATCAACCCTGAGGCCGGCTTCTTCGGCGTCGCGCCCGGCACCTCGGAAAAATCCAACCCGAACGCGATGGCGACCATCACCCGGAACACCATCTTCACCAACGTCGCGCTGACCGACGACGGCGACGTCTGGTGGGAAGGTATGACCAAGCAGCCGCCCGCTCACCTGATTGACTGGACGGGCCAGGACTGGACGCCGGATTGCGGGCGCAAGGCCGCCCACCCCAATGCGCGCTTCACCGCACCCATCAGTCAGTGCCCCTCGATTGACCCCGAATACGACAACCCCAAAGGAGTGCCGATCTCGGCCTTCATCTTCGGCGGGCGACGCAGCGAGATAGTGCCGCTGGTGTACCAGGCCTTCAACTGGAACTATGGCGTTTATGCCGCGGCGACGATGGGCAGCGAGATGACGGCGGCGGCCGCCGGCAAGATCGGCGAAGTGCGCCGCGATCCAATGGCCATGCTGCCGTTCTGCGGCTATCATATGGCCGATTATTTCAACCACTGGCTCCAGTTTGGGCGCAACATTCCCAACCCGCCGCGCCTCTTCAACGTCAACTGGTTCCGTAAGGACAAGGACGGCAACTTCCTGTGGCCGGGCTTCAGCGAGAACATGCGCATCCTCAAATGGATCGTGGAGCGCGCACGCGGCAAGGCCATCAGCATCGAAAGCCCGATCGGTTGGATGCCGCGCTACGAAGACATTGACTGGACCGGGCTGGAGGGCTTCACCGAAGCGCAGTTCAACGAGCTAATGAGCATTGACCGCGCCCAGTGGGTACAGGAGCTGGGCCAGCACGATGAGCTGTTCATCAAGCTCTACGACAAGCTGCCCAAGGAGTTCATCTTCATTCGCGAATTGATCCTCTCCAGCCTGTGGCGCTCGCCGGAGAAATGGGAACTGGCGCTCGAGTGAACACGGCGTAGAGGAGAAACTCCATGCCCCTATCTCGCCTCTCGATACCCGCCGCCCTGCTCGCCGCAGCGAGCGCGCTCGCCGCGTGTAACCCGGCTGCGCCCGACCTCCCAACGCCGGTCGCGCCACTTCCCACCAACACCGCGCCGCTGACCATGCCGACCGGGATACCAACGCCGTCGGCGACGGCGCCCCTGCCCGCGCCCTCGGCCACGCCGACCATGGCAGCGCCCAGCCCGACGGCGGAGGTCAGGCAACAATTCATTGCCTATGTGCAGAACGGTCAACTGCTTGTCACCGACGTGACCGGCGGCGTGAAGGGCGGCACGACGCAATACACGCTCGAAGGTGTGGACGACCAGGTGAGCGACCTGGCTTGGTCGCCGTCGGGCGAGTTCATTGCCTACACCTCGTTCGCGCAGGGCCAGCCGCGCCTCTTCGTCGTCTATGCCGTCGGCGCCGGGACGCCGGTGGAGATCGGCCCCGGCGCGAACCCGGCCTGGTCGCCGGACAACACGCAGTTGGTGTTCGAGCGCAACTTCAACTTGTGGATCACGCCGGTCGAATCGCCGGCGCCCCGTCAGTTGACGTTCGAAACGGATTGGGCCTGGGGCCGCACCGTCTTTGCGCCGGACGGCAAATCCATCATCACCGCCAGCGTGGCGCGCAGTGATATGGGCGCCTCCGGCAACACGCAGTTCCGGTTGGAAGCGGTGGACTTGGAGACAGGGGCGCGCGCAACTCTACCGGGGATGCAGGCGCTACCGCAGGGCCTGGAGGGGCGTCTGCCCTACGACCTGCGCTTCTCGCGCGATGGCCGGCGGCTGGCCTTCAGCACCTCCTGGCACCTGAGCGCCTGCGCCGCCACCGGCGCCTACTACGTCACCGACGCCGACGGCCATCAGCCGTTGACGCTCACCAGCCCGTCGCTCAGCATGCTGCTCGACCCACAGAAAGAGAACTACTATCTCCCCTTCGGCTACGCCTGGAGCCCGGCGGGTGACGCGCTGGCGGCCTCGAGCGTGGTGGTAGATTGCACCGCCTTCGCCGGCACACGCCTCGGCGCGCAAATTTCGGTGCTCGGGCTGGATGGGACGGAGCGCCTGATCATCCCCGGTGAGTTCTGGAGCCTGAGCTACGACCGATCCGGTGAATTCCTGGCCGCCGCGCGCACCGGCACCGATGACCCGATGAAGGCCACTGTGCAGATCATCTCGATGCAGACCGGTCAATTGGTGTTGGATTTGGGTGAGGGCGCGTTCCCTCAATTTCAACCCTAGAGCTTATCTCTAAACTTCGCCTTGGCGGTTTGATCCGGATCTGGCGAAGGCGATGGCGAAGGGTAATGGCGAAGGCAATGCCTTCGCCAGACTCACCACCCGGGATGCAGTCGCAAGCCCCCTATTCAGCGCGAAAGTGTCGGCTGGCCTGCGTCACTTTTTCCAGCTTTGGCAACGCGACGGTGACGCCGAGGCCCACGCCCTGCGGCACGGAGAGCGTGCTGTCCGGGTTGAGGGCGAACGGTGTCTCGATGATGTCCTCGAAGTAGTAGCGCATCGAAGCGGAGATATCGCCGGGGAGGGTGAAGCCGGGCAACGAGGCCAGCGCCAGGTTGGCCGCCCGCCCGATGCCGGTCTCTAGCATACCGCCCATCCACACCGGCACGCCGCGGGCGAAGCACTCATCATGGATGCGCTTCGCTTCATGCATGCCCCCCACCCGTCCCGGCTTGATGTTGATCACGCGGCACGCGCCCAGCTCCAGCGCCCAGCGCGCATGGTCAGCCGAATGGATGCTCTCATCCAGGCAGATCGCCGTGCGCAGTTGCGGCTGGAGCCGGGCGTGGTCAACGAGGTCGTCGTCGCCCAGCGGCTGTTCGAGCAGCAGCAGGTCGAACTCATCCAGCGTCTTCAGATGCGCAGCATCGCCCAGGCGATAGACGGAGTTGCCATCGGCCTGCAGCAGGAGATCGGGATGATGGCGGCGAACGATGGCGACCTCGCTCACGTCGCGCCCCGGCTTGATCTTCAGCTTGACGCGCCGGTAGCCGTCGGCCAGGTAGCCATTCACCACCTCCAGCAGTTTTTCCGGCGAGGCCTGAATGCCGACGGAGACGCCGACCTTCACCCGGTCGCCGCTGCCGCCCAGGAACCTTTGCAGCGAGACGCCCGCTCGCTGGGCGAACAAATCCCACAGCGCCATCTCCAGGCCGGCCTTCGCCATCGGGTGGCCGCTGATGAAGGCAACGGCGGCGCGATAGGCGGGGATGTCGGCCAGGTCGGCCGCCAGCACAGCGGGGATCAAAAAATCTTCCAGCACATGCCAGTTGGTCTTGGTGGATTCATAGGAATAGCTCGGCACGGCGCTCGCCACGCACTCGCCCCAGCCGGTCAGCCCATCGGCGCGGGCCTCCACGATCACGCATTCGCGGTCATGCTCCACCCAGCGCGAGGTCTGGAACGGCGAGCGATAGGGCATCTTGATGTGGCGCAGGGTGATGTGTTCGAGGCGCATGAGAAGTCTCCCGGTCACGGATGAATCGATGCTGTCAGCGCATCCGCGCCGTCAGGCAGAATCAGGCGCTGGCCGGTTTGCGGATCGTACACGCCCAACTTCAATTCGAGCCGACTCGGCGGTGCATCCGGCAACGTCAGCTTTTGCTGCTGAAACAGACGGTCGCCCGCACGCAGCGAATCATAGCGGGCGGCGAACGTATCACTCTGCGCAACGATCTGGCCGGCGGCATTGACCAGGTGTATGAACACTTTGCGTTCGGCCCGATAAGTCGGCTGAGCCTCAATGCGCCAGAGCGTCGTGATCGTCAGCGCTTGCGGTTCGTCCTTCACGCACGCACCCCACAGCGCCAGCTCGCCGCCAAAATCGGCCGGCAGCGGCATAGCCCTTGCGCGCGCGCAATCCGCCAGTTCGGTTTGCCAGTGTTCGAGCGGAGCGAGGCGATCGTCGCCGACGGCGAACGGCCCTTGCGCAGGCAGGGCCAGTCGTGCTACGGCCTCCGGCCACAGCCTCACCGCCGGCCCGACCACCCACCACGCCCGGCCCTCCGGTGCGACGAAGCCGTGTGCGGCGTCGAACCAGCGCGGGCGCAGGCTGTTGCCGCCCAGCCTCAGCCGCAGGTCATCGCCGAACTCGTATTCGCTGGATTAGCCGGCGGCGGCGATGGGCGGCGCGGCGAACGGGCGCGGGCTGGCGACGGCCACATACAACGGCGGAAAGGCCGGCGACCAGACATTCAGCGCGCCGAGGCCGGCCACTACCACCGAGTAAAGAGACAGGATCGCCAGCGCGGCGCGGGTGAGCGTCGGACGATACAGCTCCGGCTGCACCAGCGCAAAGGCAGAGAGCAGCGCCGCCGGGATGAGCAGCCAGCGCGGACTGAAGGCATAGCCGCTGAAGTGGTCGGTGGTGAGAACGAAGTAAAGTGCGTGGAACACCGCGCCCAAGCCGCTCAACCACGCCAGTTCGCGCACCACGCCACGGCCCGTCGCCATCGCCTGCAGCAGCGCGGCCACGACCCACAGCAAGATCGGGAAAAAGAGAAAGATGCCGCGCGCGCCGAACAACAGGTCGAAAGCGTATTGCCAGATGTCTGAGGCCGGCTGGGTGCCACCCACGGCAGTCCCTCTGAACTCCGAGCCCGGAAACTGATAGCCGGCAATGTACATCTGCGGCGGGAGCGGGTTGCCCACGATTTGAAAGTTAAGCGCGACCGCGATCAGCGTCGGGGCCAAACCGCCGATCAGGAACCAGATGGCCCCGGCGCGTTGTTGCCACAGCACCCGGGCGCCCAGCAACAGCCCAAAGATGGCGCTCGACGGATCGAGCGCTGCGCCGAGCGCCGTGCCCAGGCCGGCCAGCGCCAGCGCGCCGCGCGTCGGCCGGGGACGGGTCAAAAAGAGATACAGCGCGCCGAACAAAGCAGCGGCGGCGGGGACATGATTGGTGAAAACGGTGCTGTATGGGAAGAGGGCGGTGCCGCAGGCCAGCACCAGCGCGGCGCTCACGCTCAACGGGTTAGCGGCGCCGAAGTGCCGCGCCAGGCGGTAGGCCAGCGCCACCAGCCCGAGGCCGGGCGCGCTGACCAACGTCCAGGTCAACAGCACATAGGCCCAATCCGCCTGCGCCGGTTCGAGCAGCGCCCGGCAGAACGTGGGGCTGCGGTCCGGCTCGCAGCCCTCCGCCTGCAGGCGCAGGCCCAGGCCATGGTGCAGTCCGGCGTATAGGCCTGCACCCAGCCAGGAGAGCAACGGCGGCTTGTCGGAGTAGAAAAACTCACCGACTTTGATCTTATCCACCGTGGCGAAGGACGACTCGTCAATGCGCCAGACGCCCCGATGCACCAGCGACTCGATGGCGGCCAGGCGCGAAGCGTCGTTGGAGGAGTACGCGCGATTGTGGGTAAAAGCCAGCCAGACACCGGCCGTGAGCGCCACGATGCTCCAGGTCAGATCACGGCCACGCGAGCCGAACAGCCCCTCTACCATTCGCCTTGCGACAGCGCGTAGAACGAACGGAGCCGGCCGGCCTGCGATTCGACAAAGAAGTCGGTGATCAGGTAGCCGCTGGAAAAGAGCCGCTCGAACAGCTCGCGGGTGTGATAGCGCCAGGCCCGGGCCAGCGCCAGGTCGTAGACCTTGATGGCCTGAAAGTTGTAGGGGATTTCCACGAGCGCGAAGACGCCATCCGGCTCTCGAAACTTCTCCGCCGGGTGGAGCAGCCCGTCGGCTTCAGCCACATGCGCCGGGTTCAACGTCGGCGCGCCGGCGGAGGTGAAGGACTCCAGGGTGAGCGCCGCCCGTCCGCCCTCCAGCCGTTCGCGCACGCGGTTGGACGTGATCCACCAGTCCACCTGAAAACGATCCGACGGCAGGCCAGCGTTGAGCGCATCACTCATCGAGCCGTAGGCGTCGCGCTTGTAGGTGCGACAGACCGCCCCCAGGCGGGCGATGTTGAGATGCGCGTTGCGCGACTCCAGCGGGTCATAGGTCCAGGTAATCAGACGCACACCCTGCTTGAGCACAAACTCGCGCTGGGCGATCTTGAGCTGATAGCCTACATGCTGATCGCGGTACTCGGGCAGCACGCCCAGCATGTGCGAACAGTGCTTAAGATGCGTCATCGCCGGGCGGCCATCGTCGGCGTCTTCGGTGCCAAGGAAACCGAAGACGAAGCCCACCAGCCGCGCGCCATCGAAGGCGCCTAGCACCAGTCCGCCGTTCTGAGCCGCCGTGCTCAGCAGGTGGCGCGGCACCAGGTCGGTTTCCGGGCCGGGCCAGACCGCACGCTGCAGATCTTCCACGGCCAGGTAATCGGCGTGGCTTTCCAGGCGACGGATGGTGAACATGCTGAGAGATCGTTGGCAAACCGGTAGGCGCGTCGAAACCAGCAAATAATTTTCTCATACTTTCTACCGGCCGATTTCTAACGCAGACGCCGCAGGACCTCGCCCCACCATTTTCGTTCGTGCAGGTAGTCCAACGTCGGCTCCAGACGCGCGGGCTTGAGGCCGAAGTAGCGCGTGACCGCGTTCAGCTCGCAGACGCGGTTCTGGGCGAAGTGGTCGAGCCAGTAAGGTGTGAGCGGCGAACGCGGCAGAACCTGGTCGGCGAACCAGGCGCCCCAGCGCAGCCAGACCGGGCTGGCCGTCATGATGCGACGCGGTGTCTGCGTCTTCTCCATCACCAGCTCGACCAATTCGCGCAGCGTGACGAACTCCGGCCCGCCAATGGAGAGCGTCTGGTTCCACAGAGCCGTGTCCGCCAGGGCCCATTCCAGACAAATCGCCAGGTCTTCGACCCAGAGTGGCTGCAAGGTGGTGCGCCCATCGCCCGGCAAGAAGACAATCCCCGGGCTGAGGCGGATGAGGGCTGCCAGTGTGTTGATGAGCACATCTTCGCGCCCGTATACAAACGCCGAGCGGACGATCAGGTGGTTGAAATCACTTTGCCGGATGAACTCTTCGGCGATGCCCTTCGCCTTGTGCACCGGATAGGCCGAGGCGCGGTCCGCGCCGAGGTGCGACAGGTAGATGAAGCGATTGACTCCCGACGCAGCCGCAGCTTCGGCCAGGGCGCGCGTCCCGTTCACATCCACGGCCAGTAGATCGCCGTGACGGCCCTGCCACTCCGCCCCTGCCAGGTGAATGACCGTGTCCACGCCCATCAGGGCGGAGCGCAGCACGCGCGGGCCGTCCAGCGCACCGATCGCCAGCTGCACGGGCACACGCGGCGGCAGGCGCGGCGAACGGGGCGAGGCCCGCACCAGGCAGCGAATCGTATGTCCGGCCTCCGCCAGTCGGGGCAATAACGCCCGGCCAATGAAGCCCGTCGCCCCAGTCACCAGTATCACGTTTCGTTTCCAGCCTCCGGCAGAAAAAGTCTAATGCACGCATCGAGCCAAGTCAAACATAAGGCCTTAGCATTTGCTCATCCAGTTTCGCGTATCCTCGTTCAACTCAACGTGTTATACTCGCGGACGATTTTCCATCCCAGGCTTCAACCACACAACAAGTGTTCTGATCGGTGCGCGCCAGCCGTCAAATGAGACCGGTCATTTCCGGCCGGGATGGATTTGTGCCACGGTTTTGGACAGGCCAGACAGATTTGGAGCAATAACAACAAGGTCCGCATGATGACTCGCGTCGTCATTACAGGGCTGGGATGTATCAGCCCGTTGGGGAATGATGCGCCCAGCACCTGGGCCAAGGCTCAGGCCGGGCAGAGCGGGGTGGGACGGATCACACTCTTCGATGCCGGTAGCTACGAGACCCAGATCGCCGCCGAAGTGAAGGACTTCGATGCAGCCGCGTTGTTCGGGCGCAAGGAGGCGCGCCGAATGGACCGCCACACGCAGTTCGCGGCGGCGGCTACGCAGGAGGCGCTCAAGGACGCCGGCCTGAAAATCACCGAGCACAACCGCGACCGCATCGGCGCGCTCATCGGCTCGGGCATCGGCGGGCTGGGGACGTTGCAGGCCGAGGTGGAGATTCTGCTGACGAAGGGGCCGAGGCGCGTCAGCCCGTTCCTGGTGCCGATGATGCTGCCGGACACAGCGGGCGGCCACATCGCCATCCTGTTCGGGATGCGCGGGCCCAACCTTGGCGTCAGCTCGGCCTGCGCCAGCGCCACCAACGCCATCGGCGAGGCCGCCGAGATCATCCGCGTGGGCCGCGCCGATGTGATGCTGGCGGGCGGCGCGGAGGCCGCGATCGTGCCGATCGCCGTGGCCGGCTTCAATGTCATGCACGCCCTCTCCAAGCGCAACGATCTGCTCGAACGCGCCTCCCGTCCCTTCGACAAGAACCGCGATGGCTTTGTCATTGGCGAAGGGGCAGCGGTGCTGGTGCTGGAGTCGGAAGCTCACGCCAAAGCGCGCGGCGCGACCCCCTACGGCGAGGTGCTGGGTTACGGCCTGAGCAACGACGCGTACCACGTCTCGGCGCCGATGGAAGATGGGGCAGGCGCAGCCGCCTGTATGTTGAACGCGCTGAAGCAGGCCCGGTTGCAGCCGGCAGATATTGATTACCTCAACGCCCACGGCACCAGCACCCAGCTCAACGACAAAAGCGAGACAGCGGCGGTCAAGGCCGTCTTCGGCGAGCGCGCTTACGACCTAGCGGTCAGCTCCACCAAGTCCATGACCGGCCACCTGCTCGGAGCAGCCGGCGGCGTGGAAGCCGTCATCTGCCTCTTGGCCATGCGCGACGGCGTGATCCCGCCGACCATCAATTACGAGACGCCCGATCCGGCCTGCGACCTCGATTACGTTCCCAACCGGAGCCGCGCCAAACACCTGCGCTACGTCATGTCCAACTCGTTCGGCTTCGGCGGGCACAACGCCTGCCTAATCCTGGGCCAATACACCAACGGTCAGGTATGAGCGCCAACGGCCACCACGTGAACGGAACCGGCGCGCGGCCTTCAAGCGCGCCGACGGCAGGCCGCTACGCCCACGTCATCGGCTGGGGCATGGCCGTGCCGGACAAGGTCGTGACGAACGATGACCTGGCGCGGATGGTGGACACCAGCGATGCGTGGATCACCTCGCGCACCGGCATCCGCGAACGGCGGGTGGCCGGCCCGAAGGACACCACCGCTTCGCTGGCCGTACAGGCGGCGCGCCGCGCGCTGGAGACGGCCAACGTCGAGGCGGACGACGTTGACCTGATCATCGTCGCCACCAGCACCCCCGAGCACATCCTGCCGGCCACGGCTTGTCTGGTACAAGACGCGCTGGGCGCGACGCAGGCCGGCGCGTTTGATCTGTCGGCGGCCTGCACCGGTTTCATCTACGCCCTGGCGCTTGGCGCGCAATCCATCCGCAGCGGCGCAACCAACACGGTGCTGGTCATCGGCTCGGAGACGATGTCGCGCATCGTGAACTGGCGCGACCGGAGCACCTGCATCCTCTTCGGTGACGGCGCGGGCGCCTTCCTCCTTCAGGCGCGCGAGACGCCGGGCGGCGTGCTGCACAGTCTGCTGCGCTCCGACGGCTCGGGCAGCGAATCGCTCATCATCCCGGCCGGCGGCAGCAAAACACCGGCCTCCTTCACCAGCGTGCGCGACAACCTGCACACAATTCAGATGGATGGCCGGGAGGTCTACCGCTTTGCCACGCGGGTCATGGCCGCGGCAGTGCGTGACGTGACGCAGCGCGCGGGGGTCGCGCTCGAGGCGGTGCGATTGATCGTGCCGCATCAGGCCAACCGGCGCATCATCGAATCGTCGGCCAAGACGCTCGGCCTGCCGGAAGATCGTTTTTTGATCAACGTGGATCGGTACGGCAACACCTCGGCTGCGTCCATTCCCATCGCCGTCTGCGAGGCAGTGGCGCAGGGCCGGCTACACCCGAACGATCACCTGGTGCTGGTGGGCTTTGGCGCCGGCCTGACCTGGGGCGCGGTGCTGGTGCAGTGGGAGGCGACGCCGCCGGCGGAAGTGTCGAGCTGGACACGGCTGCGCCGGCAGACAGCCTATGGCCTAGCGCGCGTGCGTTCCGTGGGCCGCCGCAGCCTGCGCGCGCTGGAAGGGCTGCTGTTCGGCACACAATCACTGGACGCCGGCGAGGCGACCCGCAAAACCAATACCCGGACCTGAAGAGCCTCGGGGCCCGCCTGAACGCAGAGAAATCAAAACCGCCCGCGCCATGTGGCGCGGGCGGTTTGTCGTCCTCAGATTTGGGCGCCGCGTTTACTTGCCGCTGCGGCGCGTACTCACATCGAAGATCACCGCCGCCACCAGCACTGCGCCGCGCACAATGTACTGGAGTGAGATATCAATGCTCATCAGGTTCATGCCGCTCGTCAGCGAGATATAGACCAGCGCGCCGATGATGGACCCCATCACCTTGCCCACGCCGCCGGCCGCCGAGACACCGCCGATGTAAGCCGCTGCGATGGCGTCGAGTTCGAACAACGTGCCCGCCGTCGTCGTGGCCGACTGAAGGCGCGAGGCGAACAGGATGCCGGACAGGGCCGAGAGCATGCCCATCGAACCGAAGACCACATACGTCAAGCGCTTGACGTTGATGCCGCTCAACTCCGCCGCCTCCGGGTTGCCGCCGATGGCATAGATGTGCCGGCCCAGGACCGTCTGGGTGGTGACAAAGTGATAGACGGCCACCACGATCAGCACCACCACCACCGTCCAGGACAGGCCGTTGTAGCCGGCCAGCACCCAGGTCACCCCGCCGATCAGAACGGCGACGAAGAGCAGCTTGAGGATAAAGATATCCAGCGGCAGCACTTCAAAACCATAGGTCTGCTTCTTGCGTCGGCTGTCCACCTCGCTGATGGTGAAGAGGAGGATGCCCGCTACACCCAGCAACAACGTCAGCTTGTGAACCCCCGGCAGGAAGTCCTCGAGGCCCGGAAAATCCGGGATATAGCCGTTGCCGATCGCGTTGAAGGTTTCATCCGGGATGATGATGGTGCCGGTGCCGGCCGTGACCAGCTGGAGCGCGCCGCGATAAATCAACCAGCCGGCCAGCGACGCCACGAACGCCGGGATTTTCAACTGCGCGACCGGGAAGGCGGTGATCAGGCCGGCGATGATGCCCAGCATCAACACCATCGGGATCACGACCAACGTCGGCAGTTTCCAAAACACCAGGGCGATGGCAGCCACGGCGCCCAGGAAACCGGCCAGGAAGCCGACCGACAGATCAATGTGGCGGATGACGATAACCAGGGTCATCCCAACTGCCAGCACGGCGATGTAGCCTGTCTGGTTGAGCAGGTTGCTCAGGTTCCGCGGCGAGAAGAAGACGCCCTCCGTAGCCACCGTGAAGATGGCCATGATCACGAACAGCGCGATGTACATACCGTATTCGCGGATGTTCTGGCGCAGAACCTTTTGAATGTTGGCGATGAATGAAGTCGCCCCAACGTTGGGGGAGTCCGCAACGGATGACATTCAGGAGCCTCCTCAATTCGTGGCCAGGCGCATGATCTTTTCCTGGGTTGCTTCTTCAATCGGCAGCTCGCCGGCGATCCGGCCGGAAGCTACGATGTAGACGCGGTCGCTCATTCCCAAAATTTCCGGCAGCTCGGAGGAGATCATGAGGATACTCAAGCCCTGCTCAACCAGCCGGTTCATGATCGAATAAATCTCGTATTTAGCCCCTACGTCAATGCCGCGCGTCGGCTCGTCCAGGATCAGCACGGCGGGTTGGACAAACAACCATTTGGCCAGGCAGACCTTCTGCTGGTTGCCGCCGCTCAGGTTGCTGACGCGCTGCTCGACGCTGGGCGTCTTGATGTTCAGCGAATTTTTATACTCGTTGGCAACCTTGACCTCGGCATTTCCGTTGACCACACCGCGTTCCGCGATGGCCGGCAGGTTCGCCAGAGTGATGTTCTGCTTGACATCCTGGATCAGGATCAGGCCATCACCCTTGCGGTCTTCGGTCACATAAGCAACGCCGGCGCGGATGGCATTTTGGGGATGGCGAAAATATCGTCGCCGACCGCCGACATAGACCTCACCACTGAGGTGATAGCCGTCCGGGTTGCCGAACAGGCTCAGGGCCAGCTCGGTGCGGCCCGAACCCATCAGGCCGGCGAAGCCCACGATCTCGCCCTTGCGAACGTTGAAATTTATGTCCTTGAGAATCTGGCGGCCCAGCGCTGGGTCGTAGGCGCTCCAATTCCTGACCTCCAGCATCACCTCGCCAGGCTGCTTTCGCTCACGCTTTGGATAGATGTTGTCAATTTCGCGGCCCACCATGTGTTTGATGAGCACGGTCTCGGAGACCTGGCCGTTCTTGGCGTCTAGTGTGCAGATGGTCTGCCCGTCGCGCAGTACCGTGACCGTATCGGCGATCTCGATGACCTCTCTGAGCTTGTGCGAGATCATGATGCAGGTCACGCCGTGAGTCTTGAGGTCACGCAGCAGCTCCAGCAAATTGGCGCTGTCATCCTCGTTTAGCGCCGCGGTCGGTTCATCCAGGATCAGGAGCTTGATGTTGCGGCTCAGCGCCTTGGCGATCTCCACCAGCTGCTGCTTGCCGATGCCTAGGTCTTTGACTTTGGTGGCCGGGTTGACGTTGAGCCGCACTTTCCTGAGCATCTCCGTCGCACGCCTGATCGTCTCGTTCCAGTTCACGACCGGGCCGTTGCGGATCTCGTTGCCCAGGAAGATGTTCTCATAGACCGTCATCTCCGGCACCAGCGCTAGCTCCTGGTAGATGATGGCGATGCCGACCTTTTCGCTGTCGCGAATACCGCGAAAGCGTTGCGGCTGGCCGTTGAACAGGATTTCCCCGCTGTACGTGCCGTACGGGTACACACCGCTCAGCACCTTCATCAGTGTGGACTTGCCCGCGCCGTTTTCGCCCACCAGGCAGTGAATCTCGCCCTGCGCGACACGAAAGCTCACATTGTTCAAGGCCCTGACACCGGGAAACTCCTTGGTGATGTTGCGCATCTCCAGGATCGGGGTGCTCATCTCGGCTCACGCTCCACATTGGAAAACCGGGGGGATAGACAGAGTGGTGGTGAATCCACCACCACTCTGCCCGATTTTACGAACAGCCGCGGTTTACGGCAAGCCGGTGAAGTCGCCGGCCTGGTAGTAGCCGGAGTCGATCAGCGCCGCCTTGACGTTGGTCTTGTCCACCGTCACCACCGGCGACTGAATGGCCGGCACATCCACCCGGCCGTTGTTGTACGAGCCCTTGGACGCCGGCACC
>JBBIQY010000047.1:0-29580 GCA_037442085.1 Anaerolineae bacterium
CGGATCGCCTGATGGCGATCGGAGAATTCGTCTTTCATGGTTACCTCCGTAAGGGAGCCTCTGCCGGCTGCCACACGAGGTAACTGTAAACGCGCTGGAAATTGATTGGACCATGGTCACTTCAGGAAGGTCATAGGTCACCGCCAGAACTGTCAGGCAGGCTCTGTCGGTTCAGCAAGACCTTCGTGTCCGGTAGGCTCGGTCGGAAATTCGTCCGGTAGGCTCGGTCGGCTCTCAGTTACCTACCATGGCGCAGTGTGGGCAAGCAGTAAATTTGTCGGCTCGGGGAGCAGGGGTTACCGCTGTGTGCGAGAGGTCTCAAAGTAGTTAAAGCGGGACGAGTCATTTCTTTTCCGGTTCAATCACGCGGAGGTGCAGATCGGCCAATTGCTCCGGCGTAGCGGGCGACGGGGCTTGCGCCATCACGTCCAGGGCGGCCTGGTTCTTGGGGAAGGCGATGACCTCGCGGATGTTCGGTTCGTCAGCCAGCAGCATGATGAGGCGGTCCACGCCTGGCGCCATGCCGCCGTGCGGAGGCGCTCCATACTCAAATGCTTCCAGCATATGACCGAACTTGCGCTCGATGTCCTCGACGCTCAGCCCTAGGCGCGCGAAAATCCGGGATTGAATATCGCGCCGGTGGATCCGGATAGAGCCGGAGGCCATTTCGAAGCCGTTGCACACCATATCATAGGCATCGGCCAGCATCGCGCCGGGGTCGCTGTCCAGCAGCGCCAGGTGTTCCAGCTTGGGCATGGTGAACGGGTGGTGTTCGGCGTCCCATTTCTGCTCGTCGGCGTTCCAGGCGAACATCGGGAAGTCCACAATCCAGGCCAGGGCCAACACGTCCTTATCCGCCAGCTTGAGGCGATCGCGGAAGAGCAACCGCAGCGCGCCCAGTGTCTTGTGCGCAATTGCGGCGCTATCGGCGACGAACAGCACCAAGTCGCCCTCCGCCGCGCCGGTCAGCGTGCGGATCTGCTCAACCTCGCTTGGCTTGATGAATTTCTTGGCCGTGCCCTCGACACCGCTTGCGGTCAGCGCCAGCGTGGCCAGGCCCTTCGCACCCTGTTCCTTGGCGAACGCGGTCAGATCGTCCACCTCTTTGCGCGAGTAGCCGGCGCAGCCTGGCGCAACAATGCACTTGACCACCCCGCCCGACCCGAGCGCCTGCTGAAAGACCTTGAACTCGCTGTGCGCCATGACCGCGCTCAGGTCATGCAACTCCAGACCAAAACGCAGGTCGGGCTTATCGGTGCCATAGCGGGCGACGGCTTCGTGATAGGCAAGCCTGGGCCACGGCGATTGCTGCAGGCGCTTATGCGGCGCGACCGCCGGGATCATTTCGGTATACAGGCCCTCGACCAGCGCCAGCACGTCGTCTCGGTGCACAAACGACATCTCCAGGTCGAGCTGCGTGAACTCGGGCTGGCGGTCGCCGCGCAAATCCTCGTCGCGGAAGCAGCGAGCGATCTGGAAATATCGCTCAACCCCGGCCACCATCAACAACTGTTTGAGCTGCTGCGGGGATTGCGGCAAGGCGTAGAAGTTGCCCGGATGGAGGCGGCTCGGCACCAGGTAATCGCGCGCGCCCTCGGGCGTCGTCTTGAACAAGATGGGTGTCTCGACTTCGATAAAGCCATGGGCGCTCAGGTAATCGCGCATAAACTTGACGACCCGATGACGCAGCAGTAGGTTGCGCTGCATCCGCTCGCGGCGCAGGTCGAGGTAACGGTACTTGAGCCGCAGCTGTTCGTCCACATTCTCGTCCTCGTGTACCTGGAAGGGCAGCGCTTTGGCCGGGCCGAGAATCTCGATAACCTGCGCCTCGACCTCGATGGCGCCGGTGGCAAGTTTGGGGTTCTCGCTGCCGGCGGGCCGCGCACGCACTAGGCCGGTCACCTGCAAGACGAACTCGTTACGGGCGCTGCCGGCAGTGGCATGCGCCTCCGCGGCAGCCTGCGGGTTGACCACCACTTGCGTCAGCCCGAAGCGATCGCGCAGGTCAATGAAGATCAGGCCGCCGTGATTGCGGCGGGTGTTCACCCAGCCCGCCAGGGTGACCGTCTGCCCGACGTGCTCAGGCCGGAGTTCTCCGCAGGTGTGCGTTTTGTACATGGCATCTTCCTATTTTCATTTAGGGCTTATCTCTAAACTTCGTCCCGGCGGTTGACCTGGGTTTAGAGATGGCGGCTTGGTCAGGAAGGATCGGTTGACTTTCGCCTGTCCGCCATCCGTCTCATCTCAGCCCGCTCCGCCGCTTCTGCTCAAACAAAAACGCCCGGCGTCTCGGCCGGGCGGTCGCAGGTTCAATCTGCAAGCCATCACTGCGCATGCAAGCGCGCCCGGCAACTCGGATCAGGGTCGTTCCGGTTGGCGGTCACATCACAGCACAGAGGTAGCGGTCTAGGCATCATGGGCCGAGAGTATAGCATAACCCGCTCCGCCGTGCGACGCGCCCTCACGGCAATCCACGGCGGCGCACATACAGCCAGCCGGTGAAGGTGCTGCCGGCGACACAGACCGGCGTCCCCAGCGCAATCATCACCAGCGCCGAGGACAGAACCAGGCCGGGCAGCTCGCCGCGCTCGACCTCGGCCGGGCTGGCGGCCAGCGGCGTCATCACGCCCACTATTACGCCGAGTATGATGGCAAACAGCGTGCCCGCCAGCGCCGAGTCAAGCCAGCGTCGCCGGCCTGTGTTGCGCGTGCCGGCCACCGTCTCTAAGCCGATGCGCGTGGACAGCAGCCATACCATCGGCGTGGCACAGGTCACCTCCGGCGCACCCTGCCACGTCGCGACGCCTAGGAAGATAGCTCAGACCAGAGTCCAGCGAAACACTGCGCGCAGGATAATGGGCCAATCCGGCATAATTACCTGACTTGATAAATGGTGTAAACAGGGTTACCGCAATCGAGCGCAGGCAGATTGAGCGTGTGCGGCTGCTGCAAGACGATATAAGCTACGTCGTAATCCGCGGCTACCCGCAGCAGCTCGGCGGATGGCAGCGCGTAGAACGCCTCCCGGACAATTTGCTGATTCTCGAAGAAGTTGCCGTTGAAGCGCTCGATCGCGCCGGGCGCCAGCCGCACGAAGCGTTCTTTCCAGTGATCGTAGTGTTTGGGCGCCAGCGCGATCATCAGCAACTCGGAGTGGGAGACGAGCGTCGCGCGCTCGGAGAAGATGCGCCAGTCGGAACCGTACAGCCACCATTTATCCGGCGGTGTGATGAACAGCGCGTCTTTGGGCGTGCGCTCACGGGCGCAGACCTGGATCTGCTCCCAGGCCGTGTTCGGCCCCAAGGCATACAAACCAGGACTCCACAGGCCCAGGTTGATCACGATGGCGAAGGCGAAGGCAAAAAGGCCCAGGGAGAGCGAGGCCGCAACAACGGTCCGCCAGGGGCCGGGCGCCAGCCAGCGTTCGAGGGCCCACACTAGCACTGGCTGAAAGGGCAAAAAAGCAGCCAGATAGGTCACAGTCAGGACCACGTCGTCGGCCCGCGGCACCTCGCCCGGGTTCTGCCAGCGTTTCACCAGATACGCGGCGAAGTACAGGTAGCCGAAGATCAACGACCACAACCCGATGCGCACCACCTGCAACTGATTGAGCAGATCAATCGGCCGGACGAGGACGGTCACAGCCTGAACCAACACGACGATCATCACTGCCAGCATAAAGTGCCACACCGTCCGCTCGTGCTCGGCGGATTGGGCCGGCGTCGTGCGCCGGGCGATGAAGACCAGCGCCAGAGTCCCCAGACCGCTGAAGGTGGCGAACAGGATGTGAAGGTGTGGTGAGAGGATGTAGAACAGGTTGGTCAGCGAACCGCGCGCCACTACCTCGAACCACTCCGGGTTAACGGTCGCCTCCAGCGCCGGGCTGGTGAGCCGCCAGACCAACACCGGCGAACCGCCGAACAAAAAAAGCAGCAGGCCGACCAACAGCGTCCGCAGTTCGCTGCCGGCCAACAGCGCCTCGCGCGTCGGCCCGCGCCGCAGCCGTTGGAGCAGCCGCAGGCCCAGGTCAGTCAGAAACATAGCCATCACGAAGTTGACGGTGATGACGTGGATGTTGAACAGCAGGCCGGCCAGCAAAAAAGCCCAGACGGCGCGCCCGCGCAGGTACAGGTAGACCGCAGCTAGCGCGAACGGCAGGGAGAAGGTGCGGTTGAGCAGGCTGAACTCAAAGACCGGGAAACCGGCGAATCCAATGTGTGGCATGACGAGCCCAAGCGTGCCGATCAGCGCCGCCAGCGGGCTGTGGAACAGCAGCCGGCTCAACTTCCACAGCAGCCAGTATGTGGCATACGTTGCAGCAACGTGCACGGTGAACATCACCGGCTCCAGCACGCCGGCTTGCAGGGCCGGCACAAACAGCGGCCAGAAGTACGAATAGCTCTCATGCCGCAGCTCGATGAAGGCATCGTTGGGGAAAAGGGTCGGGTCGGCGTACTTCTTCAGGAAAGGCAAGTGGGCAAATTGATCGAACGTGCCGAAGTGATAGCCGATGATCAGAATACTGGCCGCTGTTAGGCTTAGCAGGAACAAGTGCCGCGAGGGGGCGTGCGTATCCAGCCGATGGGCAAGCAAGGTCAACATCACAAAAAGGGGGAGAGGCCGATCCGAGTGGCGCGACGGAGCCATATTCTAAGCGACATCGCGCCTCAGGGAAAGCAACCGGATCGCGTCATCGCGTTTCACATTTCACAGCGCGTCTGCTAAACTTCGTTTTGGAAGCAAACCATGACCGCCGGCTACCTGCCCCGCCCCAGCGACCGCCCCAGCGTGACCGTAGACGTCGTCATCTTTAGCCTGCGAGAGAAGGACTTGAAGGTGCTGCTCGTCCGGCGCGGCCAGCCGCCATTCGCCGGCAAGTGGGCCATCCCCGGCGGCTTTATTCACCCGGACGAGTCGCTGGAAGAGGCCGCCCGCCGCGAGCTGGCCGAGGAGACCGGCGTCCGCGACGTGTATCTCGAACAGCTCTACACCTTCGGCTCGCCGAAGCGCGACCCGCGCGGGCGCGTGATCACGGTGGCCCACGTGGCGCTCGTGCCCGAAAGCGTCACGGCGCGGGCCGGCGACGACGCCGTGGCCGCGGTCTGGCACTCCGCCTACCATCTGCCGCCGCTGGCCTTTGACCATGCCGAGATCATCCGCTACGCCCACCAGCGGCTGCGCTACAAACTGGAGTACACGGCCGTCGGCTTTGAGCTGTTGCCGAACACGTTCACCCTGAGCGAGCTGCAGGCAGCCTACGAGATCGTGCTGGGCGAGACGCTGGACAAGCGCAACTTCCGCCGCCGCCTGGACGAGGCCGGCATCCTGGTGGAGACCGGCCGCTATCGCGAGGGCGAGGGCCAGGGCCGCCCTGCCCGACTGTACCGCTACCGCAAAAACGCGGTCACCCAGGTGCGCGCGCGGCGGCTGTTCCCCTGAACCGGCCTCCCGGCCGCGGCGCGCCCCTGCCGGAAATTCCCAGTTGACAGCGCCCCGCCCGTGGAGTAAAATTCGTGTCGGTTATACACGAAAGGCGCCGGATCGCGCCGCTCTTTTTCGGGCGAATTCGTGTATTTAAGACACCAAAGGCAGGCGACCATGACCCTCCCCCTCCCGCCCCACTATGACCCGGCCACGGTCGGCCGGGCCTGGCGCGTACCGTACCAGCAGCGCGCCGCCGAGGCCACCCGCTGGGCGCAACAGCATCGGTTGCCGCCAGCCGTCACCGACCGTCCCCGCGTCGCCCTGTTGCTGATTGATGTGCAAAACACCTTTTGTCTGCCGGATTACGAGCTGTACGTCGGCGGGCGCTCCGGGACGGGCGCGGTGGACGACAACCGCCGACTGTGCGAGTTCATCTACCGCCACCTCGACCGGATCACACAGATCATCGCCACCCTGGATACGCACCAAGCGGCGCAGATTTTTCATCCGGAGTTCTGGGTGAACGCAGCCGGCGAACATCCGGCGCCCCATACGCAGATCACGGCGGCGGCGGTGGAGGCAGGTGTCTGGCGCTTCAACCCGGCGCTGACCGAGAGCCTAGGCGTGAGCGCCGAGTACGTGCAGGCGCACCTGCGGCACTACACCCAGACGCTCGAGAAAAGCGGCCAGTACGCGCTGACGGTCTGGCCGTATCACGCCCTGCTCGGCGGGCTGGGCCATGCGCTGGTCGCAGCGGTGGAGGAAGCCATCTTTTTTCACAGCCTCGCCCGCGCTTCACAGCCCGACCTGCAAATGAAGGGCCGCGAGCCACTCACCGAACACTACTCGGCGCTCGGGCCGGAGGTGCTGACCGGGCCGGACGGCAAGACGCTCGGCCGGCGCAACACCGAGCTCTCGCGCAAGCTGTTCAGCTTCGACGCCGTCATCGTGGCCGGGCAGGCCAAGAGCCATTGCGTGGCGTGGACGGTGCAACATCTGCTCGATGACATCCGTGCGCAGGACCCGACCCTGGCGCGCAAGGTGTATTTGCTGGAGGATTGCACCTCGCCTGTGGTCGTGCCCGGCGTGGTGGACTACACCGAACAGGCCGACGCCGCCTACCGCCGCTTCGCTGAAGCCGGGATGCACCTCGTAAGCTCGATACAGCCGCTGGACGAGTGGCTATTGATTTGACGCCGAGGCAGCCAAAACAACTCGACGGTCCGACAAAGCCCGAGCTGCACGGACGCGAGACTCAACGGAGATCACCTATGCCTATCGAACTGGTCATCATCGTGATCGGCGGGATGTTGCTGTACGTGGGCTATCTGCAACTGCAACTGCACATCAGCCGCAAGGTCAATGCCGCGCTGCGCGCCACCAACGTCACGCTGATCGAGAAGCCCGCCTCGCGCGAGTACCGACCCATGCTGGCGGCTTTGGCCGGCATCATCCTGGTCGTGCTGGCGATGCTGAGCGCGGGCAATTGATGCAACCGCGCCGCCCGCACGCGAACTGCTACTGGGTGCAGCCGGGCCGTCTGCTGGCCGGCGAATATCCCGGCGCGCTCACAGCGGAGGCCGCGCACGAGAAACTGCGTCGCCATCTCGACGTCGGCCTGACATATTTCCTCGACCTGACTGACCCGGAAGACGGACTGGCGCCCTACGCCGAGGCCTTGCAGGCGGAAGCCGCCGTGCGCGGCCTGACCGTCGAGCACCAGCAAATGACCATCCGCGACATGGACGTGCCAAGCCGCGAGCACATGACGGCCATCCTCGACGCGCTCGATGCGGCGCTGGCGGCCGGCCACAACGTCTATCTGCATTGCTGGGGCGGCGTCGGGCGGACGGGGACAGTGGTCGGCTGCTATCTCGTCCGGCACGGGCTGACGGGCGACGAAGCCCTGGCCCAGATCGCCCGGTGGTGGCGCACCGTGGCAAAGAACAGCTGGCATCCCCGTTCGCCGCAAACCGACGAGCAGGTGGAGTACGTCCGCCACTGGCGAGAGTTGAGTGACGGTCAGGCCGGTTGAATGAGCATAAGCCTCGTTCGTTTCTCCAAATTCATGTCGCTCATCCGGCGCCGGCGTGCGAGAGAGTTTGGGCGGATGAGGCGCACGCGAGTACGAGCGATTCGCGGAAAGGTTGCCGGCGCCGTCTCGACGGACCGCTTGCTTGAACAATCAACGATTGTGAGGCCGCATGACCATCTTCGACCGGAAACGCCTGACTAACGAAGTCTTCAAACTTGACGTGGAGCGCATGCGCCGCGGCTGGTACTCGGACAAATATTTCGAGAACATCGGGGCCATGTTGACTCACCTGGCTGCCAGCGGCTACCGCTACGCCGGGCAGGCCTCGCGCCTGCACGCGGCCAACGTCCATGACGTCGAGGTCGGCAACCTCCCGGTGGAGATGCAGTGGTTCACGCGGCGGCCCGGCACCACCCTGGTGGTCGGCGTTGATAAGGCGCTGGAGATGCTGCGGCACTGCACCGGCTATTTCGAGAACGAGGGCTTCATCAATACCTGGCATCAGCTCGAAGTGGAAGCCGTGCACGATGGCGCCATCGTGAAGTATAACGGCGATCCGCTGGAGATCCGGCCCGTGCTGCGGGTGCGCGGGCGCTACCGCGATTTCGCCTTGCTGGAGACGCCAACGCTCGGCATCCTGACGCGCGCCTCGCGCGTGGCCACCAACGTCTATAACACCTTCATCGCCGCGCGCGGCAAGCCGGTGCTGTTCTTCCCGGCACGCTTCGACCTGCATGAAGTGCAGGCCGCCGACGGCTATGCCTACAACATCGGCGTGCAGCGCTTCAACTATGATTACGGCCATGTGCTCGGGCCGTTCATCTCGACCGACGCCCAGGGCGACTGGTGGGGCGGCGCGGGCGGGGGCACGGTAGCGCACGCCGCCATCGCCTGCTTCTTTGGGGATACTGCGGAGACGATGCTGGCCTTCTGCCGGACGCGCCCGGCGCACATCCCGCGTATCGCGCTGGTGGATTTCAACAACGACTCGGTGGGCGATTCGCTGGCGACGCTGGCCGCGATGTTCGCGCGCTATCAGGAACTGATGGACGCCGGCGATGAGACCGAAGCCAACAAGTATGTGCTGTACGGCGTCCGCCTGGACACGAGCGCCAGCGTGCGCGATGTCAGCGTACCGCCGCTGGGCGACCCCGCGCTCGATCTCGGCGTCAACCCGCGCCTGGTCTTCGCCGTGCGTCAGGCCCTGGATTCCGCCTGGGAACGCTGGAACGTGCGGCCCAAGTGGGAGGAGCGTGCCAAAGCCTATTGCCGCAACGTCAAAATCGTCGTCAGCGGCGGTTTCAACCCGGAGAAGATCCGCCGCTTCGAGAAGCTGGGCGTGCCGGCGGACATTTACGCCGTCGGCTCATCGCTTTTCGACAACCACGGCGAGACGGTCACCGACTTCACTGCCGACGTGGTGCGCGTCAAGGTCAACGGCCAGTGGCACGACATGGCCAAGGTGGGCCGCCGGCCCTGCGACAATCCGGATATGGAGAAGGTGCAGTAATTCAGCGCGCGCCGTAGACGGGGAGCACTACGCCGTGGAGGGGCGTGGCGGCCTCACTGGCGAGGAGGGCAATGACGCGCGCCAGCGCCTCCGGCGTCACCCACAGGCTGAGATCAGCGTTGGGCATGGCGGCGCGGTTCTGTGGCGAGTCGATCACGCTCGGCGCGACCGCGTTGACGTTGACGCCCTGACGCTTCACCTCCGCCGCCAGGCTCTCGGTAAGGCGGGCAACGGCGCTTTTAGAGGCCGCATAAGCGGCGCTGTTGGCCTGGCCCTGAAAGGCGGCGGCAGCCGCGACGTTGATGATTTTGCCCTGCCGGCGCGCCAGCATCGCCGGGACGACGGCGCGGCAGGTGTTGAGCGTCGAGCGCAGGTTCAAGTCCCACAAAAAATCCCGGGTTTCCAGCGCCGTTTCCGATACGGGCTGGCCGGCGCGATAGCCGCCCACCGTGTTCACCAGCACATCCACCCGACCGAAGCGTTCCCGCACGCGCGCAACGAGCGCGTTGACGGACACCGCCTGCGTGACATCCACGCCGCCCTCGGCCACGGCGCGCTCGGCATTGGCAAAAGGTAACGTGAAGTCCGCGCGCCGGTCCGTCACCACCACGGTCGCGCCGGCGTCGAAGAACACGCGCGCCACAGCCCGGCCCAGGTTGCCGTTGCCGCCGGTGATCAGCGCGACCTTGCCCGCAAAATCGAAGGTCACATCAGACATCGCTTGCCTCCCACGGATCACGCGTCGGGCGGACAACCACGCGATCAAAAGTCAGCGCCGGCGGGCTGACGGCCAGCCAGCGCACCACTTCCGCCACCTGCTCGGGCCGCATCATCCGCACCCGCACCTCGGCGGGGGCCTGCTCCTGCCAGAGGGGCGTCTCCGTGTTGCCGGGGCAGAGCACGTGCACGCGGATGTTGCGCGCCTTGCCTTCCAACGCCAACACCTCGCCGAGGCCCACCAGCCCATACTTGGAGGCGCTGTAAGCCGCGCAGCCGGGAAAGGGTTGAACGCCGGCCACCGAGCTGATGTGAATGATCTGCCCGCCGGCGATATGGGGCCAGACGGCCTGTGAGACGACGAACGCGCCGGTGAGGTTGACACCGAGCGCCTCCTCCCACAGCGCCAGGGACGTTTGCTCGAACGGCTTGAGTTGAAAAATGCCGGCGCTGTGCACCAGCAGGTCAATCTTGCCATAGCGGTCAACGGCCTGATGGACGAACGCGCCCACGCCCGCCGCATCGCGCACGTCGGCCACGCCCGCCCATGCCTGCCCGCCCGCCTCGCGAATGGCAGTGACCGCGGTGTTCAGCGCCTCGACGCGTCGCGCCAGCAGCCCGACCCGAAAGCCGGACCGGCTGAGCGCGTGCGCGACGGCCAGGCCGATACCGGAACTGGCCCCGGTGATGAGGGCGGTTTTCATTTCGACTGGCGCTGCGGCAATTGCGAGATTTGGCGGGCCAGGTTGAAGTCCTTGTCCGTCAGCCCGCCCGCGCTGTGCGTCGTTAACTCGATTGTGAGCTTGTTCCAGCCGTGCAGGTGCAAATCGGGGTGATGGCCGGCGGCTTCCGCCAATTGCGCCACCGCACCGAAGAACAACACGGCATGGGTGAACGAGGGGAGCTGATAGGTGCGCGTCAGAGTCGCGGCCCGCACCTCCCAGCCGCTGAGGGTCTGCAGCTCCTTCTGGATTTCAACGTCGGTCAAGGCAGCCATCTCAAAACAACTCCTGGTTGGCCGGGCGGCTCAGATGCGCCATCAACTCACGACGCAGCTCGGCGTCGGTCTGGAACTCGCCGCGTAATGTTCGGGTGACCATGCGGGCCTCCGCCTTCTTCACGCCGCGCATCGTCGCGCACAGGTGGGCGGCCTCCACCACCACGGCCACGCCGCGTGGGTGGAGCGTCGCTTCAAGGAAGTCGGCGATCTGGGCCGTCAGCCGCTCCTGCACCTGCAGGCGCTTCGAGAACATATCCACGATGCGCGGGATTTTGGACAGGCCGAGCACCTTACGCTCCGGCAGATAAGCTACGTGGGCGCGCCCAAGGAACGGCAACAGATGATGTTCACACAGGCTTTGCAGCTCGATATCGCGCACCAGCACCAGCTCGCTGTAATCCACGTCGAAGAGCGCGCCGTTGATCAGGGCGACCGGGTCGGTGGTGTAGCCGGAGAGCACCTCACGGTACATCTTGCGCACGCGCAGCGGCGTGTTGAGCAGGCCATCGCGTTCCGGATCCTCACCCACGCTCACCAGGATGTCGCGCACTGCGTTCTCGAGGCGCTGATTGCCGAGCGTCTCCGGGTCGAGGTGCAATGAGAGTTTGGACGTGCCGTTGCCGTTCGGCCGCACAGCGGTCCGCTCACCCTCCAGCGCCAGCAACTCGGCCGACGCAAAGATCTCGCTAGGCCGAGCGATGCCATTCTGACTGTTGATGCCGTTGGTTTTCATCGAGTATGGTCTCCTGTGCTAAAAGCTTATCTCTAAACTTCGCCTTGGCGGGTTGATTCGGGTCTGGCGAAGGCAATGCCTTCGCCAGACCCTAGACAGGTTTTGCAGAGTCTCCGTTCAATCCGACTCCACCGTTGAAGCTCTCGCCACAAACTGATTGTTGGGCGTTTCCCACAAGCGCACTTCCGTCAGTGCCCGGCCCAGCCGCTGCCCCAGCTCCCGATATAGATAAGCGACAATATTCTCGCCCGTGCTGGGCCGCCGGCTGAATTCCGGCACGTCCCGGTCGAGGTAGACCCGATTCAACCCGTCCAGCACCTGCCCGGTTTCTGCATCGAGGCAGCCGAGGTCATAGGCGGTCTCAGTGAGCGCGTCCAGGCGGGCCTGCACGAGGACCTCGACACGATAGTTATGGCCGTGCGGCTCGGGGCGATTGCACTTGCCATACAGCCGGCGATTGGCCTCTTCCGAAAGGTGCGGGCTGTGCAAGCGGTGCGCAGCGTAGAAACGGTAGCGGCGGCCAAGCCGGTACAGGTCGGCGGCGGGAACGTACTCGGCGAAGAAGTCCGCCGTCTCCCAAACGCGCACGTGCTCGGCCTGGGGCAGCCGTTCGGCGATGTAGCGCGCCACGGCTTCCGTGACGACGTTGCGCCCCATGAAATCGGGCACATCCTGCGACAGGTTGCGATGATCGAGCTGCTCCCAAACGGGCCGCCAGAGAGCCGGCTCGGGCGCAAAACGCGCGGGCAGGCCGATCTCGACCCGATAGTTGTGGCCGTGGCCGGCGGGGTTGTTGCAGCGGCCGTACAGGCAGGCGTTTTCGTCGGCGCTCAGGCGCGGCGCATGCGGGCGATGTGCGGCGCTGAAGCCGAACGTCAGCACGTGCGTCTCCGCTTCCGGCATGAGATGCACGCCATCGCCCTCCCACTCATACAACTCCAGCGAAGCGAGGGTCAGCCCGGCTGGCAGCTCATTCTGCACTGCCCGCCGGAGGGCGCGCGCGACGTTGAGCGTGGTCGGCTCGACAGCCAGGGCGCGATGATCGAATTGTTCCAGCGCAGCGTTGAGCCACTGCTTGAGATCAGCCACGTTGACGACCATGCCGGTGGCGGTATCCAGCGGGCCGGCCACGCCCGCCCAGCCGATGAAGTTGCTGCCGTCCCAGCGTCCATCGGCCCACTGCCGCGCGGCAGAGAATTCAAATCGTTTGAGAGTCGTGACGTTCATCTGACAATTACCCGATCAGACTCAAAAATTGTTGCGCCGTCCGCGCCCAAGTCATTGACTCGGCGAAGCGCCGCCCGTTACTTCCCAGGCGCGCGCGCTCGGCGTCGTCGGCCAGCAGCGCGCACACGGCCTCGGCCAGCGCCTCCGGCTCATCGGGTGCGATCACCCGTCCGGCATCGGCAGCTCGCACCAGCTCCGGCGGCGCAGCGGCATCCGCGACCACCAGCGGGCGAGATGAGGCCATCCCCTCCAGGATCACGTTGCCGAAAGCTTCCTGAATGCTTGGATGGACGAAAACGTGGCAGCGGTTGAACTCGTTGGCGACGCGCCGCCGGTCGTCCACGTCGCCCAGCCAGACGACGGAGTCCGCCACGCCCAACTCGTGGGTCAATGCTTGCAACGCGTCCCACTCAAATCCGCCGCCGACGATGCGCACTTCCACGTCCGGGAAGCGTTGGCGAATCAGGGGCACTGCGCGAATGAGAACGCCGATTCTTTTGCGCGGATACAACTTGCTCACGGCCAGCAGCGTCGGGCGGCGGCCTGCTTCCGGCTCGGCTGCAGCGGTCAAGAGCGCATCCCAAGCCACCAGGTCAATACCATTCGGGATCACCTGCACCCGCTCCGGTGCAACGGCGTAATACTCGATAACTTTGCGACGCGCATACTCGCTGGCAGTCACGACACGGTGCGCCGTGCGCAGGTTGTGGCCCTCGAAATAGGCCTGGGCGCGCAGCAGCGTGCGGATCGGCTCCGGCTCGGTCTCGACCAGGTCGGCGAACACGGCGCGCGGCGAGCCAATGAACGGCTGCCGATCCGAGCGCGGCAGAGCAAAACCATCGTAATCCAGCCCCAGCACCCAGGCGGCCTGCACCAGGGTCGCGTCGCGCGCCAGCTGTACGTTGAACCAGAACCGGTCGAGCGTAAAGGCGGCGTAATCGCGCGCGTCCAGGCCGGGATTGATCAGGCGCACCGGCGTGCCAGCGGCCCCCACCGCCGTCCGCAACGCGCGGATGAAGACAGCCGTGCCGCTGCCCAGCCCGAGGCTCAGAGGCCAACTGGTGATGAAAATCGCTTGAGACACCGGGAGACTCAAATTGGTAGCATAAGCGAAATTATTACGCCTTGTCCAAGTCTTGTCCGGTGCTTGCCGAATTTTCTAATCTAATTGCAATCTTTTGCAGAAAGGGGGCGTGCGCCAGGGTAAACAATAAGAGCGCCTGACCAGTGAAAAGGGGAAGAGCTACGGGCACTGGATGACGCCCTGCGCCCACAGACAGCCACCGCAGGCGGGGAGGCTGTTGCCCAGGCAATCTTCCGCATTCGACTCCGACATCTCACAGCCGCCGCAGAAAGTACAGGGCGCAAAGCCAAAGCCTTGCACACGCTCACGATAAGCCACGCATTCCGGATCGGCCCACACGGAGAGCAGGTCGCGTTCATTGACGTTGCCCAGTATGTGGCTGTAGTTCAGGCGCGGCTTGCCGTGCAGATAAGTGGTGTGGGTATGGAGCAGCGGCAGGCACGGGCTGATGCCGCCATCCCAGCGCACCAACAACGTGCCGCTTGCGATGAACGAGCAGACGTCCGTCGCGCCGGCCAGGCTGTTGCCGCCAAACTGGACGTTGTAGCCGGCATTGAGCGCAGCGAACAACGCCTCGCGCGCGCCGTCGCGCAGATCCATCCGCGGCAGGCTCAGTTTGCGCTGCCAGGGCGAGTCCATATACGCCAGGCTCTTCACCGTCTCGGCATACAACATTTCGGATTGAAGCTCGGCGGTGGTCGGCAGGACGTTGCTCACCGAGAAGCGTGCGGCGCGCAACCGCTTGCCGATCTTCAGCAGTTCCGGCAGATCACGGATGTTGCGTTGCATAGCGACGAAGGCGAGGCCGAGTTCGGGCCTGGGCCGATGGCCGGGCGGGCGCAGCTGGTTGAAGCTTTCCAGGTTTGCCAGCACCCGCGGCAGCTCCGCGCCCAGGCGCACGTCGGCGTAACTCTCCGGCGTCGCGCCATCCAGCGAGACCCACAGGACATCCAGGCCCAACTCGATCAGCGCCCGCGCGTGTCGTTCGGTCAACAGGGTGCCATTAGTGATCAGCTCGACGCGCGCGCCCAAGCGCTTGGCCTGCGCCGCCCATTCCAGGGTGCGCCGGTGGAAGAGCGGCTCGCCGATGCCGCCAAAGAACACGGTCGGCCTGGGATCGAGCTGTGCCACGCTTTCCAGAACGCGGGCGAAGGTGGCGTCCGTCATTCGCCCCATCGTCTCATCCCAGTTATTGCGCAGGCATGTCCGGCAATCAATGTTGCACTGGCTGGTGACCTCGACGTAGATCTTGGTGAGATGGGTGGCCGGGCGATGCACGCGCATCGAGTTGCCGCCCGGCTCCAGACGGACACGGCTGCCCGGCATCAGGCCGTAGCGTGCCGCCATCTCCGGCGGGATTACCAAACGTCCCTGTTCATCCACTTCCGCCCAAAGTGTGGCATTCGCATCCATACCGCCTCCGCAGGTCTCCAGCTTTCGCGAGGGTATCCCCGATCAGGCCTGATTGCCTTCAAGGATGCCCGACTCCCGCTCAGTTTACACCAAACCCAGCGCGCCAGATTGGCGAGCCAACCTATCCGATTATCGGCGGGGGAAGAGATGACAATCATCCTGATAAAGCAGACAAGGGAACAGTTCTTTTGCCTGACGCCGTATGTTAGGGTATAACTCTGGAAGTCAGGTCACTATGGCAAAACGCAACGCCGAGCGTCCCCCCACAACTTGGCAATTACTGCGCAACATCGAGCAGATGAAGCATCAGCGCGTCGAGTCCCAGGGGCTCGACCCTGCCGTCGCCCTGTTGCGCGGCTGGCAAGCGCAGCGACTGGCCCGCACCTACGCCGACCTGCTGGCGCAACCTCGCTTCCGCCCCGCTTGCGAGTTTTTCCTGGAAGATTTATATGGACCGAAGGACTTCACCCAGCGCGACCATGACATCGCGCAGGTGTACGCCTTTGCGCGCCGCTTCGTGCCGGGGGCCCTGATCCACCCGCTGACGGTCACCGTCGAGCTACACTTCCTGTCGCTTGACCTGGACGCCCGCCTGCTCAGGGTGCTGCAGGAACGTCTCGGCCTGACCGATACCCTGACGGTTGAACTATATGCCGAAGCCTATCGCCTATGCGACAATTATGCCGACCGGGTCCGCCAGATCGAAATGGTTCATGAGATCGGCACCGAGCTCGACCGAATCACCAAAATCCCGCTGGTGGGCACGATGTTGCAACTGGCGCGCGGCCCGGCCATACGCGCCGGCTGGGTGGAGTTGACGGAGTTCCTGGAGCGCGGTTATCGGGCCTTTGAACACATGCGCGGCGCGCAGTTCTTTACTTCGACGATCCGGCAGCGGGAACGGCAAATCCTGGATAAGATCTACGCCGGCGACCCTGACCCGTTCGGCTTCGAGCTGGAGGTAAGAAAGCAGCCTTATGCCTGAGACCCCTCCCCAAAAGACAGCGCTGGTGCTGGCCGGCGGCGGACTGACCGGCGCGGTCTACGAGATCGGCGCCTTGCGCGCCATTGACGACGTGCTGGTAGATCGCACCGTCAACGATTTCGACATCTACGTCGGCACCAGCGCTGGCTCGCTGGTGGCCTCCTTCCTGGCCAACGGCATCAGTCCGGAGACGATGCTGAAGGGCATCGCCGGCAAGCACGACACCGTGCCGGCTATTGACCGCGACGATCTGTTCCACTTCGACCCGCGCGATCTGGTGCGCTGGGCCAAACGGATGCCGGGCAAAATTTTCGGCGCCTGGTCGCACTACCTGCGGCACTCGGGCGATATGACGCTCTTCGACCTGATCTGGTCGTTGTCGGAGGCGCTGCCCTCCGGCCTGTATGACAACAGTGCGCTCGAAGCCTACGTGCGCAATGTCATCCGCGAGCAGGGCCACAGCAACTATTTCGACCAGCTCAAACGGGATCTGTTCATCGTGGCCACCGACCTGGACACCAGCGAGCGCGCCGTCTTCGGGCGACATTACGAGGAGCGCGTGCCTATCTCGCGCGCCGTGGCGGCGTCCACGGCCATCCCCCTCGTTTACAAGCCGGTGCGCATCGGCGAGCATGATTACATTGACGGCGGCATCCGCGGCAACGCCAGCCTGGACATCGCCGTCGAGCATGGCGCCACGCTCATCGTCTGTATCAACCCGCTGGTGCCTTTCGACAACCGCGAGCGGACGGCCATCCCTTTCCTGGGCCGCGACGGCGGCTATCTGAGCGACAAGGGCCTGTCGGCCATCGCCAACCAGGTGGGCCGGATCCAGACGCACGCCGGACTCCACTACCACATCAAGCAGTTGCGCAAGACCCACCCCGAAGTGGACATCCTCCTGATCGAGCCGAGCCGCAACGATTACCAGATGTTCTTCTACAACATCATGCGCTACTCGGCGCGGCTGATCGTGGCGCGCCACGGCTTCGAGACGGTGACTCTGCGGCTGGCCGAGAACTTCGAGTATCTCAGGAATTTGCTGGGCCGGCAGGGGATCCCCATCAGTCAACGGCTGGTGCTGGAAGAGCTGGAGGAGATTCGGCGGTCGGGCTACGATCCCAAGGTGATCCGCCGCACGTTGGAGGCGCGCTCACCCGCTTACCGCCGCAGCCATAATGCGCGCCGCGTGCATCCGGTGGGCCAGCTCCGCAATACCCTAGCGGAGTTGGAGCGAACGCTGAACGGTTTCGATGAATCGCCGCTCACCCCCGGCCGCGATGACCGCGAACTTATCGCGTTCGACGGCCGCAAGCACAAAAAGCCCCGGGGGGCCCGTCCCTAAGGCCTCGTCTTCAACAGCTTCTGCTTCTTCAACACCTCCGGATAGAACTCGCGTCCGGCTTCGATCACTTCGCTCAGCGTCATCAGTCGCAGCAGCGGCCCGCGCACTCTAAGGAGTCCGCCGCTCCATGCTTTGCGGATGGTCAGGCTGTTCAGCAGCAGGTGATGCAGCGTATCGGCCGCCATGTCCAGCTCCAGGTGGGGCCGAATCTCCATAGGGCCATAGTGGATGGAAAACCGGGCGGCCTGGCGGGCATCGAACCACACCTCGGCGGCGGGCCGCGTCAACTTGAGCCGTAACGTCATCCGCGAGGTCGCCATATCCTGGTAAGCCTCCGGCGCGTCCTTCTTGATCCGCGTGAACAAGGCTTTGAGAGTTTTGTAGAGCGTCTCGGAGTCCGGAAAGAAATGTGCCAGGTGAGCGCGCCGGCCCGGCTGAGGGTCTTTGGCGTGGGCAGTCATAAACCAGAAATGAATTACGCACCACGTCGCCATAGGCGTAGTGCGTAGTTCGATGCGAGTCGGGTCGTGTGTTGGCGGGCTAACCCATGAACACCGAGCGGCGTTTCGCCAGCCGGGCGTAAATCATATCTTGCACGATGTTGCGCACCTGGTCGGTGAGCTGCGACACCAGCATGAGGTTGGTGGCGCCCTTGGCCCCGTACTTCTCCGTCGAGATCGGCTCGCCGATATCAATGTACCACTTGGTAGGCAGCGGCACAAAACCGAGCAGGCCTAGCCAGGGGAAAGTCGGTGAGATGGGGAAGTAGGGAAAGCCGGTGAGCTTCGCCAGCGTGTTCGACTTCGCCAGCGAGATGTACGTCTCCTCGGCGCCCACGATGGAAACCGGGATGAGCGGCGCGCCCGTCTTGAGGGCCATCCGCACAAAGCCCCCTCGCCCGAAACGGGCCAGCTTATAGCGATCTTTGAACAGCTTGCCGACGCCTTTGTAGCCTTCGGGAAAGACGGCGACCAGCTCGTCATCCTGGAGCAAACGCATACCGTTGTCCTCGGTCGCCAGCACCTGGCCGCACTTGGTCAGGAAGTCGGAGATAAAGGGCAAGGTCGGGAACCAGGTGGCGTAGAGGGTGCGCGTCATGCGCCGCTCCGGATGCTCGGTGAAGATGCCGGTGCCCAACATCGCACCATCGAAGGGCAGCTGGCCGGAATGGTTGGCCACCAGCAGTGCCCGTCCCTCTTCAGGCACGTTCTCCAGCCCGCTCATCGTCACGCGCCAGTACTTCTTATACATGAAGACCATGAAGGGCAGCACAGCATCCAGGTATTCGCGGTCGAGGCCCCACTTGTCGGTTTCATACTCGCCGGTCATACGGCGCTTGAGGGCATCGGCCTGCATCTGGATGGAGCTGTTGACCACGTAGGCCATGCCCTTCCAGGTATCCACGTCAAACACGTCTTCGCCGATGATGTCCTTGAGACGGTCGGTGAGGGTGCGCCGTATGGACTTGGGGATGAAGTCGGTGCTGGCCTCCAGCGCCTCGAGAACGCGCTCCGGCGACAGCGACGACCAGTAGGCCGGGCTGATGGCGCGCAGGCGCTCCACCAGCGCTTCGACCTCGGCGATGAACTGTCGGCGCAGCGAGGCATCCGGGCCGTCCTCGCCCGCGGCCGGTTCCGGCGCCAACCCGGTGTCCTCGAACGGGGTCGGCTCCGGTTCGGCGGCGGCCATCCTCACACGGCGCCGGGTTTTAGTCTTGGGTTTGGCTGCCCGGATTTTGCGCTTCGAACGTGGCGCGGGCGTTTCGTCGAGCGGCACATTGTTGAACGGATACTCACTCGCCTCGGCGTCTACAGGCTCGACAACCGCCTCGGCCAACTCCACCGGGCGGTTGGTGGACGGCTTGGCGCGTGTGAGGGGCGGGCGGTTAGACTTTGGCCGGCGGCCGTTGACGGATTTACGGGCCTTGCCCGCCGGGCGCCGTTGGGTTGCAGGTTTGCGTATCGCGGCCATTGGGGCTGTTCTCCTTCCTCACCTACATCGGTTCAGGCGTGCCGCCATCGTCCTCGGCGACGACTTCGTGCGCTTCAAGCGGCACCGGTTGTCCATTAGAAGAAGCGCGCGGCGGGCGGGATTTGCGCGGCTTGGCCGGTTTGATTTCGGCGCGCTCGCGCAGGCGGCGACGGCGTTCGATGGTCTCGCGCAGGCGCTGTTCCTCCTGCTGGCGCGTCAACGACGCGGGCATGTACTGACGCAGACGGTTCTGGCTGGCAAACTCGCGTAATGTCTCGTCGGCGCTGTACTGGGGTGTGAAGCCCAGCTCGGACTCCATCCGCGTCAGATCGCCCACACACGGGTAACGCAGGTAGTCCAGCTCGATCGGCGCATTGCGCGGCCCGAGCATAGAGACGCTTAGGTAGGCGATGGGATGCAGCACGGGAAAGGGCAGCTTGCCGGCCAGGCCCATCAGCTTCCAGAGCGGCATGGCCGGCTGCGCGGCGACGTTGAAGGCGCCGGGCGCATCGTGCCGCACCGCGTGCACCAGCGCGTTGACCACGTCGTTCTCGTGAATGATCTGCATCATCGGATCGAAGCCGAGCAGCACCAGCGCGTCGTCGTCGCGCAGGAAGCGTGTCATCGGCGTGCTGATCGTGGGGCCGACGATGTGGCCGAAGCGCAGTATGGTGATGAGCAGGTCGCTGGCCTGGCGTTGCAGGCCGTTGCAAAAGGCCTCGATCTCCACCAGGTCGCGCAGATAGCCGTAAACCTTGTTGGCTCGGTGCGGATGATCCTCGCGCAGGTAGAGGGAGTTGGTGGGGTTCGCGCCATAGACCATGGTGCTGCTTTTGAGCACCACCTTGCGCACCCCGGCCTCGGCGCAGGCCCCGAGGATCTTCATCGTGCCCATGACGTTGGTCTCGAAGTCGGATTCGCTCGGGCGGCGGTGCTCGGCAAAGGTCAGGTGAACGAGGGTGTCCACCTTCTCCTCGCGGATCAGATCCAACAGGGCCGGGTTGTGCAGGTCGGCCTGGATGAAATCCAGCCCCTTGATCGGCGGCTCCGGCGGGCCGGCGTCCAGGCCGATGACGTGCAGGCTGGGATCTTCCAATAATTGCGCGGCGACGCGTGCGCCCCAGTCATTGGCGACGCCGTCTACCAGCACGACGCGTTGAGGTTTCATAACCACTCTCCTTGCCGGCGGACCGAAAGTTTCGGCCGCCGGTGTCAGCGTAGAAAACGCAATGCGGCCAGGCTAGGCCGAAGCCAGCCGGAGAACACAGCGAAACGATGTGGTCAAAGCTCAGTGCTCAAACTATCGTTCAGATCAAATCAATCCGCAAGTTGGTGTCCGTCCCCGGCAAAGCATGCCTTACTCTTGGTCTGCCGCGCGCCGCCCGTTGGCCAACCGCCACAACCCGACCACGACGCCTGCGCCTACGGCGCCCAACAGCGCCCACTTCTTCCACTCGTCCTGGTTAGCCGCGCCCACGCCCTTGGAGATGCGCGGCATCTTGGCGATCTTCGCTCCGGCCTCGGCCCGCACTGCCAGATAGTGCGCCCGGTCGCGGCGCAGTTGTTCGGCCAGGGCGCGCTTCCTGGCGATGTCGGCGTCGGTGAGGTATTGGCCCCCCGGCGTCCGCAGGCCCGCCAGTTGGAACTTGTGTTTTTTGAACAGCTTATAAATTTCCTTGACCCGCTCCATCTCGATGTTGCGTCCAAGCGTGTAGTCCTCGAAGCGGCCCTCCATCGCCAGCAGGCAGGTCTCGGCCAGACAGGCGTAGGAGGTCTTGGGCGGCAGGCCGATGTCGTAACCGAAGTCCACGTCGCCGGGGATGATCACCTCGCCGCTCTCGATCACCAGCACATCGGGGCGCAGCGCGGCCTCGGCGTCGTTGATGTCCGGCGGGCGGGCCACGTCGCAGATGACCGCGCCCGGCTTGCACTGGCTGATATCCACCACGCGCTGACCAAAAGCCGAGGTCGCCGTCACAATCAGGTCGCACTCGCCGATCAAATCATCGGCCCGGGTAGCGATGACGACCTTGGTGCCCGGGGTTTCTGCCTGAATCAGACGCTTAAGCTCGATCAGGCGGTCCGGCTCAATCGAGACCAGCACCACGTCATGGATCGCCTGCGCCAGCAGCCGCGCGCACACCGAGCCGATAGAGCCGGTGCCGCCGACTACCATCGCCCTACCCTTCGTCAGATCGGTCGCGCCCATCTTCAGAACGGCTTGCTTGGCAGCCTCGAGCGTGGCTGCCACGGTCAGGCTGTTACCGCTGGTGATGGCGATATCGGCCTCGTGCGCCGCGGTGACGCCGGCGTCGCCGACGACACTGGTGAAGGCGCCCAGGCCCATGATGCGCGCACCCAGTCGCTCGGCCAGACGCGCCGCCGCGTTCAGGCGCTCGTAGGTGAAGCGTTCGCCGTGCTGCATCATCTGGCGCGGCGTTGCGCCCAGCGAAATCAGGAAGCCCTCCACCCGCTGGCCGGTGACGGGTGATTGCGCACCGGTGATGCGCGAGAGGTAAATCGGCGGAAAGTAAGCGGCCACCGCCTCAACCAGGCTGTCGGGAAGATACTTTGTCCAGCGAAACCACTTATGCTTGTGGATAAAGTCCACGCGCAGCGGGTGAATGACGAAAGCAAATTTGTTGATGGCGGTCTCTTCGGGCCGCAGGTAACGGATATGGGGTTTCCAGACCAGATCCGCGATCAGGTCGAGGTAGGTGTTTTCGTTGAGCGGCAGGTCAGGATTCGGGCGCAGCGCCGCCAGCACACCCTCCACCACCGCCGCCGACCAGCGGCCCAGCGTGTCGTCCGCAGCGAGCGACGGCATGAGCGTGACAACAATCGAGACGCCCCGCTGGCGCAGGTCGGCAATATCGGCCTCGGTGGCGTATTCCACCACCACCGTTTTGCGATCCAACGCCGGCGGCGCATAGCGGCGGATCGCGCCGATATCGCCGGCGATGACATCGGCCCACTGGAACGGCTCCGGCGAACGCGGGGTGTGCGGCGTTCCTTCCGGTTGCGGGGTGAGGCGACGGAACGGAAACTCCTTCAGTCGTTCCAACGTCAGGCCGGCGACCTGGTCGAGCGTTTGCTTGCTGCCGACGCCGGGGATGCTCGGCAGAGCAAAATACACCATCGGCTCGGCGTAACGAATGTGGGGGCTGTGCTTCTGGATAGCGTAGAGCAGGCCGTGATGGTTGACGCCGGGGGCCATCAGGATGCGCTTCTCGCCGAAGATGCCCGGCTGCCTCTGGTCGGCCAGCTTGATCCCCCAGCCCTCCAGCCCACTGCGCATGCCGCTGCCATCCACCACCGGCGTGGTTCTGGCGACGGCCGCCAGCGCCGCGCCCACTTCGTGGCGGACGGAGGCGTTGCCCAGCCGCAGACGCACCGGCATGCCTTCCAGGGCGATGGCATCCGCCCGGCCATCGTGCTCCATGATCAATGCCCGTGCGCGGCTCTCGTCACCGCCGCAGCCCAACCGTCGGATTTCGACCGCCTGACCCAGAAACGTGACGGTCTCGGTTGACTCGCCCTCGCCGAGGTGAATCACCACGAGCTTTTTCATGCCGGCCGCTAGCTCCCGCCTCACTTCATGATCAGATCGGTGAAGCCCTTCTCTTTGAGCAGCGCCGGATACATCTTGTACATCGGCTCGACGGCGGGCAACAGCTTGAGCACTTTGGGCAGCGGGCCGTCCACAATGATGTCCCGCTTGGCGATGGCGGACAGCAGATTGACCTTGCCGTGCCAGAAGGCGTGGGAGATATCGGCCTTCATGGACATCGTGACATCCGGCTTGAGGTTGGTGGGGCCTTGGATCACGTCAATGAATGCGCCGGCCTGGGTCGGCTTGGATTTGGCGTTGATGGTCGTCTGAGCTTCCGGGTCGGTGTAGCGGAATTGGATGATGAGGCCCGATTTCGCAATCTTGGGGCCGATACCCGGGTCCTTTTTTGCCCGTTCCATGAGCTCACCAACGCACTCGCAGAAATGTTTGCTGTCACGGAAGACGGCCATAGTGAGGCTCCTGTTGAAGATGGCGGGTGGGTGATGTTGGCCCAGGCCAACATGCCAATTTTCCGCGAAAAAACCGGGCGTTTCCAGTGATTTTCGGCCCATCACCCGGCGCCAAGCGTCGTGGCGGCAGTCGGCTGGCAACATCATACAACGGTTTCTGCCGCTGCGCGGAGGCAGTTTCCGCAAATTACCTCTTGACTCCCATGACGCAACGTGTTATATTGCTTCTGACGCATCGCGTTATAACCCGGCAGCGGCCGGGATGGTTGACCCAATTACCCTTAGGCTCAAGGAGGCCTACCCCAATGGCAAAGAAAGCTGTATCCAAGAAGATCGCGCAGGAAGAGATGGCCGGGCACGAGATGGAAGACGCCCGCAGCCGCTTCTTCGAGGCTGCCCGCCGCGTCGTGCTGGCCGGCATCGGCGCCGTCGCCCTGGCCCAGGACGAGGCCGAGGACTTCGTGCATCGCCTGGTGGAGCGCGGCGAGATTGCGGAGAAGGACGCCCGCAAGCTGATCAAGGAAGTGACCGAGCGCCGCACCAAGCGCGCCGAGCGCGAGCTGGACCGCCGCGTGGAGGATCTGCTGGACAAGATGAACATCCCCTCCAAGGCGGACATTGACGCCCTGAGCGCCAAGATCACCACTCTGTCACACAAGATTGACGATCTGAGGCAGAGCAAGAAGGTCGTGGCTTAACCCTGTCCCGGCCCAACGCAGCGCGGCGCATTGCCCCACCTACCCGGGCGCAGTGCGCCGCGCCTGTCTGTCTCCAAACGGAGTGCCCATGCCCACCATCAAGCGTTACGCCAACCGCAAGCTATACGATACGGAGGCCAAACGCTACGTCACGCTCGACGCCATTGCCGCAATGATTCGCAGCGGGGCGGACGTACACGTGGTGGATCACGAAAGCGGCGACGATATCACGGCCCAGATTCAAGCTCAGATCATTTTCGAGCAAGAGAAGAAGACCGGCGGCGTGCTGCCGCGTACGCTGTTCACCGACCTGATCCAGACCGGCAGCCAGACGTTGGCGCAATTACGCCAGACGCTGACGCCCAGCTCGCATGCCGCCGTGAATGCCGAAATCGAGCGCCGTCTCCATCTGCTGACGGAGCGCGGCGATCTCTCTGCCAAGGAGGGCCAGCGCCTGCTCGAACTCCTGATCGCGGCCGGTCAACTGGAGTCTAAGGACAAAGACAAGACGTTCACCGACGCCGACCTGGAGCGCGCCATCCGCGACCGGGGCCTGCCCTCACGCCAGGATGTGGCCCGCATCCTGCGCCGGATCGAAGCCCTGCAGGCCGAGCTGGAACAATTGACCGCCTCGCCAAAGGCTTAGCTGCGCCTGGCATGATTCACATCCGCGGCAACGTCCACCGCGCCCTCACCTTCCCGGCCGAGCTAGCGACCACGCGCGCTTACTTTGGCAACTTCCGCCACGTCATCACCCTGCTGCCGCACATTCGCCTGGTTAAGGCCTACGGCGCTAACCGCTTCCGGGTGATGTACCACACGGTCGAACTGGGCGTGTATGCCGTCAGGATCTACTGCGATCTGCGCGCCGGCTTTGTGGATGGCAGGCCTCTCCTGCGCGTCTCACCCATCGAAGATTTCTCGCCGATCCTTCCGCGGGTGACAATGACGTCGTTGACGGCGCAGGGCCGTTACCAAAGCGACTCGATTTTTCACGCGCAGGGGGACGAGACCCGGGTGGATTATTCCATTCGATTAGCGGCGACTCTCCCTAAACCGCTCGGCCTGGAGCGAATGCCGGACCGCGTGGTCGAGCGGATCGCACGCAACATCGTGACCTGGCGGATGCACGAGATCGCCGACGGTTTTGTGGAGCGAGCCATCCACGACTACGAGCGCCACGGGCGCCGTCGCAAGCGGCGCGCCGGGTACTGAGGAAGATCAGGCGGGTTCGGGGGCGCACAGCGCCGCGTGAATCTCGGGCGCTTTAGCGGCGGCAGCACGCATGCCGAGCGTCAGGGTCATGCGTTTGGCGCGGTCGCTGAAGCTGAAGTAGCTGCTGGCCGGCATCGTCGGCGCGATCAGGCAGTCCGCTCCCTGCAGGCCGCCGCCCGAGCGGCGCACGAAGTTCTCCACCGCCCAAAAGACCGCGCCGAGGGGGCTGCGCTGAGCGCGCAGCGGCGAAAGAAACAGATCTACCCCGATCACATAGTCCGCGCCCAGGTTCCGAACCGCCGCCACCGGCAGGTTGTTCGCCACGCCGCCGTCACCATACCAGCGCCCGTTGATCTCCACCGGCGCGACAAAGCCCGGCACGGCGCAACTGGCGTGCACGGCGCGGGCCACATCGCCCTCGCACAACGTCACCGCTTCGCCCGTTTCCAAATCCGTCACACCAATCGCCAGGGGACGTTGCAGGTCGGCGAACGTCACGCTGCCGATCAAACGCCGAATCCACGCTTCCAGGGGGTCGAAGGTGAAATAGCCGTAGCGCGGCCAGACCGGGCGGGCCAGCAAGGGCCAGGTGACATCCGTGAGATAAGCCTGCAAGCGTTCCAGTCGCAGGCCGGCGCAGTACAGCGCCCCGACAAGCGAGCCGGCGCTGACGCCGGCGACGACGTCAATGGGAATGCCCTCACGCTCCAGCACCGCAATCACGCCCAGATGTGCCGGACCGCGTGCGATGCCGCCGCTCAGCGCCAGGCCTATCCGTCTCGACATTTTAGAAGTCAACCGGCGTCCCGTCGTAGGCGCACAGGAACAACCGGCGCAGCTCGTCGCGCTCGGGGATGCGGCGCGCGACGACGAGGCACGTGTCCAATTCGGCGCGGTCGCACAGGGCCTCCAACTGCGCACGAAACTCGGCTTCCGGCACGTCGCAATCGGCCAGCCGCTCCGGCTGTCCAATCTGTCGCATCAGGCCGCGGATGGCGCCGGAGAGCACGCGGCCCGCTTCCGTTTCATCCTGCGCCGAAAATCCGACGAAGCGCACGAGGTCAAGGTAACGGCCCAGGCCGGCGTTGCTCGTGTACTCGATGGTGTAGGGCAGACAGACGCTGACGGCGCGGCCGTGCGGCACTCGGAAGAGCGCGCCGACGGAGTGGCCAAGGGCGTGCGCCAGCGCCGCCTGTGAGTTGCCCAGGCCGAGGCCGGCCAGCGTGGCTGCGTTGTGCATCTTCTCCCGCGCTTCCACGTCCGAGCCGTCGGCGACGGCGCGTGGCAAGTAGGCAAAGACCAGTTGCGCCGCCTTCAGACAAACTCCATCCGCGAAGTCGTTGGCCCACATGCTGGCATAACTCTCAACGGCGTGGGTGAGCGCATCCAGCCCGGTGAAGGCCGTCAGCGAGGGCGGCAGGCTCATCACCAGCGCCGGGTCTACAATGGCGATGTCGGACAGCAGCTCGCGCGAGGCCAGGCCGAGCTTGCGCTTTTCCTGCGTGTCGGTGAGGACGGTGGCCCAGGTGACCTCCGAGCCGGTGCCGGACGTGGTGGGGATGGAGATCAAACGCGCTTTGGCCCGCAGGCCGAAGGTCTCCATCGGGTTGATGCCGGCGGGATCCACCTCCGGGCGCTCATAGAGCAACCAGGCCGCCTTTGCGGCATCCATACAGGAGCCGCCGCCCAGGCCGATGATCCAGTCCGGCCCTTCGGCCGTCATGGCCGCGGCGCAGCGGCGCACGGTCTCCAGCGCCGGCTCCGGCTCCACGTCTGCGAAGACGGTGTATGGCAGGCCCGCGCGCTTTAGACGTTCCTCGACCTTGGCCAGCAAGGGGCTTTGCGCGATGAAATGATCGGTCACGATGAAGGCGCGCCGACCTTGGATCTGTTCCAGGTGACTGAGGGCATCGTCGCCGAACGCGATCAGGGGGCTATTGAAATACCACATGGCTCACTGCTTCAGGCCGCTTCCGGCCATTGCGTCTCGATCTTCGTGCAACAGTTGACCAGCTCCATCGCGGCCCTGGGCGCGCGCATCACCTTGACCAGCGGGCCGGAGAGCTTGAGCTGGCGCGTGACGATGCCCTGGATCGGGTCGAGCTTCTTCTCGATGACCTTGCGCCAGGTGGCCAGCGGCGATTCGATGAAGAACTCCGGCGGCTTGGGCAACGGCTCCCTGATCTCGAAGGCGGAGCGACATTCGCCGTGCCACAGGTCCATATACAACTGCACAGGCGCGGGGGCGTTGGGTATGTCGGTGACGATGAAGGCGAAGTCGCCTTCCCAGTTCTTGGCGGCCTCCCGGTACGCGGCGCTCTCGTTGAGCTTGAGCATCAAGGCCTTGATCCACTCATCGGTCGGAAAGAGGATGGGCATAGGGATACTCCAGGAAGTGAGGGTCAGATTGCCCGGCCCGACGTGGGGTCAGGGCCTGGGCGCCGTCTCTGTCAGCAGCGCGAAGTGCGCCTCACACGCGAAAATCGGCAGCATCTTATAGGATTCTGACCCGGCGTCAATGGAGGCCGCCGCCCTCACACGGGCGCTCGTTCCCCCCGGCCGTTGCGCTTGGCCTTTTCCTCGGCCACGAGCACGCGACGCAGGATCTTGCCCACGTTGGTCTTGGGCAACGAGTCGCGGAACTCGACAAATCGGGGGACTTTGTAGGCTGCCAGGTTCTTGCGGCAGAAGGCAATGATCTCCTCCTCGGTGGCGCGTTGGCCTTCCTTGAGCACTACAAAGACCTTGACGCGCTCGCCCCGGTCATCTGCCGGTACGCCGATGGCGGCGGCTTCCAGCACCGCCGGATGCTGGTAGAGCAGGTCTTCGATCTCGCGCGGGTAGATGTTGTAGCCGCCTGCGCCCAGGATCATCTCCTTCTTACGATCTACAATCCGGAAATAGCCATCCTCATCCATCGTGGCCACGTCGCCGGTGTACAGCCAGGGCGGGCCATCGTCGTCCTTGCGCAGCGCATTGGCCGTCTCGGTCGGCATGTTCCAGTAGCCGCGCATCACCTGCGGGCCGCGGACGCACAGCTCGCCGCGCGCGCCGCTTCGGCCCGGAAACGAACCGGGTCAAGCCGGGTCAACAGCGCCACCGTCAGCAGCAGCCCCAAGCCTTCGATTGCAAAAACGACGGCGTATGCCAGCGGCTCAGGCGCGCCGGAGAGCCGGGCCAGGTCGAACAGCCCGCCGCCGGCGACCCCGGCCAGCCCGCGCGCCAACGCTTCGGCCAGGGTCCATGCGCCCATGTAAAGCCCGGCGTGCCCGCCCACCGTCATGCCCATCATAAACGCCACGCCACCGACGGTGAACGCCCCCATGCCCAGACCCATGAGCAGGATGGACGGAGCGAGCCAGAGGGGCTGATAGAAAACAGCCGCCAGCGCCAGCCAGGCGAACGAGGCTGCGGCGACCAGCGCCCCGAGCGCCGCCGTCCATTGCTGCCCAATCTTCCTGGCTAGCCACCCACCCGCCGCGCCCATCCCGGCCAGTACGCCGACCATTTGATAGGCGTTGAACAGCGTGGTCTCGCGCACGCTCAGGCCGAAGACCTCGCCGCCAAACGGCTCCAGCACCACCTGTTGCACGAAGAGAAAGAAGATGCCGGAGAGCAGGAAGGCAAAGAACACGCGCACCTGCCGCGAGCCGCCGAGCACCGTCACCGCCTGCCGGAGGGTGACGGCTTTCTCACTCGGGCCCGGCGTGATGCGCGGCTTTTCCAGCCCCCAAATCGCCGCGACGGTGAGGAGGGCGAGAATCCCTGCGCCGGTCAGGAACAGCATCACCAGGCCTTGCGGTGTGTAATCCGCCAGCAGGCGCGTGCCCAGGAACACGCCACCCAGAATGCCGACCATCATCATCGCCCATACGATGCCGGTGACCCTGCCGCGTTCCTCTTCGGTGGTCAGGTCGGCGATGAGCGAGAGGTAGGCGGTGCCGGCCATGAACATCCCCACACCCATCGTCAGGAACAGCGCCAGTCCGACCACAGCCGAAAACAAGGATTGGCTCATGTATAGAACAAGTGCAGGCTGGCTGAACTTGTGGTATCGTCCGCCGCATGGACTTTCCCATTGTCGAACTCCTGGACGACCAGGCCAGTTTGGCTTGGCTGCTGAAACACTTTCACCCGACGGGTTTACGCTGCCCCCAGTGCCAAGCCAGCGTGGAACACGCCCGGCCCTTCCGCCAGACC
>JBBIQY010000048.1:0-29332 GCA_037442085.1 Anaerolineae bacterium
GGTCTGGCGGAAGGGCCGGGCGTGTTCCACGCTGGCTTGGCACTGGGGGCAGCGTAAACCCGTCGGGTGAAAGTGTTTCAGCAGCCAAGCCAAACTGGCCTGGTCGTCCAGGAGTTCGACAATGGGAAAGTCCATGCGGCGGACGATACCACAAGTTCAGCCAGCCTGCACTTGTTCTATACATGAGCCAATACAACTTGTCCGGGATGAATTAGCCATTGCCCACTTGTGAGCGCAGATAAGCCTCGATGAAACCATCCAGGTCGCCGTTCAGAACCTCGTCGGTGCGGCTCGTTTCGTAGTTGGTGCGGTGGTCTTTGACCATTTGATAGGGGTGCAGCACGTAGGAGCGGATCTGTTGGCCCCATTCCGCCTTGACCCGCTCGCCTTTGAGCGCGGCGATTTCTTTGGCGCGCTCTTCTTCTCGCAGGGCGAGCAAGCGTGCGCGCAGCACCTTCATCGCGTTCTCCCGGTTTTGGGTGAGAGATCGCTCGTTTTGGCAGGTGACCACCAGGCCGGTCGGCAGGTGACGGATGCGGACAGCGGTGGCATTCTTCTGCACGTTCTGGCCGCCGGCGCTGGAAGCTCGATATGTTTCGATCTCGATATCGTTGGCCGGGATTTCGATCTCGCCCACATCCTCTACTTGCGGATAGACCTCGACCGAGGCGAATGAGGTGTGCCGACGGTGCGCCGAGTCGAAGGGCGAGAGCCGGACCAGGCGGTGCGTACCCTTCTCGGCTTTGAGGTAGCCGTAGGCGTACGGGCCTTCCACAGCGAGCGTGACGCTCTTGAGGCCGGCCTCTTCACCCTCGCTCAAGTCGAGCACCTCCGTTTTGAACTTGTGACTCTCGCACCAGCGCTGATACATCCGGTACAGAATAGCGGCCCAGTCCTGTGCTTCGGTGCCGCCGGCGCCGGCGAAGATGGTGAAGATCACGTTGTCGTGGTCGTGCGGGCCGGACAACAGAGTCTCAAACTCCAGTTTTCCGATGCGCTCTTCCAGTCGCGCCACCTCGGCCTCGATCTCGGCGCGCAAGGTCTCGTCGCCCAGTCCGGCCAGTTCCAGTGCATCGGCCAGGCCGCGCTCAGCGTCACGCCAGGCGGTCAGCTCGTCGCGCACCTGGGCCAATTCGCGCATCACGCTTTGCGCCGTTTGCGGGTTATTCCAGAGCTGGGGGTCGTGTGAGCGGGCCTCGAGCTCGGCTAGTTGCTTTTCTTTGCCCGGCAGGTCAAAGACGCTCCATGAGCTGGCGGGCTTTTTCGTTGAGGGTGTTGAGGCGGGCGATCAGATCTTCCATGCGTGATTGGGTAAACGGCAACGAGGAAGTCGAGGAAAAGCCGGTTCCTCTAGCTTCCTGCGTCTCCTTCCTTTCCTGTCTCAAGTAATCCGTCCACAAACTTGTTCGCATCGAACTCTGCGAAGTCGTCGAAATGCTCGCCCGTCCCGGCAAACAGGATGGGCAGGTTGAGCTCACGCCGGATGGCGAACGCCATGCCGCCCTTGGCCGAGCCGTCGAGCTTAGCCAGGATGACGCCGGTCAGGCCGCCTGCCTCCCGGAAGCCGCGCGCCTGCGAGAGCGCGTTTTGGCCGGTGACGGCATCCAGAACCAGCACGCTCTCATGCGGCGCGCCCGGCAGGGCCTTGCCGATGACGCGGGTCACCTTCTTCAGCTCCTCCATTAGGTTGTACTTGGACTGAAGGCGGCCGGCTGTGTCCACCAGCAGCACATCCACCGGGCGGGCCCGCGCGGCCATCACCGCATCGTAGGCCACTGCGCCGGGGTCGGCGTTAGGCTGGCCGGCGATCACCGGGATGTGCAGGCGGCTGCCCCATTCCTCCAGTTGATCCACAGCCGCCGCGCGAAACGTATCCGCTGCCGCCAGCAGCACCGTTTTGCCCTGCCGTTGAAAGTAGCGGCCCAGCTTAGCGGCGCTGGTGGTTTTGCCGGAGCCGTTAACGCCGACCAGGACGATGACCGTCGGCTTGTGGGAGAGCGTGAGCTTGCGGTTCTCACCCAGCAAGGCCACGAGTTCGGCCTTGAGCGCCTGCTTGAGCGCCTCCGCCTTGACAAGGCCTTCGCTGATAACGCGCGCTTTGAGCCGGGTGACCAGCTCATCGGCCAAAGCGACCCCGACATCCGCCTGGATGAGGGTCGCTTCCAACTCGGCCCAGGTGGCCTCGGTAATATCCGTTTGTCCCAGTAACGTGGCGACCCGGCCAAAAACCGCGTTGCGTGTCTTGCTCAGGCTCTCACGCAGCGACTTGAACATCGGCTCAGGATTATAACACCGCGACGATCATTGCCTTGGATATTGCTCCGGCGTTCGCTATAATGCCGCTGAATTGGAAACGTGGATGTTGCCGCGAGCAGCGATTGACTTTGGGATCACCAATACGGACGCCGTGGCCGAGACCGGCCAGGGCTGGCGCGCCTGGACACGCCCCACGCGGGGCGATCCGACACCTGAGTTAGTGGCCGAGATTCTGGCCGAGGGCGGCCTCGCTATTCAGAACCTGCGCCAACTGGCCGTTACCGGCGGTCGCCATCGTCATCTGCCGCCCTGGATTGCGGAATGTCAAATCGTCGGGGTGGGTGAAATTCCGGCGATTGGGCGGGGCGGACAGTTAGCGGCGGCGGCGGCCGGCCTGAGCGCCGATGATCGTCTGCTGGTGGTCAGCGCCGGCTCCGGCACGGCGGCGGTTTTTGCGCACGGCGAGCTGTATCAGCACGTGAGCGGCTCGGGTGTGGGCGGCGGCACCCTGCTCGGCCTCAGCCGCCTGCTGCTACACACGGTCAACCCGGCGGAGATTGATGCGCTGGCTCAGGCTGGCGATCCCAACGGCGCCGATCTGTCGCTGTCCGACGTGATCAGCGGCCCCATCGGCAGCCTGCCACCGGATGCGACGGCCGTCAACTTTGGCCGCGTCGGCAAGTCGGACATCGCCGTTAGTCGCGCCGATCTTGCCGCGGCGCTGGTCACCCTGGTGGGCCAGGTCATCGGCGTGACGGCCATCAACTCGGCGCGCGCCCGGCAGGCCGAGCACATCATCGTCACCGGACACCTCCTGGATATGCCCAGCCTGCGACGCGTGCTGGAACGGGTCGGCGAGTTCTATGGCACGGCCCTGACGCTGGCCGCCAACCCCGGCTACGCCACCGCTCTCGGCGCGCTGCGCCACCTCGCTTGAGGCCTCAGGTTATTGCCCATGTCTTCTCGTCCCAAGTACTCTATCGTTGCGCCCGTCTTCAACGAGGAGGAAGGCCTGACCGAGTTCTATCGTCGCACCGCCGCCGTCATGGACCAGCTCGACGGCGACTGCGAGCTGGTGCTGGTCTTCGACGGCAGCCGCGATCGCTCGCCGGAGATTGGCCGCGAGCTGCGCGCCCGCGATCCGCGCGTGAAGATCATAGACTTCGCCCGCAACTTCGGCCACCAGATCGCCATCACCGCCGGCATTGATTACGCCGAGGGCGACGCCGTCGTCATCATCGACTCCGATTTACAGGACCCGCCCGAGGTCATTCCGGATCTGGTCGCCAAGTGGAAAGAGGGCTACGAAGTCATCTACGCTCAGCGCCGCAGCCGCGCCGGCGAAACCCTCTTCAAGCTGTTCACCGCCAAGTTGTTCTATCGCTTGATTGACCGGCTAGCCTCGATTGATATCCCGCGCGATACCGGCGACTTCCGCCTGATTGATCGTAAGGTGGTGCTGGTGATGCGCCGGTTGCGCGAGCATCACCGCTTCATGCGCGGCCTGTCGGTCTGGGTGGGCTTCAGGCAGGCCGGCGTTCTATACGACCGCCATGAGCGCTTTGCCGGCCGTACCCAATATCCGCTGCGCAAGATGATCAAGTTTGCCAGCGACGCCATCACCGGGTTCTCTTACGTCCCCCTGCAACTGGCGACGACGGCGGGTTTCTGGATCTCGGGCCTGGCGCTGGTGGGCATCATTGTTGTGGCCGTGCTGCGTCTGGCCGGCAGCGATTTTTTCTACGGACAGGCGACGGCCATTGTGGCGACCCTGTTCCTGGGCGGTGTGCAACTCATCTTTCTCGGCATTATCGGCGAATACCTGGGCCGCATCTACGACGAAGTGAAGCGGCGCCCGCTGTACGTCACGCGGGAAGCGCCGCCGAAGCCGGTCGAGGAAGAGCTTTCGGCCTGAGAGCGCCATGAGCCTGTCCCACCTCGACGAGCACGGCAACGCCCGCATGGTGGATGTGGGCGACAAGGCCGACACGGCGCGGCTGGCCGTCGCCGCCGGCGAGGTGCGGATGAGGCCGGAGACGCTGGCCCTGATCCGCGCCGGCGCGCTGAAGAAGGGCGATGTGCTGACGACCGCGCAACTGGCCGGGATCATGGCCGCCAAACGCACCGCCGAACTGATCCCCCTCTGCCACCCGCTGGCCCTGTCTCACATCGAAGTCAACTGCGAACTGAGCGACGAACTGCCCGGCGTGGTCATCACCGCCACGGTGCGCACCACCGGCAAGACCGGCGTCGAGATGGAGGCGCTGACCGCGGTGAGTGTGGCGGCGCTGACAATTTACGACATGGCCAAAGCCGCCGAGAAGACGATGCAGATTACGAACGTGCGCCTGCTCGAAAAGCGCGGCGGACGCAGCGGTGATGTGGTGAATGCCTAAGCAGGCCGATATGCTGCATGACGAATGAAACTGACCGTTCTTTTTTTTGCGACGCTGAAAGAGAAAGCAGGCCGCGACCGGCTGGCGCTCGAACTGGCCGACGGTGCAACCGTGTCGGTGCTCAAGGCCCGCCTGGCCGCCGACTTACCCGCCCTGACACCCAATCTGCCCACCGCCCTCGTCTCCGTCAACCATGAGTTTGCTTTCGCCGAAGATGTGTTGAAAGATGGTGACGAGGTGGCGCTCTTCCCGCCCGTCAGCGGCGGGGTCGCCGATTCTCCAATCACCCCTCCTCCCACGATCTTCCAAATCACCAACGACCCCATTGACCTCGATGCCCTGGTCACCGCCATCACCTTGCCGACCACCGGTGCGGCCTGCGTCTTCACCGGCCTGGTGCGCGCCGTCACCACCCGCACCGACCGCGATGCCATCGGTGCGCACACCACCACGCGCCTCGAGTATGAGGCCTACCTCCCGATGGCCGAGGGGAAGCTGAAGCAGGTCGCAAACGAAATCCGCGCGCGCTGGCCGGCGGTGGAGGGCATCGCCATCGTGCAGCGCATCGGCCCGCTCGACCCCGGCACGCCGACCGTCCTCGTCGCCTGCTCTGCCGCGCACCGCGACACGGGCGTATTCGAGGCCGCACGCTATGGCATTGATCGGCTGAAAGAAATCGTGCCGATCTGGAAGAAAGAGATTGGGCCGAACGGCGAGATATGGGTGGAAGGATCGTACCGGCCGACGGAAGAGGACAGGGAGTAGCAAAACGTAGCACGTGGAGTGAACCTATCTCCCCGCTTCAATTTCCCTACAAGTGCTCGAACTGCGGCCGTCTACAGCCGCTGACGTTCACGGGCTGGAAGTGCCCGGTCTGTGGCGGCCTGCTTGGGCTGGTAGACGCGCCGAGGTTCGATCCGGCGCAAGTGGACGCGCGCGCGGTAGGCTTGTGGCGCTACCGGCACACCTTCCCTCTTCCGCCGACGGTAGAACCGGTCTCGCTGGGCGAGGGGGGGACGCCGCTGCTGTCCGTAACTCTGTCGGAGCGAACGGTGTTCTTCAAGCACGAAGGTCTGAACCCAACCGGCTCTTTCAAGGATCGCGGCATGGCCGTGCTGTTCGCAGCCCTCAAGCACGTGGGCGTACGTTCGGCGCTGGAGGATTCATCGGGCAATGCGGGCGCCGCGTTCGCCGGGTATGCGGCCCGTGCGGGGATCAGGGCGCGGGTGTTCGTGCCGGCCTCGGCCGCCGGGCCGAAGCGCAAGCAGATCGAAGCGTATGGCGCAGAGCTGATCGCCATCGAAGGCAGCCGATCTCAGGTGACCGAAGCGGCGCGGGCCGAAGCGGAAGCCGGAGGCGTGTACGGCAGCCACATTTTCAATCCGCTTGGGTTGGCCGGCAACGCGACCTGCGCGTATGAGGTCGTCGAGCAGTTGGGCCATGCACCGGAGGCCGTGGTGCTGCCGGTGGGTCACGGCACGCTGCTGCTCGGCCTGCACCTGGGCTTCACAGCGTTGCGCGCCGCCGGTCTGATCGAGCGCCTGCCAAGGTTGATCGGTGTGCAAGCCATGCCGTGCGCGCCCCTGTGGGCTTGTTACACTTACGGGCGCGAGGGCCTGGGCTGGGTGACGGAGGGCCAGACGGTGGCCGAGGGCATCCGGGTGCTCAACCCCGTGCGCGGCGATGCCGTGCTGGCGGCGGTGGGTGAGAGCGGCGGCGCGATCCTGGCGGTAGACGAAGGCGCGATCTTGCCGGGCCGCGACGCGCTAGCACGGCTGGGCTTCTACGTCGAGCCGACGTGCGGGGTGGTGTGGGAGGCGCTGCCCGGCGTGCTGGCGCAGACGTCCGGCGACGTGGTCGTGATCCTGACAGGCACGGGACTGAAAAGCGCAGTATGATGGCAGGCCATCTCTATTTGAATTGACCCAGGGAGCGTGTATGACTCGACGTGTCGTCATTACCGGACTCGGAACCGTGAACCCGTGCGGCAACAGCGTTGCCCAAACGTGGGACAACATCAGCCATGGGCGGACCGGCATTGCGCCCATCACCAACTTCGATGCCACCCACTTTCAGGTCAAAGTCCTCGGCGAGGTAAAGGGCTTCGACCCGACGACGGCCATGGACACGAAAGAGGTGCGCCGCACCGATCGCTATCAGCATCTGGCGATGGCTTCGGCGAAAGAGGCGCTGGCCCAGTCGGGCTTTGTGGTGACGGAGGAGAAGGCGGAGCGGGTGGCCGTCCTGGTCAGCTCCTGCATCGGCGGGGGCAAGGCCTTTCAAGACAATGTGCGCGTCATGGATGCACAGGGCCCGCGACGTATTAACCCGTTCATGATCCCGATGCTGATGAGCAATGGCGCCGGCGGGCTAATCGCCATCCATACCGGCGCGCGGGGGCCGAACTTCTCCATCGCCTCCGCCTGCGCTTCGGGTAATGACAGCTTGGGGCAGGCCTGGCTGCTCATCCGCTCCGGCGTGGTGGATGCGGCCATCGCCGGCGCCAGCGAATCTACCACCATCGAAATCGGCGTGGGGGCCTTCGACCGCACCGGCGCGATGTCGCACCGCCTCTCCGACACGCCCTCGCCCTTCGACAAGAACCGCGACGGCCTGTGCATGGGCGAGGGCGCGGCGATCCTCATCCTCGAAGAACTCGAGCAGGCGAAAGCGCGTGGCGCGCACATCCTGGCCGAGCTGGCCGGTTACGCCGCCAACGGCGACGCCTATCACATTACCGCCCCGCGTGAGGACGGCGCCGTGGGCGCGAGCGCGATGCGCAAGGCCTTGGCCTCGGCGCAGCTCACGCCCGCCGACGTGGACTACATCAACGCGCACGGCACCGGCACCGTGCTCAATGATCAATCGGAGACGTTGGCAGTGAAGCGCGCGCTGGGTGAGCACGCTTACAACGTGCCGATCTCGTCCACCAAATCCATGACCGGCCACCTGATGGGCGCGACCGGCGCGCTGGAGGCCGTGTTCTGCGTCAAGGCCATCGAAACCGGCCTGATCCCGCCGACCATCAACTATCACACACCCGACCCGGTCTGTGATCTCGACTACGTGCCCAACGTCGCGCGCGAGGCCCGAGTCAACGTCTGTCTGAGCAACGCGTTTGGCTTCGGAGGTCACAACTCCGTGCTCGTGATTAAACGGTTTGTTGACTGAGGAGGGAGTCGAGAGGAGGCCGGAGGAGTCAACCCACCCCTCCGCCCTCCTCTCGCTTCCATCCGCGCTACGTATGCCGTTGCCGCAATTCAAAAATCCGGCGGCGCTCGCCCGCGCCCTGACGCACCGTTCCTACCTCAACGAGAACGACGATGCCCTTGAAGACAACGAACGGCTGGAGTTTCTCGGCGACGCCGTGCTCGACCTGGTAGCGGCAGAGCTGCTGTACCGGCGCCTGCCGGAGATGCAGGAGGGCCGCCTGACGCGGCTGCGCGCCTCGCTGGTCAGCACCGAGCGTCTTGCCGCGCTGGCGCGGGAGCTTGGCCTGGGCGCGCTCATCCGCATGGGCAAGGGCGAGGAGGCCAGCGGCGGGCGTACGCGCCCCTCTATGCTGAGCGACGCTTTTGAAGCCGTCATCGGCGCCTACTACCTCGATTCGGGCTTGCAGGCGGTGCGCGAATTCATGGAGCCGCTGTTCGCGCCGCTGGTGGAGCAGGTGATGCGCGACGATGCGGAGGTGGACAACAAGAGCCTGCTGCAGGAATGGTCGCAGGCCAAACGCCGGCAGACGCCGCAGTACCGCGTCATCGCTGAGAGCGGCCCCGATCATGAGCGTACGTTTGTCGTTCAGGTGAGCCTGGGTGACGAGGTGGTGGGGCAGGGCGAAGGCCGCAGCAAACGTGCCGCCGAACAGGTGGCCGCCGCCGATGCGCGCCGACGGCTGAGCCTGGCATGAAGCGCCTGCTCATCACCGGCGGCTCCGGTTACCTCGGTGCGCACCTGCTCGCGGCGGCGAGCACGCTCACCGCCGCCGTTGATTGGGAGGTCGTCGCGACCTACCATACCCGCCCGATCAGGCCGGGACGCGGCGCGGCCCTCGCGTTGGATTTGAGCGACGCGACAGTCACACGCGATGCCGTGGCCAGCCTCCGGCCCGACGCTATCCTGCACACTGCTTGCTCCAACCGCGACGCCGAACACATCCGTGCCATTGCGCCTGCCGCCCGTAACATTGCGCGGGCGGCGCAAGAGTCGGGCGCGCGGCTGGTGCACATCTCCACCGACATGGTCTTCGATGGCGAACGCCCACCCTACACCGATGGCGCACTCCCGACCCCGCTCGGCGAGTACGCGCAGGCCAAGGCCGAGGCGGAAGCCCTCGTCGCCGCCTTGTGCCCGAACGCCGTCATCGCGCGGCCCTCGCTGATCTGGGGCCTGGATCCGCTCGATCACCAAACACGCTGGCTGGTCGAGGGCGCGCAGAACGGGCAACGCGTTACCCTCTTCACTGACGAGCGCCGCTGCCCGACGTATGTTCATGACCTGGTGGCCGCGCTGCTGGAATTGGCCGCGCGCCCCGAGATTACGGGCACGTTGAACCTGACCGGCCCGCAGGCGCTGAGCCGCTGGGAGTTTGGGTTGAAGCTGTTGGCTGCCCTGGGCATAGCGCCCGGCCCCACCGTCGTCCCGCTCACCGTCGCAGAGTCCGGCCTGGTGCGCCCGCGCGACCTGACCCTGTTGACGACGCGCGCGCAGCGCGAACTCAAGACGAGATTGCGTTCGGTGGATGAGGTGCTGGGATAACGAAACCGATAGGCATGGAACTGTTCGCCGTCTGCGCGCCGGGGCTGGAGCCGTATCTCGAACGTGAATTACGCGCGCTGAATGTCGCCGCTGTGCGCGCCGGGCCGGGCGGCGTGGCGTTCAGCGGCGGCCTGCCCGATCTTTACCGCGCCAACCTGTACCTGCGAACCGCCAGCCGCGTGCTGGTGCGATTGGGCCGCTTCCACGCCTCCGAGTTCTGGCAATTGCACAAACGCGCCGCACGCCTGCCGTGGGAGAATTATTTGCGCCCCGGCCAGCCCGTCACCCTGCGCGCCACGTCCCGCAAATCCAAGCTTTACCACTCCGGCGGCGTCGCCGAGCGCGTCGCCAAAGCCATTGGCGAACGGCTGGGCCAGCCGATTGACCTGCAACCTCCGGCCCCGGAGGGCAACACGGATGACTCCCCGGCTATGCCAATCGCCCAGCTCATCGTCATCCGCCTCGACCACGACGACTGCACCGTCAGCCTGGACTCGTCCGGCGAGCTGCTGCACCGACGCGGCTATCGTCTGGCGACGGCGAAGGCTCCGCTGCGCGAGACGCTGGCGGCCGGCGTGCTGTTGGCCTCCGGCTGGACGCCCGGCCAACCGCTGCTCGACCCGTTCTGCGGCTCCGGCACGCTGCTGATCGAGGCGGCCTGGCTGGCTTTAGGGATCGCGCCCGGCCTGAGACGCGACTTCGCCTTCAGGCGCTGGCCGGACTACGACGCCGCCACGTTCGAATCCTTGCGAAGGTTAGGCCAGGGCTCTGCGCCCACGCGCCTGCCAATCAGCGGCTCGGATCGGGATGCCGGCGCCATCCAGGCCGCCCGCGCCAACGCTGAACGCGCCGGCGTCGCCTGGCTGGAGTTCGTTCAGCGGGCGATCTCGGCGCTGGAGCCGTCCGCCGATTCGGGCTGGATCGTGACCAATCCACCCTATGGGGTGCGCATCAGCCAGAACCGTAATCTGCGCGACCTGTATGCCGCATTCGGCAACGTGTTGCGCGACCGCTTTTGCGGTTGGCAGGTGGCTTTCCTCTGCCCGGATGCGGCGCTGGCGCGACACACCGGCCTGGCGCTGGCCCAGTCGCCGCCCTCGTTCGTCAACGGCGGGCTGCCTGTCAAGTTGTGGCAAGGCCGCGTTTCGGCGATATAAAATTGGCGTTGTCCACTTTGTTGTTGAGGAAACCACGATGCCAAAACTGACTGTCAACGACCAATCCATCGAAGTCGAGGCCGGAACGCGCCTGGTGCTGGCAATCGAAAGCGCTGGCGTGAAGATCGGTCACCGCTGCGGCGGCAACGCCAAGTGCACGACCTGCCGCGTCGAGTTCGTCAGCGGCGAGCCGCAGACGATGACCAAAGCCGAGCACTTTCGCCTGAATGACCGCGGCCTGTTCGGTCAGGCGCGGCTCTCCTGCCAGATCGTCTGCGACCATGACATGAGCGTCCGACCTCTGATGACCGCCGAGACCATGCCGCAATGGAACGGCGACACCGGCCCAGCCCCGGCCGTCACCGTCACGCCCGAAGCTGAGTGGTTCCCGATTGAGGAGTTGAAGCAGCAATCCGTGTAGGGCAGGATCACCGAGGATGCTGAGGCCACTGAACTCACTGATTCAGTGGCCTAAGTGTTTCAGTGGTTCAACCCTCTCACGGCGGCGGCAGGTAATCCCACGGGTTCACGTAGTTCCCGCCGAGCCGCATTTCGAAGTGCAGATGCGGGCCGGTGGAACGGCCGGTGCTGCCCGCCAGCCCGATGACCTGGCCCTGCGTCACCGCCTCGCCACAGGCGACGAAAATCGAGCTGAAGTGTGCATACAAGGTGTGCCAGCCGTTGCCGTGGTCGAGGATGACCAGGTTGCCATAGCCGTACGTGTTCCAGCCCGCATACACCACGGCGCCGGAGTCGGCAGCATAGATGGGGTCATCGAATTCGCCGCCTAAGTCTAGGCCGGGATGCCAGCGCCAGCTGAAGTCCCTGCCGACCAAATAGCGTTTGTCGGTGGGCCAGGCAAATGTGCCTGTGCCGGGTGGTGCGAGCACCGGCCCCCAGCATTCGCCCGCGCCGTTCCAGCCGCCGTACTGCGGCAGGGTCGAGTCCCAGGCTGAATACACAACTGGGATCGGCGTGGCGGTCAGCACCGGCTCGGGCGTCGCAGTCGGTTCTGGTGTGGCAGTGGGGGAGGGCGTCGGGGTGAGCGTGGCGTATCCTTCCAGGACTTGCTGCTGGCTGAGATATGCCTTCACCTCAAGCCCGGTCGCCGGCTCGGCCAGCGGCGGCAGCGGCGGCAGCGCAAACGCCACGATTGCCAGCGACATGAACGCCAGGCTCAGATACGTCGCGATGACCATGGCCGAGACAGCGTTCACGTAAACGGGTGTCTGGCTGAAGTCTTCCAGCAGCCTGTGCCACATTTGCCGCGCGGCACCGAAGCTGGAAGCGGCCTGCACGAGAGCGGCGCGGTGCAGGTGCTGTGTGATGCCTTTGCTGAGCGGCGTCAGCCACGCCGACGCCTCACCGGCGATTGCCGCAAGACGTTCACGCCCGCGTTGCATACGTGCGCGCCAGAGCGGCCAGATCGGATGCTCGACGACGAGGCGGCGTACTGCGCGCTCGAGCACGCGGCCCTCGCCCTGCAAGTGGGCCCAGCCTTCTCGCCACATCGCGAGCGCCGTCAGGCACAGCGCCGTTGCCTCGCGGCGCAGCCCGGCCAGAGTCGGCCCGACCGCTCGCTTCAGCGGCGACCAGACTTCACGCCGCAGTTGCATTCGCGCTTCGCGCCACAAAGGGCCGACCCGCAGGCACAGGGCACGCCGTTCGTTTCGGAAGCGCCCCAAAAACATTTGAATGAGTGTCTCGAGATAAGCGGGCAGCGCGGCCGGTGAGGCCATCCGGAGGCGCAAACGTGGATCGGGCATGTGGTAATGCTAACCGCGGTAGGCCACGCGGCTGGCCGACGGCGCGTTAGTGACGGGTCAGTGTTTTGGTAGAATTTCGGTTGCCTGCCTACTCAAGATCCAACGGCGTCCTGCTTGACACGACTCAAAATCCGCTCTACGGGCACAACCGGAAACGTATCCACGGATTGGACGGATTGCGCGGATTTTTTTGGAACATCTTCGTCAAATCCGTGTACGTACGCGGCGGCACACGCGTCGCCTGACTACCGTTTCGTCCATCTCGCCAAAGCCGGGAGCCCTCGTGCTCATTCGTGCTCACTCGTGTTCACCGAAGCGGGCCCGGCGCGTCTTGGCGCATTTATGACCGACTCATCTTCCGGTGTTACCGTCCTCTCGTGCAAGTTGTGTGGCGAGTCATCTTTGGTGGACTGACTGTTGCCGGGCTGGGGCTGATCGCGCCACGCCTGTACACAGCGCTGCGCTACCAGCCCCAGATCTGTGCGCCGACGGATGCGCCGCGCACCCGGGTGGCCATCGTGTTCGGCGCCGGCCTGCAACGCAACGGGCGTCCGGCGGCAGTGTTGTACGACCGCGTCGCCACGGCTGTGGAGCTGTACCACACCGGCAAGGTGGACAAACTGTTGTTGAGCGGCGACAACCGCTTTGAGGATTACAATGAGCCGGGCGCGATGCGCTCGGTCGCGCTCGAGCTGGGCGTGCCGGATCACGACCTCGTGCTCGACTATGCCGGGCGACGCACCTACGATACCTGTTACCGCGCCAAAGCCATCTTTGGCCTTGCCGAGGCGACGCTGGTGACGCAGTCCTTTCATCTGCCGCGGGCGCTCTTTATCTGTGAGGCGCTGGGACTGTCGGTGACCGGCGTCTCCGCCGACCGCCGCGAGTACCGACGCAGCTCGCTGGCCATCTGGAGCGCACGCGAAGTGCTGGCGACCGCCGCCGCCGTCTGGGATGTCGCCGTGGCCCGGCCCGAGCCGGTGCTGGGCGATCCGCTGCCCATTCAATAAAGCGATGAACCGCGAAACCGCTTACGCCATCGTCATCGAACACGTGCAGAATCAAAATCTGATCAACCACATGCTGGCGGTGGAGGCCGCCATGCGCGCCTACGCCGTCAAGTACGGTGAGGATACCGACGCCTGGGGTCTGGCCGGCCTGCTGCACGACTTCGACTGGGAGATTCACCCGACGCTCGATGAGCACCCCATGAAGGGCGCGGCCATTCTGCGCGCGCGCGGCGTGCCCGAAGACATCATCCGCTGCATCCAGAGCCACGCGCCGCGCACGGGCGTCCCGCGCGAGAAGAGGATGGACCGGGCGCTGTTTGCCGTGGATGAGTTGACCGGCCTGATCACGGCCTGTGCGCTGGTGCGCCCGTCGCGCAGCCTGCATGACCTCACGGCCAAATCGGTCAAAAGCAAGTGGGAGGACAAGGCTTTCGCGGCCGGGGTCAACCGCGCCGACATCGAGCAGGGCGTGCGTGAGCTGGGCGTAGACCTGACCGAGCACATCACCTTTGTGATCGAGGCGATGCGCGGAATCGCGCCAACGCTTGGGCTCGATGGCGCCGGGCCAGGGTAAGGCCCGGCGGGTTCATCTCCCCATTTCAACATAACTCCCGACTTATCACTTTTTATTCGTTACTCTTATAATCCGCCATCATGGCAACCCCCTCAAAAACATCATCCAGCCCGGGCTACCGGCTGTGTCCCACCTGCGGCACACGCGTCGGGTCAGCGGCCACCAAGTGCCTGGTCTGCGGGGCGGAACTTGGCAGGGTGACGGGCAAGACCGGCCCGGCCACGCCTGTCAAGCCAGGGGCGGGCACGGCGCTAGGGCGTCGGCCCGTCAGCCTCACCACCGTTCTGATCGTCCTCGGCGTCGTCCTGCTCCTGGCCGTGGGCGGCGGGCTGATTTTCGCCTCGACCGACCAAGGCCAGCAGCTGATCAACCCGCCCACTGCAACTGCCACGCCGACCGCCACTCCGCCACCGACGCTCACCTTCACGCCGACGCCCACCGAGACGCCCGAACCTACGGCCACGCCGCTGCCGCCGCTGGACTATCGCGTTCAGGCCGGGGATACCTGCATCAAGATCGCGCTCAACTACAACGTCTCCGTCCTGAGCATCATCGAAGCGAACCTCGGCATCATCAACCGCGAATGCACCAACCTCAACCCGGGCGAAGTCATCAAGGTGCCGCAACCCACGCCCACGCCCACGCCGCAGCCCACCGCCACCCTGCGCCAGGGCGCGGACGTGACGCCTGTGCCGCGTGCGACCTATGTGGTGCAGCCGGGCGATCAGCTCCAGGCGATCGCCCGTAATTACAGCCTGACGGTCAACGATCTGCTGCAGGCCAACGGCTTGAGCGATGCCAACCGCATCCGCGCCGGTCAAGTGTTGATCATCCCGCTGGAGCGGGTGCAATTGCCCGGGCCGACGCGCACGCCGACCGTGCCGCCGCCGCAGCCCGCGCCGCAGCTCCTCAGCCCGGCGGATGGCGCCACGTTCCGCAGCGGTGAGAGCATCGTCTTGATGTGGGCAGCCACCGCTCAGTTGCGCACGGGCGAGGCCTATCAGGTGACGGTCGTCAACGTCACGGCGAATGATGGCCGTCCGCTGCGCCAGATCGTGACCGACACGCGCCTGGTGGTGCCGCCGGAGTTTCTGCCGGAGAGCCCAGCCGCTTTCCGGTGGAGCGTCGTGACGGTGCGCCAGCGCCCCAGCGCCGACCTGAGCCAGCCGCCCGTCTATGACCCTGCCGGCGCCGCCAGCGACGAACGCATCTTCGTCTGGATGGGCCGGGCCGCCGTTCCGTAGGCTATGCGCGCGCGGCGCTTCAACTGGTTCTTCCTGTTCTCCGGCCTAAGCCTGCTGGCGGCTTTTGCGCTGCTGGCCTGGGAAACGTTTCGCTACAGTCAATCCTTCACGCAGCTGCCTGCCGGGCTGAAGCTGGCTGGCGTGCCCGTCGGTGGGTTGACCACCGAGGCCGCGCTCCAGCAGATCCTCACCACCTACGCGGCACCGGTGGAGTTGCGCTATCGCGACAACATCATCCTGCTCGATCCCGCCGTCGTCTCCTTCCAGGTCAATACTACCGTGCTGCTGCCACAGGCCGCCCAGCTCCGCAGCAACGATGTCTTCTGGACCGGTTTGTGGGATTACCTGTGGCTGAGGCCGGCCGTAGCGACGGAGACGCCGCTGCGCGCGACCTACTCACAGGAGCGGCTGCGCGCCTTCCTGGCCGATGTGGCGGCGCGCTATGACCGGCCCGGTAGCCCGCCTCGGGCCGACGCCAGCACGCTCGGCTTTCAGCCCGGTGAGCCGGGCTACGCCCTCAACCTCGAAGCTGCGGTCGCCCTGGTGGATAAGGCCCTGTTTTCGGCGCAGGCCGAGCGCCGCATCGTCAATTTGCCGGTGGTCGAGCAGACCATCGTCCGGCCCACACTCCAGACGTTGGGCGAACTGATCGTCGCCAATACGGCGCAGCACCAGTTTGACGGTGTGCTCAGCCTGCACCTTTCCGACCTGGGCTCGGGCGATGAATTGGGATTGACTCTGTCTGCCGGCGCGCCGATCACCGGGCCGGTGGCCTTCTCCGGGATGAGCACGATCAAAATCCCCATCATGGTTTCGTTCTTCGCCCGTAACACCGGCATGTTGACGGATGACGAGCGCCTGCTGCTCCAGCGCAGCATGGAGGAGTCGCAAAATACCGCCACCGATTTTCTGCTCAAGACGATCGGGCGCGGCGATGGCTTTGCGGGCGCGCTGGCCGTCACCGATGACATGCGCCGGCTGGGGCTGGTCAACACCTACATCAGCGGCTTGCTCGACGTGCGCGGCGCGGTGTTGAGGCCGTTTGCCACGCCCGCCAACTCGCGCACGGATCTCGACCTACGGCCCGACCCCTATAACCAGACGACTGCCGAGGACATGGGCCTGCTGCTTGCCATGATCCATCACTGCACGCGCGGCGGCGGCGCACTCATCGCTGCCTTCCCCGGCGCGTTCACGCCAGAGGAATGCCAGGAGATGGTCGGCTTCCTTTCCCAAAACCAGGTCGGGCCGATCTTCATCGCCGGCGGCTCGCCCGGCGGCGTGGTGGCGCACAAACACGGCTGGGATACCGTGCCCCTGACCAACGTCGCCGATGCCGCGCTGGTGTTCACGCCCGGCGGTGATTACGCCCTGAGCATTTTCCTCAACCGCGCCGAGACCATCGGTTACGAGGACGCCAACCGATTCCTCATCTCCCTGGCGCGTGCCGTCTACAATTTTTACAACAAATAGCGGGTTACGGGGAACGGTCTCTATGCCTTCCGCTTGATGAGCACGAGTTTGTTGCCCCCGCCTTCGTAACTGAACTCCACGGCATCCATCACCTGCCGCATGAGGAACAGCCCCAGCCCGCCGACCGGCAACTCGTCGAGCGGGGCCTTGGTATTCGGTTCGGGCACATGGCTGGGGTCAAAGCGCGCAGCCCGGTCGAAGATGGTGATGACCAGTTCGCCGGGCAGCACGTCGCACTGAATCGAGATCGGGCCGCGGTCTTCGCCCCGGTAGCCGTGCTCGATAACGTTGGTGCAGGCTTCGTCTACGGCGAGCTGGCAGTGGCCGGTCTCAACTTCGCTCAGTCCGGCGTCCTGCGCGGCCTCGGTGACAAACTGGCAGATCGGTTCAAGCTGATCGTAACGCCCAGGGACGGTCAGCAGGCGGGCCATAGCGATTCAGGGCAGCCGGTTAGAAGCTGCTGATCGCGGCCTCGCGCGAAGGGTAAATGGCGAAGATCGAAGACAGGCCCGCCAGCCGCAGCACCTCGTCCACCCGTGATGAGGGATTGGCAACGCGCAAGTCGCCATTGACGCGTTTGACGGCCTTCAGCGTCGAGACCATGGCGCGCAGCCCGGCGGACGACATGTATTCCACGCCCAGCAGGTCGAGCACGATCTGAGTCTTTTCGGCCTCCACCAGCCGCTTGAGGGCGTTTTCCAAGTCCGGCGCAGTCGCGCTATCTACGCGGCCTGCCACGGCTACAACCGAAACCGCGCCCTGTTCTTGAGTTGCGATTTGCATCGGAATCTCTCCTTCATCGCTAGGATTATACAGAAAGACAGGATGCCGGACAACACAGCCACCCGCGCCGGTCGTTAGAGTTGGTTTGTGGGTGCCAGGCGCGTCGCCGCCAGGCATAGCCCGACGAAAATCCAGAACAACGCGCCCGCGGCCTGAAACGCCAGGTTGAAAAAGTAGTGATCGAAGATGCCGACCGTTAGCGCTGCGACCAGCCCGGCGAACAGCCCCAGCCCGATCGCGGCCAGGGACTCATCCGTCGCCAAAGCGCGCCGGCGGACGAACGTCCAGCCCAACACCGTCGCCATCACCCAGCCGAAGCCCGCCAGCCCCACTAGCCCCGCCTTCGAGGCAATCAGCAGATAGGCATTCGAGACGCCGAGGTAAATGTCCTTTTCCGGCGTGCCCGCAAAGCCGACGCCCAACCACGGGTAACGGCTAATGAGGGTGAGGGCGTCTTTGTACTCGCCGAAGCGCATCTGCGTCGCCAGGTCTTCACCCTGCACGCCGGCGACGAAGCGTTCGACGTAACCCTGTGTCGCCGGCAGGGTGAGCAGCAGCGTCGCACCCAGCGTCAGCACGAGCAACAGTCGTCGGTAGCGCAGCGCGGCGATGATGAGCAGGCCGGCGACCAGCGCGGCCAGCGCGCCGCGCGAGAAGGTGAGCACCAGGCAGGTGACGATCAGGCCAAAGGCGGCCAACGCCAGCCCGCGGCTGCCAAACAGGTTGCGGCGCGTCAAAAACTGCGGCGCGGCCAGTGCGCCCAGCATCGCCAGCGTGCCCCCCAGCGCGTTCGGGTCCACCGAGGTCGCTACGGCGCGTTCCGCATACTCCGGGTTGTCTTCGATGTAGCGGATCACACCGCTCGCCGGGTAACCGAAAACGCGCAGCGCCGAGAGCGCACGCTCCGCCGTTGCCTCGGGCAGCGTATAGAGCACGATGCCGATCAGCGCGGTCAACGTCCCGCCGACGAGCATCAGGCGGACGAGGCGCTCCAGTTTGTCGCGCGTGTCGAGCACATCCACTAGTAGCAGCGCGAAGCCGAGGCTCAACAACATCTCGGCGAACTGCCGAATCAGGTTGCTCGTGAGCGGGCCGTTGGGCATCCCGGCCACGAAGCTGAAGATCAGCAATGCCAGGAAGACGACGATGGGGGCGTGCGCGGGCGTTATGGTCAGGCGGCGCCGTTCGCCCGTCATCCATTGCATCGCGTAAACGAACACCGCCGCCAGCATGGCAAGGTCGAGGAAGGTGGGTGTGAAGACCACGCGGAACGGCAGGCTGGCGAAGGGCAACAGCAGGATGATTGCGAGCACCGCCCACAGAGCAAACTCCAGGCGGCTGAGGCTGAGCAGGCCGGCCGCCAGCCCGAGCAACACGCCGACTGCGATCAGCGGCCCGGCCACGCCCAGCAGCGCGCCGATCGTCACTGCTCCCAGCGCAGTGGCAAGGCCAAGCCACAGCGCGTTGGCTCGAGGGGGGGAGAGGAAGGAGGTGGCTAGGCGTTTCATGAGGGGCAGCGTGGCGCGTATCGCTGTGCTGAAGGACGGCGCAATCGGCACTCTGTTTCACCTCGGGATGTTCAGCACCACGGCATTGTCCGCCCACGGCTCGCCGTGGGGCTGAAAGGCGGCGAGGCGAAATCCGGTGGCGGCATCATACCAGCCCAGACGCACGGCGCAACAGCCCGGGGCGGCGTCCGCCGGCAGCGTCAGCGTGCGCGTTTCGGAAAAGGCTTCGCCGGGCAACCAGGCCGAGGTCGGCCAGTCCCCGTTGAGGGGTGGGCCGTCGGCCTGATCGAGCTTCGCGCCCGTCGCATCCACCAGATGCACGAAGAGCGTGTAATCCGCCGGTACATGTTCGCGCGTGCGCCAGTTCAGCGTCAATGTCAGTCCGCCGGCGTCCGTGCGCGCCGTGTAGCCCAGCAGCTCGATGCCGTACTCGAAGGTTGAGCCATTACGCTGGTCGGGCGCGGGCGGCGATGTGGCGGCGCTCAGCCGGCCCACTTGCAGGGTGAGCGTCTCGGTCTGCGCGCCATCCGGCAGCAGGATGGAGAGGCGATCATTGGGCGCGCTGCGCCAAAGCCCGAGGCGCAGGCGCAGCAGCGTGGGCGTCTCGGCCTCCGCCGCGATCGGCAGCGCAATCCGGTCGGCGTAGATCACGCCGGCCTGCATCTGCGTCATCGGCAACCGCCCCCGGCCCGGCCAGGTGTCAATCACGCCCACGCCGGCGTTGTTGCGCCCGAATAAAATGAGCGCCAGCGAGTCGTCGCGCGGCAAGGGCCGGATGGCGCGCCAGTAGAGCGTAACCGGCTGCGCTTCTCCCGGCCGGCGCGGTGACTCGTCTGTGGTGTAGCCGAGCAGCTCCAGCCCGTCGCCCAGCACGGCGCGCACCGGGCGAAGATCGGCGGGCAACTCGCTTTCGGCGACGCCAGGCGGCGGCGCATACTGTGGCGCGATGTCGAGCACGGGGATGAGTGCGGCAGCGACCGCCAGCGCCGCGCCGAGCGTCAGCCCTGCCGCGCGTGCGGCCTGTTTTCCTCTGAAGTAGGCGAGCAGGCCGGCGGCCAGCCCCAGCGAGAGCGGTGCGATGGCGCCAAACAAGAGGCGCCCCTGCGAGGCCGGCGTCTGCATCGTCCAGCGCACCACACCTGCAAATGTCAGGGCACAGAACAAGGCGAGCAGCAGCACGGGGAAGGGCACGCGTCCGCGCCGGCGCCAGAGCGCCACGCCCAGCCCGAGCAGTGCGGCTGCCGTCAGCGCGTGGAACAGCCACTGGGCCCACACGCCGGGTAGGATCGTGAACGCGCCGAACACGCCCCAGAACGAAAGATAGAAGCCGTACCACTCGTCGAGCAACTGCAGCACGCTCACCGAGCGCGGCCCGGCGATGGCGATCATCGCGTTCAGCCCGGTCACGTCGCCGTACAGCCACAGGTTGCGCGCATACCACCAGCCGCACACGAGGACGGCGACGCCGAAGACGATGAGGCCGCGAATGAAAACCGTGGGCAGATGACGGAGGGCGGATTGGATGTTGCGTTCGGCGCGCGGCACGTGCCCCCATTGCTCGGCAAGCAGCGCGAGCGCGACCACCGGCCACAACACCAGCCCGCTCAGCTTGGTGAGTGCGGCCAGCCCGCACAGCGCCCCGAGGCCGATGAGTTTGAGCGCCGAAGGTCGTGCGTGGGCCTGCACCAGGCCAAGGGTCATTAGCAAAGTGCTTGTCGTCAGCAGCATCAGGAGGTTGTCGTTGTTGACGGAGGCGTTGATGAAGAGCGCCATCGGGTTGAAGGCGACCAGCGCCGTCGCCAGCAACGCGCGCGCCTCGTCCGCAACAATTTGCCGCGCCAGCGCATAAGCCAGCGCGACCGTGCCGCAGCTCAACAAGAGCGAAAACAGGCGGATGACGGTGACGGCGCGCTGCGTCTCGCCGGGGGCGTCGGGCGGCGCGGGCCGGTAGAGATTGATGTTGTGCGCTGCGCCGACGTAACCGACCTCGGAGTGCGGGTTCGACACAGCGACCTGCTCGAAGTCCGAGGTGGGCAGCCAGGCTGTGAGCGCTGCGCTGAGCGCGTAGTACAGCGGCGGCTGACTGCCCTCCTGGTGATAGATCGTCTTCTTGCCGACGTCGTTGGGCATTTGGACCGGCAGGCCGTTGCCGCGCTTGAGCCATTCGATCACGCCATAGTGCGCGCCTTCGTCCGAGGCTTCGAAGATCGGCGTTGCCCATAGGTATAGCAGGCCGATGAGAAAGTGCGCGGCAATGATAACCGTGAGCCGGCGACGGGCCGTCATGGCAACACCCGGAGGCGGCTGAGCCGCACGCCCTCGCCGTCTGTCGGATAACCCTCGGCGTTCCATAGTCGCAGGGGTATGAGCGTCTGCGCGTCATACACCACGATCTCCAGTTGGTATTGGCCGGGCGGCGTAGCCGGGTCGAGGGTAAGGGTATACGAGTCAGTGAGGGCCTGGCCGGGCTGCCAGGCGGAGGTGGGCGCCGCGCCGTCCTGCGGCCAGGCATCCTTCGCTGCCCAGAGCGTCTGGCCCTCGCCGCGCACGCGGACGGAGACCGAGTAGTTGACGCGCATCGGCGCGAGGGCGCGCCAGTGCAAGGTCACCGTGAACGCTTCGCCGGGTCGCAGCGCGCGCCGGTCCAGTTCGTAGCCGCTCAGTTCCAGCGCCCCACCGATGTTCTGGTGGAGGGGGTTGGGCACGGCGCCGGAACGCGCGCGCAGCGCGATCCGGCCGAAAGTAACCGCGTCGGAGGGTGCGTGCGCGCTGCCCACCTCCTGCTCCGACCCCTTACTCCCTCCATGGAGCTGAAGCGTGAGAGGTAGCCGCGTGCCATCGCGCACGTCGTAAAGGCCGACGGCGATCTGTAGGGACGTGGGCGCGAGCGTACCTGCCGGGATCGGGATGACGTAGTCGTCGGCCCATGTCTGGCCTGGCTGTAAGTGCGTGGTCGCCAGCAGACCCTGGCCCGGGTACCGGTCGCGCTGCGCGACGATCACGCCCTGCTCATCCACCACGTGTACGAAGATGCTCCAGTTGCGGTCCATCGCGATCTGCGCCTGCCAGTACAGCGTCATCCGCACATTCTCGCCCGGCTCCGCGGAGGCGGTGTGGAGGTCATAGCCCAGCAACCGCAGTTCGCCGCCGAAGTCGGCGTCGAGGCGGTTGGGGATAGAAGCGAGCTTTGCCTGTGTGAGCGGGGGCGGGGGGGCATAGTGCGGGGCGATAACGGTGAACGGCACGGCGACGGAGAGCGCGGCCAGGAAGAGGGCGAAGCTACCGGGTAAGAGAGATTGGAGATTGGCGGTTGGGAAAAGGCGGGAAAGCTGCGCCAGGCCGGCGGTGAGGAGGACGCTGATGGCCGAGATGGCGGGAAACATCAACCGCCCCTGTGAGGCCCAGGTCAGGCTCGTCCAGCGGATCAGGCCCCAGAGCAGCAGGCCGATCCACGCACCGAGCAGGCCCCATTGCATCAACGCTGCCCCGGTGATCGCCCGGCTGCGAACGGTGCGCACCACGCCGAGGCCCAGGCCGATCAGCGCCGCGCCCGCCGCGACGTTGAGCGCGGTGTACGTCCAGTCCGGCATCGGCACGCTGACGCCGCCGAACAGACCCCAGTAGGCCTGCACGAATCCGACGCGTTCGCCCCACAGTTGCAACAGCGTGGCCGGCTGTGGCCGCGCGCCGACGATGGCGATGAACGTGTTCCAGCCCAGCCAGTCGCCGTAGAGCTGATCATTGCGCCAGTACCACCAGCCAGCGACGAGGGCGGCGAGGCCGAAGACGACGAGTGACTCGTAGAACGTCGCGCGGATTACGAACTGTGTTCGATGGAAGAGAGAATACGGCACACGTCTCCGCGCATGTTGAACGTTTCCCCAGAGTAGGGCCAGCCCGGCCAGCCCGCCCAGGCCAAGCGCCGATTGTTTGCTGAGCGCGCCCGCACCAAGCAGCAGTCCGAGCGCGACGTGCGGCCAGCCGACCTTGTAGGGCGGATATTTCACCCAGCGGACTAACAGCCAGATCGTGGCCGCCGAGAGCGTCACGGCCAGGTTATCGTTGTTCACCGAGGCGCTGATGAACAGGAACATTGGCGTGAAGGCGGTAATTGCAGCGGCAGCCAGCGCCAGGCCGCGCTGCTCTGGCATTAGCTCCAGCGCCAGGCGATAGGTGAGGTACACGGTGGCTGCGCCGAGCAGCACCGAAAGCAGACGGATCAACCGCACGGCCAGCGCCGCGCCGTGCCAGCGCCACATTTCGTCGGCGCGGTGGAGGGCGATGTTGTTGTTGCGATCGGCGGTGATCAGGCCGTTGTCGGTGTGGGGGTTGAGGACGCGTACGTCGTTCAGGTCGTCGGTGTTGATCCAGACCGTAGCAGCGGCCATCAGCAGGTAGTAGAGCGGCGGCTGGCTACCCTCCTGACGCCAGGGCTGCACGTCCGCCGGGTTCTGCACCGGCAGGCCATTCCCATCGGCCAGGGTTTTCACCATCGGGTAGTGCCACAGCTCATCGGAGATCTCGAACAGCGGCGTGACGATGGCATAGACAGCGCCGAGCACGACGAACGCGGTCAGTAGGCCGTAGATCGGCTGGCGGAGATTATGGCGCAACCTTTACCTCAGTCAGTTCCACGGCGTCTGCGCCCGAGGTCAGCCACACACGTTCCGCCGTATCGGGCCGATACAGGCCGACGCGCAGTTGATACGTGCTGGGCGGCAGATCGGCGGGCAAGTGCAGGGTGTGCACGTCGCGGATCGTTTCGCCTTCCGCCCACCATGACGTGGGATACCGGCCCGCGTGCGAGTCCGAGCCCGGCGGCGCGTCGGATTGCGCCACGGGGGTTGGGTTCGCAGCGAGCAGGTGAACAAAGACGGTGTAATCGGCGGAGGGTGTGCCCAACGCCTCCCAATAGAGCGTGAGCGTGCCCGCCCGTCCAACGTGCAGCGGCGTGAGCTCATAAGCGCGCAGACGGATCGGTTCGATGAAGTCGGCCTGGATCCGTGAGGCGCGGGGCGGGATGGCCGGCCCGCGCCCCGCAACTTTGACGGCGCCCAGCTCGATGACCGACAACGGTGTTCCATCCGCTGCCGTGATCGGTACGCGCCGGCCGGTGCTCAGGTCGAACATCCCCGTGTGCACGCTGTACCGGGCCGGGGCAGGTGCTTCGGCGTTCACCGGCACGGCGACCTCGTCACAGAACAGCGCGCCGGGCTGCCAGAGCGTGGTGGCATAGCGCCCCAGGCCGGGATAGGTGTTGCGTGCGCCGGCCAGGTAATTGCCCGCGCCCACGAATTGCACAAAAACGGTTTGCGGTTCGGCGGTCGGCGCGTGCGCCTCCCAGCACAGGGTGAGCGCGGCTTCTGCCCCAGGTGTCAGGGCCTGCCTGGGAAGTTGATAGCCGGCTAATCGCCCGATCGTCCCAACCTGGAATCCGGCGCGCTGCACGGAAGCAGGCAACGCGCTCAGCGGAGTCGGCGGGCGGTAGGCGCGCAGGATGGTCAGTGGGCCGAGCAACGCTAAGGTCGCCAGGAAAGCCAGGCCCGCAAACGGCAGGCCGCGCCAGACCTGGCCTAAGCCGATGACCAGCAGGAGCATAAGGGGGGCCAGAGCGGGGAAGAGCAACCGGCCTAGCGTGCCGGGCAGGCGTGTCGCCCACCACACCAGGGCCGCTGCGATCAGCGCGATGAAGAGCAGCAGCACGGCGAGACCCCCGCGCGCGAGTGGTTGCGATGCGCGCATCGCCCTCCACCAGCGCGGCAGCCAGCGCAGCACGCCGAGAAGCGCCAGGACCTGCAACACGCTCAATCCCGTGTACGCCCACTCGGGCCACAACACATTCGTCCAGCCGAACGCGCCCCAGAAGGTGATGGAGAGGATAGAAAGTTGTGTGGGCAGATCGGCCAACGTGAGGCGCGCGCCCGTGGGGAAAGCCGCGGTGTGAACGGCAACGCCCAGCGGGTCGCCGAAGAGCAGCGCGTTGCGCGCATACCACCCACCGACGATCAACAGCCAGCCGCCGAGGCTGGCCACAATCCCGAGCAGGACGACACGGCCACTGCGTCGCTGGGCGCCGAGCCACAACGCCGTCAGGGCGCCCACAAGCGGCAGGAGCGCGGCGTTGGTCTTGGCCAGGGCGGCCAGCCCGCCGGCTAGGCCGAACGCCGCCCAGCATCTCCAATCCTCCGGATAGGACAGGGTGCGCAACAGCCCCCACAGCGCGGCGGTCGAAAGCGCCGTCGCCAGCCCGTCGTTGCTGGCGCTGCTGGCGATGAAGAGGAATTGCGGATGGAGCGCAATGAATGCGGCGGTCAGCAACGCCCAATCGCGCCGTCCGGTGGCGGCGCGCGCCAGGCCATATGCGAATGGGAGCGTGGCTGCGCTCAGCGCCAGCGACAGCACCCGCAGGGCATAGTCCGCGTCGTACCGTTCGCCGGGCGAGTGGATGAAGAGATTCTTGTTGTCGGGCACGGCGCCCGGTGCCGGGTAGGCCCAGAACGGATTGTTCGGCGGCAGCGGCTGCGTCAGGTCAAGCCGCAGCGCAGTCGCGAACGTCGCTGCGATCGCGTAATACAGTGGCGGATGGCCGGCGATCTGCCCGGCGGGATTCTGTGTTTTATCCACGACCAGCGGCGGCAATCGGCCATGGTTGACGAGGTGCGCAACGTAGAGGTAGTGCCACTCCTCGTCGGGCTTCTCGAACGGCGGCGTGGTCAGCGCATACACCCAGCCGAGGGCGAGAAACACACTGGTCAGCACGGCCAGCGGCACGACGCTTCTTGAGGAGGGCATGGACCGAGTTTACCCGAGCCGGAGAAAATCCAGCAGGCGCGCGGCGATGGCCTCCCAGCGAAACTGTTGCGCCGTCTCGCGCGCGGCTGCGCCCAGCCGGGCGCGCAGCTCCGGCGCTTCGAGCAACTCCGAGATGGCGAGCACCAGCGCCTGAGGCGAGTCCGGTGGGATGAGGCGAAGGTTTTCGCCGTCGCGCAGTTGGGGGAGGGGGGTGGCGGGGTGTGTGGAGATGATGGCGCAGCTGTGGGCCAGCGCGGCCATCAGCGAGCCGCGGCGCAGTGAAACGCCGTCACGATAGGGCAGGGCGACGGCGTCGCAGGCCAGCAGGTGCGCGGAGACGTCGGGTGTGGCGATGAAGCCGGTGCGCGCGATGCGCTCCTCCAGCCCATGCCGCACGATGAGCTTCTCGATCTCCGCAGAGAACGCCACGTCGGTCGGATCGCTGCTGCCCGTCTGCCCGCCGATCAGGACGAGCTTCACCCGCGCCCGGCGGTCGGCCAGGATCGAGAGTGCGCGGATGAGCGTATCGCCGCCCTTCGAGTGGTTGAGAAAGCCAAAATAGCCGAGCAGGAAGTCCCCCTCGCCGACGCCCAATCTTGAGCGGAGACGAGCGCGTTCAAAATCCGGCGGCGGCTGAACGGGAATGTTGCTGCCGATGGGGAGGCAGGCCAGGCGCCGGACTCCGCGCCGGCGCAACTCAGCCTCATCCGCCGGGTCGGTGGCGATCGCGCCCCGCGCCGCTCTCGCCAGATGCGTCACCGCCCAATCGCGCAGCCGGCCCGCCTTCGGGAAGAGATACGGCACGCGCACGTCGTGAAAGGTCACAACAGTGCGAACACCGGCCACATCCGGCAGAAAGTGTATCGGCGCGCCGAGGCCGTACGCGGCGGCTTGATATTGCACGTTGAGCCAATCGAGTTTGAGTTGGCGGGCGAGGGCGCGGATGCGGAGGAGGGTAGGAAACGACCAACGGTTGACGAAAGGATGAAGGCTGAAGGATGAAGGCTGAAGGCCAGCGCAGCGCGCATCGGTGATGACGTGCACCTCCGCGCCGTGCGCCGCGAGCGCGACGGCCAGCGCGTGGGTGTAATCGCCCACCCCGCCGTGCAACGGGGGAAATTCGCCTGTGACCAGGCCAAGACGCATGGCTAATTCGCCTTCAGTCCGGAACGCAAGACTTCGCGGTAGATCTCGATGCGCGCTCGGCGCAGCTCGCGCTTGTGGCCGAGCAGCCCTTTCAGCCACTCAATCGCCAGTTGCACCGCGAAGTTCGCCAGCAAAAAGAGCCGCAATGTCTCGGCGAACAACGCACCGTGATACTTGCGGAAGTAGCGGACCTTGCTGGCGTTGAAGCGGATGTGCGTCGCCGCCGGCACCTGCGCGCTCGACCGCGCCTCGTGGTGAATGATCCGCGCCGACGGCAGATGCGCGATCCGCCAGCCGGCCGCTTTCAGGCGGCGGCACAAATCCAGCTCCTCGGAGTACATGAAGAAATTCTCGTCGAAGCCGCCGACCTGTTCGTAGGCTGCGCGTCGCAAGAGCAGCGCCGCGCCCACGACCCAATCCACTTCGACCGTTTCGTTCGCCGGCAAATCTCCAGCGTAGAAGTGCGCGAGCAGCGAACGCGGCGCGAGCGATTGCAGCCACGTGCTCTCGAAGAAGGCGGTGAGGGGCGTGGGGAAGCGGCGGCGGGTAGGCTGCGGCGCGCCGTCGGCGTAGGCCATGTGCGGGCCGAGCGCGCCCACGTCGGGGTGCTCGTCCATGTACGTGCACATCGCCCTCAGGGCATCGCCGACGATTTCGGTGTCGGGGTTGAGCACGAGCAGGTAGCGCCCGCGCGCCGCTTGCAACCCGAGGTTGTTGCCCCGGCTGTAGCCGAGGTTCGTTTCACTCGCGATCAGCGCCACGGTGGGGAATTCATCCCGCACCATTGCCGCCGTGCCATCGCACGAGGCCGAATCCACCACGATAATTTCGGTCTGCGGGTCGTTCAGCGGCAGCGAGCGCAGGCAGGCGCGCAACAACTCGCGCACGTTCCACGAGACGATGATGACGGAGAGCGTGGGGCCGGGCACGCGGGGATTGTAAATGAAAAGCCGAGCCACAGACAACGAAAGTGGACAACAACCCGCAAAAACCAAACTCGAACTTGACTCCCCCCCCTTGATGTATTCTCTTCGTTAGCTCGGAGCCACATGGAGGCTTTGAACTTTCGCACTTCCCCCCTCAAACTGAATAGTTCATGAACAGGTTTCTTTGGCTGAAGGAGGCAGGCATGGGATCACCTCATCCAATCAGTTCACCGAGACAGTACGGATCGTACCCAATTGTATGGTTGGCGTCTATCGCGTTCGTTGCGGGTTTGCTACTGTATTTCCTCAGCGTCCCATTGATCTCAGAAGACACATCCTATTTGACGAACAGGTATGACCAAACTGGCGGAACGCGGGCATATGTGTTTTCCCCAAGACAATCCGGTTGGCGGTTAGGATGGATGACGGCAGGCGCTGATGCCAGCAGTGCAATCCTCTCTGATCCACGCTATGAGGCATTACCCTCGATTGCCGTGCCTGGGTATTGCGAGGCATCAGCAGGCCACGCCTCACCCAACGGCAGATGGGTTGCCATTCAGGTGAACTGCGAAGCGGGCGGCTACGTTCAAGGCTATCCGTAACATCTGGCGAGGTGCTCGCCCTCGGGACCGAAGACGGGCGCGACGGGGAGTTCCTGGACTGGGCAGCCTCAGGCAATGAGTTGCTACTACTCATGCACGGTCTTACGGCCAATAGTGTGCATTTGGTCGATGTAGTCAACCAGAAGACTGAGAAGCTCAATGTACCTGACACTGTATATGATCTGACTCTCTCGCCCGATGGCAAATTGATGATGTATTCCAGCACACAAGGCCTTGGCTTTGGAAGCGAGACCTGGCTTGCACACACCGACGGCAGCAACGCCAGACTGATTCAAGCAGAGCCGGGGCATCTCGTGGTTTTTCCTCGCTGGTCGCCCAATGGAAGCGCAGTCGCTTTCATTCGCATGCCCGACTCAAGCATCCCTTTCGTGGTTGGAGAGCTTTGGTTGGCTGATCGAGATGGCGCCAACGGCACATTACTTTCGTCCGCAGATGCCGGACACGGCTACCGACCGGTGTGGTCGCCGGACAGCACACACCTGGCATTTGTATATCGCGAAAACCCCACCGACCTCCTGGCTGATAGTGCTGCGGAGAATTTGATCAGCAATGTGTACGTTGCTGACCTGCGAGCAAACACCATTACAAATGTTAGTCGCTTTGCCCAGGCCCATGTTGGTCAACCTATTTGGTCACCGGACGGCAGGCAGATTGCCTTTGGGGTTGATGGCCAGGACAACGTTGGGTTGTGGCAATATGATTCAGCAACGCAGACCCTTCAGCAAGTGGCTGCGGGAGATCTTTTCGGCGCGCCGCTTTGGATTACTGTTCCTGATCGGTAAGAAGGAGTCCAGATGAGCCCCCAGAAGACGACGTTCAGTCGGATCGCAACTTCCATTGTCGCTGGCACAATATGCCTTGGTGCTTGCGTGCCCATCAGCTCAACCACGTACCCGCCACCGCCCACGAGTGATGCTTCGACG
>JBBIQY010000049.1:0-28752 GCA_037442085.1 Anaerolineae bacterium
TTGCGCGTGGTTCAGCACTTTCTGATCCGTCAATCTCAGCTTATCATCGGACATGGGCTTGTTCTCCGGCGATTGTTTTGGTGGTACCGACAATCTTACCGGCTGAACAGGCCCCTCATGTTGTGGGCCGCATCAGGCCATTCTGCGATCTACTGAGTCTTGAAGAATCAATGACCATGACTTTCGTTTCGCTGGTCTTGATTCAGTTCTTCAAAGCCTACAACTTCCGCTCTGACCGCCATTCGGTGCTCAATCGGCCTTTTGCCAACAAGTGGCTGAATGCGGCGATTGTGTGGGAGTTGGTGCTGCTGGCGCTGATTGTGTATTTGCCCTTCCTGCATGAGCCATTCGGCACATTCAGCCTGCCGCTGTTGGATTGGGTTATCGTCATCGTTTTGGCCTTCACCATTTCGCCCGTGTTAGAACTGGCGAAGTGGATGGAGCGGCGCGGCTGGTTTGGGAAGATGGTTTGACAAGGAGCAAACAATGAGACGAGCACATGCACCCAAAGAACCCAGACCGGGCGATTTCCTTGATTTGGAGTGGATCTCCCGGACTCTGCGCCCCTGGCTGTCCTCCCGGCTGATTTGGGCCTTGCTGATCGGCATGGTGGGCCTATGGCTGCTGTCAGGTTTCTACATGGTCGGGCCAGGCGAACGAGGCCTCGTGCTTACGTTTGGGCGATTGACCGGCCACAGTGAGCCCGGATTGCATTACCGCCTTCCAGCGCCCATCCAATCCAACTTTGTGGTAGACACGGCGCGCGTGCGCACTGCCGAGATCGGCTACCGCAGTGAGGCCGACGGCCAGAATGTGGTGCTGGAAGAGGCGCAGATGCTCACCGGCGACGAGAACATGGTGGTGGTGCAGCTGTTTGTCCAGTACCTGGTGCAGGATCCGGTGGCCTACCTGTTCCACGTGCGCGACGCGGAAGCCGTGCTCAAGGCCTCGGCCGAGATCGCGCTGCGTTCGACCGTGGGGCAGAACACGATTGACTTCACCATGACCGAGGGGCGGGTGCAGGCGCAGGAGCAGGTCAAGGCGCAATTGCAGGAACTGTTGGACCGGTACCGCACCGGCCTGCTGGTCACTGAGGCCCGCCTGCTGGCCGTGGACCCGCCGGCCGAGGTGCGCGACGCTTTTCATGATGTCGTGCGCGCTTTCGAGGACCGAGAGCGATTGGTCAAGGAGGCCGAGGGCTACGCTGAACAAGTGGTGCCGGCGGCGCGCGGTGAGGCGGCCCAGATGGTGCTGGAGGCTGAAGCCTATCGCGAACAGCGGTTGATCCGGGCGGAGGGCGACGCGGCTCGCTTCCTGGCGCTGCTGGCCGAATACCGCAAGGCCCCGGAAGTCATGCGTGAGCGGCTGTATCTCGAAAGCATCGAACGGGTTCTGTCGGGTGTGGACATCTTCGTGCTGGAGACCGGGCCGGGCGGAGTCTTGCCCTTCCTGCCGCTGACCGATCTTACTCCGGCTGCGCCGCCCGTCGTCGTTCCCGCTGAACCTGAAGCGCCGGCCCCGTGAGGGCTCATCGCCTGTAGGAGCGAACCCATGAAGACGAAGATGATGATCGCCGGTGTTTTGGTCGTGGCGGCCTTTACCGCCTTTCAGTCGGTGTATTTTATCGGCGAGTGGCAGCAGGGCCTGGTGTTTCAGTTTGGCGAACCGGTGCGGGTGGTGCGCGAGCCGGGCCTGTACTTCAAGGCCCCCCTCATCCACGACCTGGTCCTGCTGGATAAGCGCGTCCTGGGCACCGAACCCCAGAGCGCCGAGTATCTGACCCTGGACAAGAAACGGCTGCTGGTGGACCACGTCTCGCGCTGGCAGATCACCGACCCGCTGCTGTTCTACCGCACCGTGCGCAACGAGGCCGGGGCCATGGCCCGGCTGGATCAGGTCGTCGCTGGCCGGTTGCGAGAAGAGATCGCCCGGCACAACTTCATTGACATCGTCCGCGAGAAGCGCGAGCCGATTATGGCGACGGTGACCGGCGGCGTGCAGGCGGCGGCCGCGTCGTTTGGCATCACGCTGCTGGACGTGCGCATTAGGCGGGTTGACCTGCCGACCGAGGTGCAGGCCAGCGTCTTCGCCCGCATGCAAGCCGAGCGCGAGCGGATCGCCAAGCGTTACCGGGCCGAGGGCGAGGAGCAGGCGCTGGAAATCCGGGCGGCGGCTGACAAAGAGCGTGAGATCATTCTGGCCACGGCGTACGCCCAAAGCCAGGTCCTACGGGGCGAGGGCGACGCGCAAGCCGCGCTGGTGACCGCGAACGCCTTTGGTCAGGACCTGGAGTTCTATGCCTTGGTGCGACGGCTGCAGGTGTACGAGACGATCCTGGGCGAGGGGTCCACCGTCGTGCTACCGCCGGACTCAGACCTGTTGCGTTACCTGGAGTCGCCGACGTTGGCGCCACGGACAGATGAGGTGACGGCGGGCGAGTGACGGCCGCCCTGAGGCTGCGCCAAGCCGGCGCGCCAGTGCATCTGCACGGGCCATACGCTGGCGCCGCCGACAAAAGCGCGGCGACAACAACGAGCTAAGACCAACAAGCACAGGAGCAACAACGATGAACAAGCAAACCCTCATTGACGGACTGAACCGCGATCTGGCCGGGGAATACCAGGCCATCCTGCAACACCTTCAGCACTACTACGTGATGAAAGGCCCGGAGCGCCTGACGGTGGACGCGCTCTTCAAGAAGGTCGCCCTCGGCGAGATGAAGCACGCGGAGTTCCTGGCGGAGAAGATCGTGGCCCTCGGCGGCATGCCGACCGTGACGCCCCTGCCCATCGTCCAGCCGGCGACAGTGCGCGAAATGCTGGAGGCCAACCTCGCCGCCGAGCGGCAGGCCGTGAAAGATTACGCCGAGCGCGCCGACCAGGCCGAAGAGTTCGGCGACGAAGGACTGGAAATTGAATTGGAAAACATCGTGGCCGAAGAAACCGCGCATGCCGAACCGTTCGAGAAACTGCTGGCGGGTTACACGCCCTCCGGTCGGCCGGCGGTGGGCGCGCGGACCCGACGGAAAGCCGCGGCGCGAAAACGCAAGTGACGCCGCAGGCGATCGAGAGGTGAGAAATGAACAAGCGCATCATCTTCATCGGCTTGGCCCTGGCGATCTTCTTGGGCCTGCCCATGGTCACTGCGTTGCTGACCGACTGGTGGTGGTTTGAGAGTCTGGGGTTCGACGAAGTCTTTCTCACCCGGCTCGTCACACAAGCCGTGCTCTCCATCGCCGGGGGCGCGCTGTTCGCGCTGGTCGTCGGAGGCAACATCCTGCTGGCGCGCAGTCTGGCCCGCCGCGCGGGCTGGATGCGCGGCCCTCCGACTCATCCGCAGGCGATGGCCTGGGAGGCCATGTTCTGGCTGGGCGTGACCGGCGCGGCGCTGTACTTCGGCTGGCAGATGGCCGGGCAGGCCGCCGCGGCCTGGGAAATCGTCCTGCGCTTTTTCAATGCCGCATCGTTTGAAACGGCCGACCCGCTCTTCGGGCGCGACGTGGGCTGGTACGTTTTCAGCCTGCCGCTGTATCGCTTCGTTCAGGGATGGCTGTTCGGCCTGCTGGCGCTCTCGCTGCTGGCGGCGGGCGCAATTTACCTCACGCGAATCTTTCTGGCGCCGGCCGCCATCTTCGTGGATCGCGTTCAGCGCACGCACCAACCGGCGGCGGAGGAAGAGATGGCGGAGACGATGGCGGCCCCGGAGTTTCCCCGCGTTGTCCGCCCGCCCATGTCCCGCGCCATCAAAGTCCATCTGTCGCTGCTGGGCGCGGCGCTGGCGCTGCTGGTGGCCCTGGGGCATCAACTGGACATCGCCGAACTGGTCTTCTCCACGCGGGGCGCGGCCTACGGCGCTGGCTTTGCGGACGTCAATGCGCGCTGGCCGGCGCTCAGCCTGTTGACCGGCCTGGCCGTGATCGCCGCGCTCACCCTGCTGGCCGGGATCCCGCGCCGCGACTGGCGGCTCTCGCTCGGCGGCGTCGGGTTGTGGCTGGTGGGCGCAGTGCTGGCCGGTTTCCTCTACCCGGCCATCGTGCAACGCCTCATCGTCCAGCCGGCCGAACTGGACCGCGAGCGCCCCTTCATCGAACACAATATCCGCCTCACCCGCCTGGCCTACGGACTTGACAAAATCCAGGAAGTGCCCCTGCCCGGCGAAGAGATGGTCACGCCTGAAGAGATCGCCGCCAACCCGGACACCCTGCGCAACATCCGGCTGTGGGATCCTGAGCCGCTGCTGGCGACGTACAACCAGGTGCAGAGCATCCGCCTCTACTACGAGTTCGTCGGCGTGGACGTGGATCGCTACACGATTGACGGGCGCTACCGGCAGGTGATGCTCAGCGCGCGCGAGCTTTCACCGGAACGTCTGCCTGCCGAGGCCCAAACGTGGGTCAATCGCCGCCTGCAATTCACTCACGGCTACGGCGTGGCGATCAGCCCGGTGAACGAGCTCACCCCCGAGGGCCTGCCGACCTTCCTGGTGCAGGACGTGCCGCCCAAAGGCGCATTGACGCTCACGCGCCCCGAAATCTACTTCGGCGAGAAGACCGGCGAGTACGTCATCGTCCGCACCCGCACCCCGGAGTTCGACTACCCCAAGGGCGATGAGAACGTTTACGCCACCTACGCGGGTGAGATCGGGGTGGGCGTAGGCGACCTCTTCCGCCGCCTGGTCTTCGCCCTTCGCTTCGGCGACTTGAACATCCTGCTCTCCGACGCCATCGAGCCGCGCAGCCTGATCCTCTATCACCGCAACGTGGCCGAGCGGGTGCAGAAACTTGCCCCCTTCCTCCTGCTCGACCGCGATCCTTATCTGGTGGCCGCCGACGGCGCGCTGTACTGGATCATTGATGCCTACACCCACACCGACCGTTACCCCTATTCGCAGCCATACCGCGACCCCGCCCGTCGCGAGTACAACTATCTCCGCAACAGCGTCAAGGCTGTAGTCAGCGCCTACGATGGCTCGGTCACGCTGTATACAGCCGACCCGGATGACCCGATCCTGCACGCCTGGCGGCGCGTCTTCCCCGGCCTCTTCCGCCCGCTGGACGAATTACCCGCCGCGCTCCGCCCGCATTTGCGTTACCCGCAAGACCTGTTCACCGCCCAGGCCGACCTGTACAGCACCTACCATATGCAGGACCCGCGCGTCTTCTACAACAAGGAAGACCTGTGGACCGTGCCGAACGAACTCTACCTCAAGCAGACGGTGACCATGGCTCCGTATTACATCATCATGCGTCTGCCCGGCGAGCCGCGTGAAGAGTACGTCCTCATCCGCCCCTACACCCCGCCGGACAAGAACAACATGATCACCTGGCTGGCGGCCCGCTCCGACGGCGAGCACTACGGCAAACTGCTGGCCCTGCGCTACCCCAAAGATAAACTGGTCTTCGGCCCGATGCAGATCGAAGCCCGCATTGACCAGGACCCGCGCATCAGCGAACAGATCACGCTCTGGGATCAGGCCGGTTCGCAAGTCCTGCGCGGCAACATGATCGTCATCCCCATCGGCGCGTCCAACCTGTACGTCGAACCGCTCTACCTGCAGGCGGCCGAGGGCCGCCTGCCGGAGATGAAGCGCGTGATCCTGGCCAGCGGCAACCGCGTGGTCATGCACCCGACCGTGGAGGCCAGCCTGACGGCGCTGTTGGGCGAAGCGGTTGCCGTGACTCCGTCCCCAGCGACCGCGCCCCCCGGCGAGGCCGCGCCTCCCGGCGTGAACGAGGCCATCCTGAATCTGCTGGCCGAACTCGAAACACGCAACGCCCGACTGGCGGAAGAACTTGACGCGCTGCAGGCCGACCTGGCCCGTTTGCGCGAATTGCTGGGCGCGCCCGTTCCGTAGAGAAAGGCAGGTGATCGCCATGCGACGGATAGAACTCGGTCTGGTGAGCAGCACGCTGCTGCTGCCGGTGGCCGTCTTCCTGGTGGCCACCGGCCTGGCCTCCGACTTCATGGACCTCAACGAGTTCGTCTACCACAAGTACGCAGGCTACGCGGCGGTCGGGCTGGCCGCCATACACGTTCTCGCGCACTGGCCGCAGTTGAAAGGCTACTGGAAAAAGAAACTCGGCCGGGGCGCCGTGTCTCGTCCCCCTGCTCACGAACACCGGAGAGCCATGGAAGGAAAAGCAGAGAGAGAACCCACCGCGCCGCAACCGGAAGATGGCTCGCGTCGCCAGCACGCCCTGCCTTTCCATTTCGGGAGCGGCCTGACCCGCCGCAGGTTTTTGGAACTGACCGGGGCCGGGGCTGCAGGGTTGCTCGTGGGCTGGCTGACGCGCAGCGGGTGGCCCGCGCAGGCGATCCAAACCGCCGGGCAAGACCTGGGCCTGCTCTACCATCGCTGGAGCACACCGGGTTACGGCGACGCGCTTAGTGCGGTGTTGAACTGGGGCCGACAGCCACCGCTCTACAAAGATTACGCCTGGGCCGAGCGCGTGCCGTTGCCGTCGGTGGAAACGCCGCCGGCGATGCCGCTGGCCGAAACGATTGCCCGCCGGCGCTCCCTGCGCGATTACGCCGACCGCGCGCTGACGCTGGCCGAACTGTCCTGGCTGCTGTATTGCGCCAGCGGGATTACGGCGCCGGCCAGCGGCTTGCGCGCCGCCCCCTCGGCCGGGGCCCAATTCCCCATCGAAACATACGTGGCAGCGAATCGAGTCGAAGGATTGGCGCCGGGCCTCTATCACTATGCGGTGAAGCAGCACGCACTGCACCGCGTGCGCGAGGGCGAGTTGGCCGCGGCCATCATGCGCGCCGGATTGGGGCAGGAATTTTTGGCGCAGGCGGGCGTCGTCTTCGTGCTCACGGCCATCTTTCAACGGCTGCGCTGGCGCTACCGCGAGCGGACGTACCGCTATGCGCTGTTGGAGGCCGGGCACATTGGGCAGAACCTCTACCTGGCCGCCGAGGCCGCCGGGCTGGGCGCATGCGCCGTGGGCGCTTACTTTGACGACCAGCTGAATCAACTGCTGGAAGTGGACGGCGAAGAGGAAGCCGCGCTGTACGTGCTGGCCGTTGGCCCGCGCTGAACCGTACGCCATGGAATACAGCCGCGCGCTGGATGCTATTACTCGTGTGGATCGCGCTCATGGCGGGCGATGGAGGCAGCCGCCGCCATAGGCGGAGTGAGGAAGGCGACCGGGATGTGACCAATGGATGTGATCCCGCGTCGGTGTGCGGTCAGTCCACGCATAACAGAACGCCAGGGGTATCGAATGCTCTCTCTCTCCAATATTGGAATTGGATTTTAGCCGCCTTGTCGCTCGTCTGGGCTATGGCCCTGCTCGCGCCGGGCGACTTGATTGAGTTCGAGGCGCGCCCAGCGTAGGCCCAACAGTTGGAAGCAATACTGTCTGGGGATGAGCCTGCAAGATCTCGACGCCCTGCGGACGCTGGGGGCCGGCCCGGCCACCCAGTTCGTGCTGCCGATGGAATTCACGGCCCTGCTGCGGCCGCTGGTCACACACGCTGAACAGGCGGACACGCCAAAAGCCTAGCTGATTCAGGCGGTGCGCCATGATTCGAAACATTCTGCTGGCGACCGATGGCTCGGCCGCGGCCGAGCGGGCCGCTCCGTTCAGGATGCTTTCGTGAATTACGGATATTCGCTGGCGTTGACTGACGGGGGGAGCTTGCCGGCCGCGCGCGCTTTGGCGAGCACTTGCTGCGCCGCTTTCACGATCGGCATGTCCACCATCTTGCCATCGAGGGCGAAGGCGCCGAAGCCGGCGGCCCGCTGCTGCTCGTACGCCTCGACCACGCGGCGCGCGTGCGCAATGGCGGCCTCGCTTGGCGTGAAGGCCTCGTTCGCCGGCGCGATTTGGTTGGGGTGGATGAGCTGCTTGCCCGCGTATCCCATCTGTGCGCCCTGGCGCGCTTCGTGCAGCAGGCCTTCCGTATCGTTGTAGTCCACAAAGACCATATCCAGCGCCTGCAGGCCGAAAGCGGCGGCGTAGGTCACCACCGCAGACCGCGCGTAGAAGACCTCCCAGGCGTCACGCGTGCGCACCGCGCCGATGTCTCCGGCCAGATCCTCCGCGCCGAAGATTAAGGCCGTCAGGCGCGGCGAGGCCGAGGCGATCTCTTTCAAATTGACGATGCCGCGCGCCGTTTCCACCAGCGCCAGCATCTCGAGGCTGCCCGCCGGCCAGCCGTGAGCGTTTTCCGCCTCAGCGAGTTGTGCCTCCAACCAGTGCAAGGCCTCCGCGCTCTCTACTTTAGGAAGGAGCACGCTATCAGGCCGGCCCGCGATCGTCAAGCGCAAGTCTTCGGCCTCCCAGCCTGAGCCGAAAGGATTGATGCGGATCATGCGTTCGCTGCGACCAAAGTCGAGCGCGCCCAAGGCCTGGCGGATGGCCTCGCGCGCGGCCGGCTTTTGCTCCGGCGCCACGCCGTCTTCCATGTCGAGGCAGACGACATCGGCGCCGAGCGCAGCGGCCTTTTCGATTTTGCGCCGGCTGTCGCCGGGGACGAAGAGCAGGGAGCGGCGGACGCGCATTGATGTCTGCCGTCAACTACTTGCGTGTGGAGGTATCCAACGCGATGATGCCGACAAGCTGCTTATCGCGGCAGCGTAGCAACACGCCGTCTTCAGCCAGATGTAAAGCATATCGGCCTCCTCGTTATCATCCACTTGCGCCCATGATGGGTGAGCAGCATCAGCTTCTCTTTTTCAAAAACAGCACCGTCCGCTCCAGCTCCACCACCACTGTACCATCCGGCTTGCGGCCGGTTTGGCGCAGCCGCACCAGTCCGGCCTCCGGGCGCGACTGCGACTCGCGTTTCTCCAGCACCTCCGTCTCGGCGTAAATGGTGTCGCCGTGAAAGGCCGGGTTAGGATGCCGGACTTTGTCGTAGCCCAGGTTGGCGATGATGGTGCCCTCGGTCAGCTCGCTCACGCTCAGCCCGACGACGAGCGCCAGCGTGAACAGCCCGTTGACGATGCGCTGCCCGAACTGGGTCTTGGCGGCGAAGTCTTCGTTGATGTGTAGCGGTTGGGTGTTGAGTGTGAGGGCGCTGAAGAGCACGTTGTCCATCTCGGTCAGCGTGCGGCCGGTGGCGTGCCGAAACGTCTCGCCGACGTTCAAGTCCTCGTAGTATTTGCCGGGCATAGCGGGGTTTCCAGCCGCAATTTCGAACGTTTCGGATCAGTGAGTCGCTGATGGCACTGACAGCGGTCGTTTACTTGCCGAGGCCCTCCGTGACATCAGGGTTCTCAGCGTTTCGGTGCTTCGCAGGCGGATTATCTCCAGACCGGGCCGGTGTTGCAAGGCCCGCCGGCGGAAACCGATGCGTTGTACGTCTAAAAGACCACCTCAATAACCGTAGGCTGGGTGAACGGACACTCAACCGCGAAGCGCACCGTCTGCGCCCTGGCGTCGTATTCCCATTGCGGCCATGCGGCGCCGTTGACGCGCACGCCCCGCGGCGCGGCGGCTCGGTGCAACACCACGGTCACGCGTCGGGGCGCGGCGTCTACCGGAAACCTGCCTTGTGTTCGTTCCACCGTCACCGTCACCCGAGCCTCATCCTCCGTCGCCTGGAATTGTGTCGTCCAGTATGCACCGTGCCGGTAAGCGCGCGTGTAGCCGTCATCGTCGTACAGCGTGAACGTCGCAGGGTAGGGCGGATAGCCGTGCAGTTCGAGCTCGTCGAAGCGGTGGTCGTCCGGGATGAATTGTCTGACCGGGCCTAGTGGGACGAGGCTCCCACCGCGCACCAGCACGGGCAGCCGGTCGAGCGGCGCGGAATAGGTCACCTCACCGCCACCCGGGTAACTCTGCGGCGTCCAGAAATCGTGCCAGATGCCGGCGGGCAGTTGGATGGTGCGCACGGTCGCGCCGGCCGTGAGGACGGGCGCCAAAAGCAACGCGGGGCCGAGCATCACCTGGTCGTCGGTGGCGTCGAAGCGCGGCTCTTCGAACTCCAGCCGCATCGGCCGCATGAGGGGCAGGCCGGTGAGGTAGGCGTCCCAGGCCAGCGCATAATAGTAGGGCAGCAGGCGGTAGCGCAGCTCGGTGTAGGCGCGGAAGTTGGCCTCGATCTGCGGGCCGTGCGACCAGGGGAAACGCGTATCGTCAAACTGCGGCGGGCGGATGAAGTAGCGGGCGATAGGGTTGAGCAGCGCCCACTGCGCGTAACGGGCGTGCGTCTCCGGCGTCGTCTTGCCGTCCAGCCCGAACACATCCGCCGTCCAGTGCGCAAAGCCGAGCAGGCCGAGGTTGAGGCCGGCGCGCATCGTCCGCCGGATGTGTTCGAAGGTCGGGTGCTGGTCGCCGAGGAAAAGGGCGGGGAAACGCTGCGAGCCGGCCCAGGCCGAGCGCGCATACACAAACGGGCGGCGCTCATCCAGCTCCGCCATCCCCTCGAACAGCGCCCGGCTGTAGAAAAAGCCGTACAGGTTGTGGTATTCGCGCCCGCTCAACCCCAAATGGCTGCGCGCGTCCGGCGGCAGGTACTCGCCGTCGTCGTTCTTGAAAAACGCGATGCCCTCCGCATAACGTGGTCGCATCAGGTCGTTGAACCAGCGCGCGGCGGCCGGGTTGGTGAAATCAATCATGCCGCCTGCGCCGAACCACCAGGGCGCGTTATCATGCGCGAAGTAGCCTTTGGCTTTGCCCTCGGCATACTCAGCCAGCGCGCGTTCATCGTCGGCGTATACGCCGGGGCTGACGTTGTGCGCCAGCCGGTTGAGCACGAACTTCTGCGCCGGGCGGCTTCGGTTGTTTTGGAACGGCGTGACGATCAGGCCCAGGCGGATGCCCACTGACCGAAGACTGGAGATGAGAGATTGGGGTTCAGGGAAGAGGGTCCTGCGCCACTGGAAATTGTGGAATTTTTCCTCCCAGTGGTAATCGAGGATGAGGGCGTCGAGCGGCAGGTTGCGGCGGCGGTGCTCGTGGGCGAAGGCCAACACTTTGTCCTGCGCTTCCTGTGGATATCCCGTCACCATCAGCCCGAAGGCCCACTTGGGCGGCAACGGCGGGCGGCCCGTGAGTTGTGTGTAAGTCTGCACCAGTGTGCGTAACGATGGGCCATACAACACAATGTAATCGGCGTTGGGACCGGCGGCGTCTACGGTCAGCACGCCGCGTTCGGGGTCAATCGTCCACCGGCTCGGATGGCTGTTGAGCAGGAAGAGGCCATAGCCGCGCGAGCTATAGAAGACGGGGATGGCTGAGTAGGTCTCGCGATGTTGCAGGAGCGCGATCGCGTCGCGGATTTTGAGCTTGAACTGTCCGCGTTCGCGGCGGAAGGCGTTGAACCACTGGCCCCAGCCGTAGAAGCCCTCGCCCCGCTCGATGCGCCACGCCAGGCTGACGGCTTCGGGCGAGCGGTCGTTCTCGACCCGCACCTGAAAGGCGGGGATGTCGGCCGCCACGCCGCGCGGCAGTTGGCCGGCCTCCTTGCCAAAACGCGGTGGATGGGCCTCGTGAAGGGTAAAATTCGAATCGTGAGCGGTGATGCGAACGTTGAGGTCGTCCGTATCAATCTTCAGCACTTGCGCTTCCGCCGGGACGGCCGGCGTGGGCAGCAGCACGTGGCTGAGCCAGGGCCGGTCCGGCGGAAGGGGCTGGCCGGGCGGCGCATGGGTCAGGCGCACGGCGTTGGGCAGGAGGAAACGAGCGCGGATCATCCGCGCGCCAACGGTGAAGGTTTGGTCGGTCATTTGTCTCGGCCTGGGCTTTGTGTTAGCCTGCGTGCTCGTTTCGCTTTTCACGGCCAACCGCTTGGCGGAGTTTACAATGATTGCCGAACGAATGACAATGCGGCGCATCATGGGCGCGGTTATCGCGGGTGGGGTGAACCCGGCGCTGAGCAGGCGCGCGCGCTCGAAACGTTTCGCGATTGTTGTTGATGAGGCGCTCAGTAATGTCCGAGCCTCGCAATACCATCCTGACCAACATCCGTAAGTCGCTGGCCGCCGCCAAACTGCCCGCGCCGCCCAGTGTTTCCCTGCCCTCTGCCGTCAACGGCCCGCCGTCGGCCGTCTTCCTGGCCGAACAGTTTGCCGCCGAACTCGAGCGCCTCAGCGGAACGACCCTCACCGCCCGCGCTGCCAACGTGCCCGACCTGGTGCGGGAGCTGGTGATCGCGCGCGGCGCGGACGCGGTGCTGGCCTGGAGCGACGAGCACCTTGCCGTCCCGAACGCCTTGGCCGCCGTGCGCGGCGCGGGAGTCCGGGTCGAATCGGGCGAGTTGCCGCGCGGGGCCGGCCGCGCTGCCGCGCTGCGCGCCACCGAGCCGATCCGCGTCGGCGTGACCGGCGTGGAAGCGGCGCTCGCCGATACCGCGACGCTAGTGGTGACCGCCGGGCCGGGCCGGCCGCGCCTGGCCGGGCTGTCCGTGCGCACGCACATCGCGCTGATCCGCGTGGCGCAGTTGTATCCCTCGCTGGCCGCCTGGCTGGCTGCGCGCCCGGACCTCGCCGCCGAACTGCACGCCCGCAGCGCCCTCACCTTCATCACCGGCCCCAGCCGCACCGCCGATATCGAGATGACGTTGACCGTCGGCGTGCATGGGCCGGCGGAGGTCATTGCGGTGCTGATTGCTGATGACTGATGACCGGAGACTCAAGAATGGCCGAGGAACAGAAAAAGGACGAAGTGAAGCAAGAGGCGAGGCCGGCGCCCAAGGATCACCTGGTCGAGACAAAGCACACCGTAATCATCGGTGGCCAGGAGGTCGCGTACACGGTGACTGCCGGCACTCTCGTATTGCGCGAGGAGGCCGAGCGCGAAAAAGAGACCGAGGCCGACGGCGCGAAACCCAAGGCCTCCCTGTTCTTCATCGCTTACACGCGCGACGGCGTGGCCGACAAGACCAAACGCCCGCTGACCTTCTCCTTCAACGGCGGCCCCGGCTCGTCATCCGTGTGGCTGCACCTGGGCGTGCTCGGCCCGAAGCGCGTGCTGCTGGATGACGACGGCCGGGCGCCTCCGCCGCCCTACCGACTGGTGGAAAACGCGCACTCGCTGCTCGACGTGACCGACCTGGTGTTCATTGACCCGGTGAGCACCGGCTACAGCCGCCCCGTCCCCGGCGAGAAGGCCAAAGAGTTCCACGATTTCAAGAAAGATATCCAAACCGTCGGGGACTTCATCCGCCTGTATACCACGCGCTACCAGCGTTGGACCTCGCCCAAGTTTCTCATCGGCGAGAGCTATGGCACCACACGCGCGGGCGGGTTGAGCGGCTACCTGCAGGAGCGCCACGGCCTGTACCTCAACGGCCTGATGCTGGTCTCGGTCGTGCTCAATTTCCAGACGCTGCGCTTCCATCCGGGCAACGAGCTGCCCTACGGGCTCTTTCTGCCGACCTATACGGCCACGGCCTGGTATCACCGCAAACTTGCGCCCGAACTGCAAGCCGACTTGCGCGCGACTCTGAATGAAGTCGAAGCATTTGCCCTGAACGAGTACAGCGTGGCGTTGCTGAAGGGCGACGCGCTGCCGGCGCAGGAACGGGCCGTGCTGGCGCAGAAGCTGGCGCGTTACACCGGCCTTTCGCCCGAATATCTCGAGCGCACCGACCTGCGCATCAACATCTTCCGCTTCGTCAAAGAGCTGCTGCGCGACCAGCGCCGCACGGTGGGCCGGCTGGACAGCCGCTTCAAGGGCATTGACCGCGACGCGGCGGGTGAAACGTTCGAGGATGACCCGAGTTATCAGAACATCGCCGGGGCGTATACGGCTACATTCTATGATTATGTGCGCGGGGAGTTGAAGTTCGAGAGCGACCTGCCGTACGAGATCCTCAACCCCAAAGTCTGGCCGTGGAGCTACGCCGACCACGAGAATCAGTACGTTGATGTTGCCGACACGCTGCGCAAGGCGCTGGCGGCCAACCCGCACCTCAAGGTCTTCGTCGCCAACGGATATTACGACCTGGCCACGCCACACTTCGCCACGGACTACACCTTCAACCATCTCGGCCTGGACGCCAGTCTACGTCCAAACATCTCGATGGCTTACTATGAGGCCGGGCACATGATGTACATTCATCTCCCGTCGCTGGTTCGGCTCAAGGCTGACCTAGCCGCTTTCATTCGCAGCACCCTGCCGACCTGATCTCCCTCACCCGAAACAGGGGCCGGGGTGGGGGGCGGTGTCCCGATACCGCCCAGCGCCTATCTCACCCCTTCGAATAAATCGGTCTCGCTGATGCCGTCTGCGGCAGGCGGGTAGGCGCGCATCAGCGTCTCCGTCTGCTCGAAGCGCCGCAGCAGCCAGCGCACCGGGCCGCGCGGCGGGCCGCCGGCCAGCTGACTTTTGTGTTGTGCGGAGGCCACCGCCTTGCGCGCCAGCGCCGCGGCGCTGATCGGTACGCGCGCGTGGATGGGGAACTCCTCCAGCAGCTGCGTCAGGTCAATGTCCCTGTTACGCCCGAACTGCCTCGGGTTCTGGCCGAGGAGCGGCAGCAGGCGCACCGCCAGCTTCAGGAACCCTTTGGGGAAGATGGTGAAGTACAGCTTCTGCGGGGTGTAGGCCGGCCCGGCCTCGGGGAACTGCGCGGCGTCGCCCGCCGCATGAAAGGCCGCGACCGTAGCCCGATGGATGGCGATGTGGTCGGGGTGCCGATAGCCGCCGAGAGGGTCGAAGGTGATCACGACCTGCGCCTTCACTGTCCGCAACACCTTGACCACGCGCGCCGTCACCGCTTCGAGCGGAGCGGCGGCCAGGGCCTGCGGGTGTTGATTGTCGGGGGAGCCGGCCATCCCGGAGTCACGATAGCCAAGATGGATGATCTCCGCCAACCCTAATTCGCGGGCCGCCGCGGTCAGTTCTGCCCAGCGCATATCGCCCGGCGTGGCGTGCCCCTCCAGGTGTTCGGGGTCAGCCGCGCCGACTTCGCCGCGTGTGGCGCAGGCGCACACTACGCGCACGCCGCGCAGGGCATACTCGGCCAGCAAGCCGCCGGGGCCGAACGATTCATCGTCCGGATGCGCCAGCACGCAAAGGAGCGTTCGCTCGGTGTTCATTCATCCATCCTGAAGGTTGGTTGTAATCATTCGGCGCGGATCACGGCGACGGCGATCAGGTCGGATGCTCCCTTGCTCAAAGCATACTCGCTCAACTCGACCCCGACCATCCGTCTGCGCCCTGCCGCGTGATAGAATCACGGCTGTACGATGAAGCCCGTCCAAAACAACAATAACCGTTACGCCCGCTGGCTCCGTAGCTGGTGGGGCCGGTCGCTCTTCGGCGCCTTCGTCGGCGCGCTGCTGGTCGCCTTTTCCGGCATTCAGGACCCTATCCCGTTCCTGATCGGCATGGTCGCCGGCGCGGTTACTCTCTACTTTCTGGGTCGCCTGGAATAGAGGCCGCGCCCGCGCCGGACGCGCGCCCCGGCCGAGCACAGTCAATGATGAGGTCGGCGTTAGGCGTTGTGATCGTATTTCTGCTGGCGGGCTGTGTGGCGGTGACGCCATCGGCCGCACCGGACTCAATCGCTTCTCCCATACCTGCCATCACCGCCGGCCCGACGCCGACCCCCGGCCCCAAACTCATCCCTTTCGACTCGCGCGTCCAGGCCATCACCTTTTTGAGCTCAGGCGGCGCACGCCTGGCAGGGCAGATTGACTGGCCGCGCGACACTCCTGAGCCGCCGCTGATCGTTATTCTTCATCATGCCGGACGTGAGCCGCGTGACTCCTACCAGCACTTCGCCGCCAAACTCGTGCCGTCCGGCTATGCGGTGTTCCGCTTCGATAAGCGCGGAGTCGGGGCGAGCGGCGGCGAGTACGGCTGCTGCGAGGCCGATGATGCGCTGGCGGCCTATCGCGCCGCCACGGCGCAGCCCGGCTATGAGGCCGAGCGCGTCTTCATCATTGCACAGAGCCTGGGCACGCAGATACTGGCCGAACGGTTTGTGGAGTTCGAGCGCGCTCATCCCATCGCCGGCGTGCTCTTGCTCTCGAGCCTGCTGGAGAGCGAGGCCGTGCTGCCCGTTCGCGCGCCCCTCCACATCATCGTCGCGGAGAGCGAACCCAACCTGCGCGCCCTCACCGAAGACGCCGTCCGCGCCCATACGGCTGCTTACCGGTTTGGCGCGAGCTACTACATCGCTAGGAACGCGGAGCACACGCTCTATGACATCTCAGCCGGGCCGCTGGATTGGAGCGACCCGAACTGGCCCGACCGCTTTCACGCCGGCGCGTGGGAGAGCTTGCGAAGCTGGCTGGAGGCGCACTCGCGCTAGCCGGCCTGGCCCCTTCTCTCCAGCTCGATTTTCCCCAGCCCTTCCAACCCGTTCACCGCAATGCCCACGGCGCCGCCGTCTATTCGCTTGAGCAGGTTGGTCAGCACATCCTTCGCGCCAAGTTCGATAAAGGTCGTGACGCCCTGCGCCAGCAGGTAGCGTACGGAGTCCGTCCAGCGCACTTGCGTTGTGAGCTGGGCGGGCAGCTCGGCGCGGATCGCGGCCGCGTCCGGCAGGGGCCGGGCGGTGATATTGCTGATGATCACGGACGCGCGCGGCGGCTGGATGGCCGTCTCCGCCACGGCGCGCGCGTACTGCGCCACGCCGGAGTGCATCAACGGCGAATGGGCGGCGATGCTGACCGCCAACCGCATGGCCCGTTTCGCGCCGCGCGCCTTCGCCAGCTCCAGCGCCTTCTCCAGCGCGGCCGCCTCGCCGGAGATGACGACCTGGCCGGGGCAATTGTCGTTCGCTACCTGCACCACGCCGCTTGTCATCGCCGCCGCCTCCGCGCAGACCTCGGCCAGCACTGATGCATCCAGCCCCAGCAGAGCGGCCATGCCACCCGGCGCGCGCTCACCCGCCGCCGCCATCGCTTCGCCGCGCGCGCGTACCAGCCGCAGACCGTCGGCGAAGGTGAGAGAACCGGCGGCGACCAGCGCCGTCACCTCACCTACCGAGTGACCGGCCAGGAAAGCGGGCTGGAAGTCGCCGAGCTTTTCATGCAGGGCGCGCAGGGCGGCAATGGAACAAGCCAGCAGCGCGGGCTGTGTGTTGACCGTCGCGTTGAGGTCGGCCTCCGGCCCGGCCCAGCACAGTTGTGACAACGAATAGCCCAGTACTTCATCGGCCTCGGCAAAGGTCTGACGTGCGGCGGGCGACGCTTCCGCCAGCTCTTTGCCCATGCCCACGGTCTGCGAACCCTGGCCGGGGAAAACAAAAGCAGTGTGTTGCGGGTCGAGGCTGAGCATCGCGCCTTAAACCACCGAGAGCGCAGAGGGCGCCGAGACTTGAAATCTCCGCGTGCTCTGCGCTCTCAGTGAGGTCAGTGAGGGGGGAGGGCCACTGTTGAGGCGGCGGTCGGTTATTTTTTCTTGGCGGCTTTCTTGGCGACGACTTCTCTGCCGTCGTAGAAGCCGCAGTTCGGGCAGACGGTGTGAGACAGGTGCGTCTCACCGCAGTTGGCGCAGGGTACGATGGTGCGGGCCGTCAGCGCGTCGTGGGCGCGGCGCCGGTCGCGGCGTCCCTGAGAGTGCTTGCGCTTGGGATGTGGGGGCATGGCGTTCGTCCTTCTACAGCGCCGACCGGCGGGGTCGGCGCCGCGGGTTGAGCAAAATAAGGCCCGCCTTCCTGCAAATCACTTAGGGCAGGGGCGAGCAGGCCGGGATTATACGGAGGGCTGGCAGGTGTGTCAAGACAAACGCGGCCGGATGAGGTCGAAGACAAGTTTGCCCTCAAGCTTCCGTGTTGATCGGCAGCTGGCCCTTGTCTGCGCGCAGCTTGTTGATGCCGTTGCGAATCTGCTGGAGCGACTTGGCGGTCTCGGCCTCCAGCCGGGTGAGCGCATCGAGCACATACTCGTCGGCATCGGCGCGGATGCCATCGGCGTCCAGCTCCGCCTGCCGGATGATCTCCTGCGCGCGCTGCTTGGCCTGCTCCACGATCAGTTCTTTTTCCACCAGCTGCCTGGCCTTCTCCTGCGCCAGCTGCACGGTGCGTTGCGCTTCTTCCTGCGCCTGGGCCAGAATCTTATCGCGCTGGTTGAGAATCTGTTGCGCCTTCTTCACTTCCTCGGGGATCGAGACGCGCATCTGGTCAATCAACTCCAGCACGCGGTCCTCGTCCACCGCCAGCTTGCGTGTGAGCGGGATGGGTCGCCCGTCATTGAAGACTTCTTCCAGCCGGTCAACAAGATGGAGAATGTCCATACGGTTCTCTCAGGAGGTCAGCCAGTTGCCGTAAAGATACACTGATTGAGGCGGCGACGCAATTCAACCTCCAATCCCCATTCTCTTATCTTTCGGTAACCGCATTAGAGATAAAAGAAGCGAGATTGGAGATCAGTCTCTCAGTTGCGTCATCGGCACGACACGCGCGCTGCCGTCCTCGCCCAATTCGCCAAAGCGACGCCTGAGCGCCGCCTCGACGTGGGGCGGCACCATCGTGCTGACATCGCCGCCCAGCGAGGCGATCTCGCGCACGGTGCTGCTGCTCAGGAAGGTGTGCTGCTCATTGGTAATCAGCGTGACGATGTCAATCGTCGGCGCGAGCCGTCGGTTGGCGAGCGCCATGCGAAACTCGAGCTCGAAGTCGGAGAAGACGCGCAGGCCGCGAATGATCACCTTGGCGTTCACCCGGCGGCAGAAATCCACCGTCAGGCCGTTGTAGCCCACCGCTTCGACGTTGGGGGTCTGCAGCTCCATGACGGCGTGGCGCACCAGGGCGATGCGGTCTTCAAACGGGAAGACCAGCGATTTGAGCGGCTTGTCGTAGACGGCCACGATCACTTCTTCGAACAAGGCTGCGCTGCGCTGGATGATGTCGAGGTGGCCGAAGTGCACGGGGTCGAACGTGCCGGGATATACCGCGCGGATGCTCAAGGTCGTTTCTCCCGTTTCAACTGAGGTCGCCCGCGCCGCTGGCCCAGAACCGGGCGACCAGCGCCGCGATGCCCGCGTGCTCCGGCGCCTGAATTTCGGGGTCACGCTCGAAGAGGGCCAGGGCTTCGCGGCGGGCCTTTTCAATCGTCTTGATGTCGCTCAGGCGCGCGGTGTGCAGGCCGGCGAAGCCGCTCTGCCGCGTCCCCAGGAAGTCGCCGGGGCCGCGCAGGTCGAGGTCCTTCTGCGCCAGCACAAAACCGTCCTGCGTTGCCTCCATCGCCTTGAGCCGCTCGTCCGGCTCCGGGTTGGGCGAATCCGAGACGAGCAGGCAGTACGAGGTATGCTGGCCGCGCCCGACTCGCCCCCGGAATTGGTGCAGTTGCGCCAGGCCAAAGCGGTTCGCACCGTCAATCAGGATCACGCTGGCGTTCGGCACATCCACGCCCACCTCCACCACCGAGGTCGAGACCAGGATGTGCTGTTCCCCGGCGCGGAACTGTTCCATCACCTCTTCCTTCTCTTCGGGCTTCATCCGCCCGTGCAGCAGGCCGAGCTTCAGGTCGGGGAAAATCTCTTTCTGGAGGCGCGCGTGCTCTTCGACGGCCGCTTTCGCTTCGCTCTTCTCCGATTCTTCGACGAGCGGGAAGATGAGGAAGGCCTGCCGGCCCTTCTGCACCTCGCGCCGCACGAAAGCGTAAGCGCGCTCGCGCTCGTTGGCATGCAGGAGGTGCGTGGTGATGGGCTGACGGCCCGGCGGCATCTCGTCCAGGACCGTCAGGTCGAGGTCGCCGTAGACGGTGAGCGCCAGGGTGCGCGGGATGGGCGTGGCCGTCATCACCAGCAGGTGCGGATTGAGGCCTTTGCCGCGGAGTGAGGCGCGCTGCGCTACGCCGAAACGGTGCTGCTCGTCAATGACGACCAGGCCCAGGTTGGCGAACTCGACCGGTGACTCGATCAGCGCATGGGTGCCGACCACGACCTTGACCTCGCCCGTGCGCAGGCCGGCGTAGATGGCCTCCTTCTCTGCGGCGGGGGTGGAGCCTTGCAGCAATCGGACCAGCGACCGCTGACTGCCGGCCGCGGTCTGTCCATCGTCGGCGATCTGCGGCCCGCCATCCGCCGTCAGCAGCTTCGTCACTGTCTGATAATGCTGCTCGGCCAGGAGGCTGGTGGGCACCATCAGCGCCGCCTGCGCGCCGGCCCGGATCGCGATCGCCATGGCGATGGCGGCCACGGCGGTCTTGCCCGAGCCGACGTCGCCTTGCAGCAGGCGGTTCATCGGCACGGCGCGGCTCAAGTCGCTGCGCACCTCGGCGACGGCGCGGGTCTGTGCGGCCGTCAGGGCATATGGCAGGCTGCGGGTGAAGGCTGAGAGCCACTCGTCGGGCACGGCCAGCGGTTGTGCGTTCGCGCTCTGCCACTGCCGTCGCTGGCGCAGGACGCCGAGCTGTAGCGCCAGCAGTTCATCGAAGGCCAGCCGATGTTGGGCGGCCTCCAGTTGCGCTTCGGTTTCGGGGTAGTGGATCTGCGCCAGCGCCTCGCCGTAGGCCATCAGCCCGGCGCGCTCCACCATGTCGGCGGGCAGAGGGTCGGGCTGCTTGCGCGCCCAGTAGTTCACCACCTGGGCGGTGAGCGCCCGTATGCTGCGCTGGTAGAGGCCCTCGGTCAAGTTGTACACGGGCACGATGCGGCCCGTGTTTAGCAGCTCCACGTCCAGTTTCTCCCACTCGCGCGGCACCAGGGTCAGCCGGCCCAGGTATTGGTCCACCCGGCCCGAGACGACGATCTGGCGGCCTTCCTGGAGCAGTTGCTTGCGATAGGGGTTGAACTCGCTCACCTCGATCATGCCCGTGCCGTCGGCCAGCACCACCTTGAGCATGGTGCGGTTGGCTTTGAAGCGGCGCTCGCGCACGCTCTGGACCGTGGCGATGAGTGTGCACTCTTCGCCGTACTCCAGCCGGTTGATGGTCTTCATCTTGGAGTAGTTGTCGTACCGGCGCGGGAAGTACAGCAGCAGGTCGCGCAGCGTCTCGATGCCCAACCGAGCGTAGTCCTTGGCCGTTTCCGGCCCGACGCCGCGCAGCACGGTCAGGGGCGCGTCCAGGCCGGCCAGCGGGTCAACGGGGTCCTGGGCTTTGAGCGGCTTGGGCCCGGTCTTGCGTGGGCGCGGGTCTAGCGGTTCCAGCGCAAGCGAGGAACGTTCTGCGCGCGCGGGCCGCGGTTCTGCGCGGCGGTCTTCGGCGGGCGGTGGCGGCTTCGCAGGTGGCGCAACGGGCGTCGCATCGCCGACCGGCGGCGTCTCCTGGGTGAGGGCGGAGGGCGTTATTTGCTGTGGCGGTCGAACGCCTTGTGCTTGCGGCGGTGACGGGCGATCGCCGCGCTTCTTCTCCGCGGAAGAGGGCCGGGGTGGCTGACCCTCGGCCCGCTTTTCGGGAGATGGGTGGGGTGGCCGGTGTTCGACGCCGTGTGGCGCCGGCGGCGTGTGCACGGGCGAAGGTTGGGCTGGAGAAGCGCCACGCTCGTCGCGAAGGCTTTGCGTTCGACCCGCGCCGCGCCGGGTCATTTCCTGTTCGTTGGCCGTTTTGACCAGGTCGAGCAATTCGGCGATCGCCAGTGGCCGCTTGTCCTGCGGCAGTTCCGGGTAAGCGCGGATCCGCACCACCAGGCTGTCTACCACGGCGGGATCCAGGTTGTCGCGTTTCGCCAGCGTCTCCCAGTGGGCGAGGATCTTGGGCAGGCCCCCGATGACGGCCTTGTTGTTGTACTTCGCGCCGATTTCGGCCTTGAGGTACTTTTGCAATTGTTCGAGCGACAGCAGCATGTCGAGGATTGTACCGTTGAAGGGAGAAAGATGAAACCGTGGCGGCCTCAGTTCGCTTCGGCAGCCTCATGCACCATGATCCCCAGCGCCTCCGGCCCAAGCAGAGCCGCCAGCGCCGGGGTGTAGGCGATGATGGGCCACTTCAGGCCGGGCGCTTCCTCGGCCAATTGCTCCAGCAGCGCCCGCGTGTCGTCGGTTGGGCGGGGCGTAGCCTGGATGATGGCGCAGCGCTCCACTTCGTTGAATTCCACCGCGTACTCCACAAGTTTCTCGATAGCCTGGGCGCGGGTCCGCACCTTTTCGATCGGGATCAGGTCGCCGTCCTCCAGCGCCAGCACCGGTTTGATGTCCAGCATCTCTCCCAGGATGGCATGGGCCTTGCCGATGTGCGGCAATTGCGCCGAGTAGGCCATGGTGTCGCAGAAGAACGCGCCATACAGCCGGGGCAGGCGGCCGCGCACGATCTTGACAACCTCTTCCGCCGTTGCGCCGCTCTCCACCGCATGGGCGGCCGTCTCCACCAGCGCGCCCAGGCCCAGCGAGACCGAGCCGGAGTCGATCACCTGAATGTTCGTCCGGCCCAGCAACGCTTCGGCCCCGGCGCGGGCGTTGTCCGGTGTGCGGCTGAGCTTGCCGGAGAAGTGGATGCAGACGATCGAGTCTGTGGTCTGGGCCAGTTCGTGAAAGACGGCAGCGAACTGCTCGGGCGTCGGCGCTTCGAGCGTGGGCCGCAGCGTGCGCTGGCCGCCTTCGCGCAGCGAAGGGTGGCGACGAAACAACTGCTCCGTCGTCAGCGCCGTCTCCGGGATGATCTCATCGCCCAGGCGCACGCTCAGCGGGAGGACGCGGATCCGGTGCTTCTGAGGAAAGGCAGGATCGAAGAAGTAGGCGTTGGAGTCGGTAACGAGGCGAACCATGGACGATGGTCGGGGTGCAGGTTCGGGCGGGGTTCGGGGGCGTCCAACTTATTCGACCGAAATGATGTAGTGGTAATGAGGCTGTCCGCCGAAATGAAACTCGACGGCGGCGCCCGGGTACTGCTCGGCGATGGCAGCAGCCAGTTGCTCGGCGTCGGCCTCGACCACCTCCGCACCGTAATAGAGCGTGATCACTTCATGATCGGCGGCGTTCATCTTGTCGAGCAACTTGAAGACGGCGTCGGTCAAAGCGTCGCTGGAGACTTTCAACTGGCCGTTGTGCAGACCGATGATCTGGCCCTCGTCCACCTGCACGCCGTTCAGCTCGACCGAGCGCGTGGCCTGCGTCACCTCGCCCGTCTGCACCTGGCCCAGGCTGCGGTTCATGTTGGCCTCCACCTCGTCCAGCTCGCCCGTCGGCGTAAACTGCATGAGGGCGGCAATGCCCTGCGGCACGGAGCGCGTCGGCACCACGCGCACCTGTTTGGGGGTGTGCGTCTCTCGCTGGGCGAGGGCGGCAGCCTGCTGAGCAGCCATGATGATGTTCTTGTTGTTCGGCAGGATGATGACGCGGTCGGTCGGCAGGTCGTTGACGGCTTTGAGGATCTCCTCGGTGGACGGGTTTTGCGCCTGCCCGCCGCCCACGATCGCCGCTGCGCCGAGCGAGGCCAGCACGCGCGACAGGCCATCGCCGGGCGAGACCGCCACCACGCCGATCTGGCCGGGCGCGACGGGCGTCAGCGGCAGCGGCTCAGCCGTCAGCTCGCTCACCTGCGCCAGCAGGTTCTCCATCGAGACCTTGGTGATCGTGCCCAGCTCCTCGGCCAGCTCGATCGGCTCGTGGCGGCGCGCTTTGAGCAGATGGATGTGGACGCGGTACAGCCCATCGCCCTCACCGACCTGGATGGCCGTGCCCAGTGCCTCGAGCCGCTTGTAGAGTGTGGGCAGGTGCAGCGTGCCCTTCGGCTTGAAGTCCACGATCACTTCCCACTCCTGGCCCGGTTCGATGGAATTCATGGCGGCTCCAACGGCGGCAAGATCGAGCGGCTTGACGACGGCCTCGACCGGGTGGTCGAGCGGTTGGCCGCGCAAAAAGCGCAACATGCCCTCGAACAGAATCGCCAGGCCCTTGCCGCCCGCGTCCACCACGCCTGCCTGCTTGAGCACGGGCAGCAGGTCCGGCGTGCGCGCCAGCGAGAGCTGGGCGGTGTGGACGATGCGCTCGAGCAGCGCACGCAGTTCGTGGTGGCGTGGGGCGGCGTCTTCGGCGGTGGCCGCGCAATCTTTAATGACGGTGAGGATGGTGCCCTCGACGGGCCGGACGGCGCCGCGATAGGCCGTCTCGGCGGACTCGCGCAAGGCGCGGGCGAACTGGGTCGTGTCGAATGTCTCGTGATTGTCGAGCGAGCGGGCGAAGCCGCGCCAGATTTGGGAGAGGATGACGCCGGAGTTGCCGCGCGCACCCATCAACGCGCCGTGGGCGATGGCCTGCGCCACCTTGCCGACGTTCTTCTCGCTGCGGGCCTCGATTTCGCGGTAGGCGGCCTGCATCGTCAGCAGCATGTTGGTGCCCGTGTCGCCATCCGGGATCGGGAAGACGTTGAGGGCGTTGACGATCTCGCAGTTGGTTTCCAGCCAGGTGATGGCGGCTTCGGTGAGCTGTTTGAGCTGCTGACCGTTGCAGGTGTACAGGTCGTGATACGCGCGGGGAGGGACAATCGGTTCGGCGGTCATAGACGGTGTTGCCGGAAACTGCGGCAGTCTCCAAAACCGCCGCGGCCCGGCCCTAGGCGTCGGGTGTGCTGACGCGCAGGCCCTGGACGTGGACGTTGACTTCCTTCACTTCCAGGCCGAGCGTCTTCTCGACGTTGAACTTGATAGCGCTGGACAGGCTGTGCGCCACGGCGCTGATGCGGGTTCCATACTCCATGATCACGTAGACGTTGATCACCAGGCCGTCCGGCTGGAAGGCCACCTCCACCCCGTGGCGCGGGTCGCGGGTGAGGATGTTGGTCAGGCCGTCCACCACGTTCTTGGCGGCCATGCCGACCACGCCGTAACTCTGCAGGGCGGCGTGGCTGGCGATGGTGGCGACGGCGGCCGGCGCGATATGGATTTTGCCAAGCAGGTTGTGTTCTTCTGCAGACATGCCGATAATCTCCGCGCTGGCGGTCAGCCGCCGACGGCCGGCCGTCGGCCGGGCTGCCGCGTTGCTCCGCGCGGCCTCAGAGTTGATGCTTCACCTGGACTGTGATAATATCTCGTCCGCTCTGTTTTGGGAATGCCTATGTGCGAGACGGCTCACCAGCCGTCTTTGTGTGTAGAAAGGACCTGCGATCATGGCTCACTGTGCAAACTGCGGCAAGACCACGGCGTTCGGCCGCAACGTCTCTTTTTCCAAGCGCAGCACGTCGCGCACCTTTCGCCCGAACCTCCAGAAGACGAAGGTGCTGGAGGGCAACCGTTTGGTGAAGAAGATCTTGTGCGCTAAATGCATCAAGGCGCTGAGTAAGCTGAAGTAGCTCCCGCTCCGTTATCGCTTTTTCTCCGAGCCGGCTCTGACGCGAGCCGGCTTTTGTTTTCGACGGCTGGTAACCGGGCGGCTCGGCTCAGGCGGATGAAAGCTGCCCATCCGCTTCATCTGCGCTGAGTCTATCCCATTCGTTGATCAGCGGCCCTGGAAGCGCAGGAACCAGGCGGCCAGCACGACCTCTGCCGGCTTGCCGCGCACCGAGAGTGACTTGTCGCGCAGGCTGACGAAGGGGTTGTAGCCATAGGCCGACACGCCATTGACCCACGGTCTTTGAAAGGCAGCGGCCAGGACGGCGGAGTAAGCGTCGGCCTGTTCGCTCAGGTCGAGGCCGTACGCGCCCACGTCCGGCGCCTCCGGGTTGAAGTCGCTGAAGGCGTGGCAGTTGCCGTCCACCCGGCGCAGACACTGCGTCGCCGCGCCGTCGGCGGCGAGGTATGCCACGCTGATATGCAGGAACTTACCGGGGAAGCGATCCATGACCGGCCTCAGACGTGAATCCATCAGGCTGCCGGCGGCGGTGGTCATCTCGGCCAGCGGTGTGGCCGGGTTGCCGGCCAGCGGCGCCCACCAGTGGACGCGGATGAAATTTACCGAGTCAAGGAATTGCGGTGGGTTGGGCCAGACGTCGGCGCCGAGCAGCAGTTCAAAGGCCAATCGCCCGCCGAAGCGTTCCCTGACTCGGGCGATCAGGTTGCGCCAGCGACCCTCCGCATCGGCGGGGGCGCCCGGCTCGCCGGGCAGGGTCGGTTGCAGCTTGTAATCGCCGATCACCAGCGTGTCCGCGCCAATGGCCGCCGCCAGGCTGGCCTGAGTCAGCATGTGGCGCTCGTATGCTTCGTACCACCGCGCGGTGGGCGTATAGCCGTTGAAGTAATCGCAGGAGCCGTATGGCGTGTAGGCGCAGGTGACTGGATGCAGGACGACTTTGAGGCCGGCGGCGCGCGCCTGTTCGGCCAGGGCACGCACTTCGTAGTCCGGCATGGTCAACGCCGGGTCGTCCGCGAGGAGGGGCGGCGCTACGCCGCGCATCAGGCTGCGGCGCACGATCGTCAACGTGTCGGCAGCGGTGCCCTGGATGCTGCGCACCGTCTCCGGATAGAACGGCAGCGCCAGCGGTTGCCACGGCTCCGGCAGGCCGACGCCGAGCGACAACTCCGGGCGCGGGCCGCCGGGCGGGGGCAGGACGCTCAGGTCCGGCAAGGGCGCATCATCCCACCAGCGCCAGCTTGCTACGGCCTCCGGGCGAATCTGAGGCAGGACGGTTGGCGTGAAGAGGCGGCCCAGGCTGGCCGCGCCGGCGGTCTGGACATCGTCTGCCGCGCCGCAGGCGAAGTTGCGGCAGAAGCGGTAGCCGACGTTGCCGGTAAAGTTGAGCGGGTTGTAGAGGACGAAGCGCCAGCGATTGAGCGCCAGCCGCCCCATCAACTGCAGCCCCAGCCACTGTGTGGTGCGGAATTGGATGGTCAGCACATCATTGGGTGGCGTGTTGGCCGGGGTGGTTACCTCGAATACAACCGGGGGAAAAGCGCCGGTGTGCCAGCCGGTCACCGCATCCACCTGCGTCGAATCGCCGAAGGGCACGCGGAAGGTGCGCACGCGGCGCGCGCCGGTCTCGTCTAGTTCACCGTTCCAGAAGCCGTCCCCGAGCGTGTAGGCGTAGCGAATGACCGTGCCCTCGAAAACGCGGACGCTGACGGCATAGCGCCCGGTGCCATCGTTGAGCGGGAAGAGCGCGGGCGCGCGCGCGCCGACGATGGAGGTGCCGTCGGCCTGCAGGGTGAAGGTGCTGCCCAACTGCGCCAGGTTGCCGATGATCCGGGGAGTAGCCGTCGCATCGGTGTCGGTGGGTGGCGTCATCACGAACGTCACCGAGACCGAGTTCGGGTCGGGGGAGCTGAGGTCGAGCTGCACCACCTGGCTCGGCGGGACGCCGGCCATGTTTTGTGTCGGGCGCAGGTAGCCGTCCGGCGCGAGGATGGTGACGCGCTGGTTGCCGGAGGGGACGTTGTAGAGGGCGTAGTAGCCGTCGTGGGCCGTAAGCGTCAACTGCCCCGCCGCGCTGACCAGGACTCCGGCCACACCCTGATTGTTGTTGGAGTTGCGCACGAAGCCGATGAGCGCGCCCTGATCGCCGCCGCCCCAGCGCGTGTCGCTCCAGGCAGCCACAATGTCGGTCGCCTCCGCAACCGCCTCGCCTTCGACGGCCACGACGAACAGGCGATAGGGCACCGGTTGGTTGAGCGGCGTGAGTTCCTCGGCGAAGCCGGGCGCCGTGCGCACGTAGCGATAGCGCAGCACGTCGCCGCGCGTGGCTGGCGCTGTGCCGGTCCACAAATTACCACCGCTGTTGCTGAGTGGGACGAGCGGGCGCGCGCCGGTCACGTCATCAATGAGTTGCACGGCCAACTGCGCGCCGGCAGGCGTGTTGGCGGGTGCGACCACGGTGAACGTGACCGCCGTCTGCGGCGCAGGCGTCGTGGTGGGTACGGGCAGCGCGGTGGCCGTCGGCGTGACCGGCACAATGCGGAACGGCAGACTGTCGCACGCTGTCAGGCTAAGCGCAAGCCCCATCAGCAGTATTCGGTTAGGGGAGCGGGACATGGCGGGATTTTACATTCATCCGCCCGGTGGTGAAAGCGTGCCGGTAGTTGGAAACTACCGCGATGACAATGAAACCTGGCCGGTGGGCAGGCCGCCTGCGCGAGTCGCCGCCCGACGGCAGCGGCGTTGCAATTGCCGCGGATTCATTTGCCGATCAAGTCAACCCCCACAGCACCGCTGCCGCTGCCAGATAAGCGGCGGCGCCCGTCCCCATGCCGAGCAGCGCCGCCGGGCGCTCATCGGTGGGGGAGAAGGCCGCGCCCACGCCCAGGCCGAGCGCGACTGCGCCCAGCGCGCCGGCCAGCTCCGCCGCGTAGCGCGTCGCCAGCGCCTGGGGGGCCACAGCCAGAAAGCCCAGCGCCAGCCCGCCCAGCAGCGCGGCAATAATCCCCGTCGTGCGTGACCAGCGCGCGTAGATGTCCGTCCGGTTCGTGACCAACGGCGGAATGAGGTTGAGATTTGGCTCGTCGCTCACCATGCGCTCTGTGCCATAGAGCAGCCGAAAGAGCAGGAACTGTTGCATCGAAGTCAAGGCCAACACACCTTTGACGATGACGATGATGGCGACCTCCCAACCGCTGAGGCCGGCCAGCCGCTGGATGGGGTCAGGGCCGAGCAGGGTGAGCGCGGGGTTCACCGTCGGCACGATGGCGAAGGCGAACAACACCGCCGAGGTGGCCAGCAGGGCCGGGTCGCCCCACGCCAGGCAAAAGAAGCCGATGGCGATGAAGGCCAGGCCGGCCACCGGGTGCAGCGGCTCGCTGGAGACGGCGACCACCTGTGTCAGTACGCCGAAGCCGATCAGGATCCAGCCGTTGACTTGCTGGGCGCGTTTGTGTCGGTTCACCGCCTCCTGAAGCTTGGGGTCGTCGGCGGGAAGGGTTTTGACTTTGGGCATGTTCGGCAAAAGCTGAGGGCCGAGAGAAATAATTTGAAAGTGATTGTATCATTCACTCACCACGATCCCGCTGAGGAAGTCCGAAATGGATGTGATCGAGTCTCAAATTGTCAAAGACGCACAGTACGAGGCAAACGCGGCCCACCATCGCGCGCTGGCGGCGGAATT